>JBJTBH010000158.1:0-8592 GCA_046091285.1 Cyanobacteriota bacterium | reverse complement strand
CCACATCGTTCTCGGCCTGGATCTGACGGCTGATCCAGTTCCAGCGGCATTGACCGGCCTGGAGTTCCCAACCCGGCTGACGCACCTGGCAGCCGGCTGGGATCAGGGCCTGATTCTGCTTCAGGTCGACCGTGAAACCCGACCCCTGGACCACGAGCGTGGCGGCGGTGGCCCGTACGGGCAGCTCGGAGGCGATCCGTTGGGAGACCAGATCGATGTGGGTGCGCTGGGCCTCGATGCGTGTCGTCTGTGCCGGGTCGATCAGAAGGACCGGCGCCAGCAACTCCAGGTTCTGATCTCTGGAACTGCCCCGCATCGAGGAGGCACTCACGGTCTGTCCAGCGCCCGTGCCTGGGAGGCGTCGCTCTCCCCGGATCGGACCGAGCGCACGCCAGTCTCCGGACCGCAACGACCATTCGGCCTGGCTGGCCTGCAGAGACAGCGGCGGTGATGCCGTGGAAGCAGGAGTGGGAGCAGGAGCCGTGGAGCTCGGCGCAGCGGTCGACCACCGCTCAAACACCGGGTTCTGACGCAGCTGCACGACTTCGGTGCGGAGATTGATGCTGGCCTGCCCGGCGCGGACGCGACTGAGCCCTTCGCGAAGGCTCGGCTGATGCTCAATATCAATCCAGGAGCGTGCCGGATACCAGCGCAGCCGCTCGGCCTGCACCTGCACGGGCCGATCACCGAGACGGCGGATGCTCACCGCACCCTCCAGCTGAATCACCTCACCGTCATTGACGACCATCGCCCGTTCGGCGGTCAGCTGGTAGAGGGGCTTGCCGACGGCGTAAATCACACCGACAGGCCTGACCGCCGTGGCCAGTCGGCGATTGATGTCATAACGGGCCTCAGGGCTGGTGACCTGCCAGGCGGGGCGTCCCTCGCTGTCCTGCTCGCGGAGGTTCAGGGACCGCAGAACAAAAGGCGTGGGAACATCGGAGCGATCGGGATGGCTCAGACAACCAGCGATCGACGCCAGAAGCACCACGATCCCGGCCAGGGCCGTGGGAAGACTCACAGGGGATCCTCCAGGTCCAGGCGTCCCATCACCGGCGTCGGTTCCGGCAGCGCCAGGGCCGGGGCGAGCAGCCCCCAGTCGAGCTGCTGAAGCCAGGGACCGGACGGCTGAAGCGGCTCCTGAGCGAGCTGCTCCAGCATCCGGGCTGAAAGATCCGGCAGCAGGGGAGCCAGCAGCAGGGCGATCCAGCGCGTCGCCTCAAGCACCGCATAGAGATCATCGCCAACGTTGTCGCGCTGGCCTTCCTGTTTCATCCGACTCCAGGGAGCCCGGTCATTGAGGAAGCCGTTGGCGGCGATCGCCAGCTGCAGCACCGCCTCGGCGGCACGACGAAAATCAAGATCCTCAAAGCCGGAAATCACCTCCTGACGAACCTGGAAGGAAGCCGCAGCCAAAGGATGGCTGGCCTCCTGAGCCGCCAGCGACGGAGGCACACCATCAAACCAGCGGCGCGCCATCGAGGATGTGCGATTCAGAAGATTACCGATGGTATTGGCCAGATCATTGTTGACCAGATCGATGAAGCGCTGCTGCTGAAAATCACCATCATCTCCGAAAGGAATATCGCGCAGCAGATACCAGCGCACAGCATCTCGACCACAGCGCTCAAGAAGTACTTCAGGGTCCAGAACATTGCCGATCGACTTGCCCATCTTCTGGCCCTCCCTGGTCAGGAAGCCATGGCCAAACACCTGCTCGGGCAGCGGCAGACCGGCCGAGAGAAGCATCGCCGGCCAGTACACCGCGTGAAAACGCAGAATATCCTTACCGATCACATGAAGCTGGGCTGGCCATCCGTGCTCAACCAGTTGTTCGAGTTCGATCGCACCCTCCTGAGGCAGGAGGGCCGTGAGATAACCCAGCAGTGCATCAAACCAGACGTAAAAGGTATGGCCCTCATGGCCTGGCACCGGGAGCCCCCAGGGCACATGACGCCGTGAAATCGAAAAATCGCGCAATCCCTGTGCAACAAAATTTTCGACCTCGCGACGCCTGCTGGCTGGACGAATGAAATCCGGCCGTGAAATCAGCTCCTCAATTTGCTTCTGATAGCGCGACAGTCGGAAGAAAAGATTGACTTCATCACGCCATTCCAACGGCCGCTGGTGAATGCTGCACTGGGGTGCTTCAGCCTCAGCCGGATCATCCTTGAATTCCTCACAGGCGACGCAATACCAGCCTTGCTGATGGCCCTCGATCACATCACCACTGGCTTCAACCCTGGCGAAGAACTGGTTGACAACCTGGCGATGGCGCGGATCTGTGGTGCGGATGAAGGCATCCTGGCTGATCTGCCAACGCTCCCAGAGCTGACGGTAGGAACGACTGATGGCATCGCAGTGTTCCTGTGGACTGACGCCGGCGGCTTCGGCCGTGCGCTGAATCTTCAGACCATGCTCATCGCAGCCGGTCACGAACACCACCGGCTCACCCCGGAGGCGATGGAAGCGGGCCAGCGCGTCACAGGCCAGGGTGGTGTAGGCACTCCCCAGATGGGGCCTGTCGTTGACGTAATAGAGCGGAGTGGTGAGGGTGTAGGTCATCAGCCAAGGTGGGAGCGCGAAGGGAATGCCCTGAACGGGCGAACCCGAAGACCGTCGGTCGGCCTCGCGCCGGCGCCGGATCCTACCCAGCCTGACCCGCCGTGACCGAATCCTCCACCCCCCTCTGCGGCGCTGAGCCTCAGCAGGTGCCGATCGTCGTCTGGGGTGGCGGCAGCGGCGGAGTCGCGGCGGCCATCCAGGCGGCCCGGGCGGGGGTGCGGACGCTGCTGCTGACCCCAGGGCCCTGGCTCGGGGGAATGGTCAGTGCTGCAGGGGTCTGCGCCCCTGATGGCAATGAACTCTCCCCCTGGCAGACCGGAATCTGGGGCGCCCTGCTGCGGGAGCTGCGCCGTCAGGAACCGGAAGGCCTCGATCACAACTGGGTGAGCTGCTTCGGCTATCGACCGGCCAGCGCCGAAGCGATCCTGCGACGCTGGGCGCGGGAAGCCGGTCTCAGCTGGTGGCCGGACTGCCGCCTGCTGGCGGTGGAACGCCAGGGCGATCGGATCGAAGCCCTGCGCGTGGAACGCCTTGGCCATAGATCCAGCGTTCAGCATCACCTGCACCTCGAGGTTCTGATCGACGGCAGTGATCTCGGAGATCTGCTTCCCCTGGCGGACACCCCCCATCGCCTGGGCTGGGAATCACGCGAGAGCTGGTCGGAACCGAGTGCGCCACCCCTTGAGGCTCTGCAGTCCGACCCCTTCTTCAAGGAACAGCCGGTGCAATCCCCGACCTGGGTGGCGATCGCCCGCATGGGTCAGGGCCCCTGCCCCGAGGGCCACCCCCTGACCCAGCCGTTTGCCGGGGCCACGGAACGCTTCGGTCTCGAGACAACACTGGTCTACGGGCGGCTGCCCGGGGACCTGCTGATGCTCAACTGGCCTCTCCACGGCAACGACTGGCCTCAGGGGCTGCAGCGGGCCTTCGGAACCGTGGCCGAGCGGACGGAGCTGGAGAAGGAGATGCGCGAGCACAGCCGCCACTTCCGACGCGCGCTGCAAGGGGCCTCAGGAGGCTGGCTGCAGCCCGCCCGCCTCTTCCCCGACCGTGCGCAAGCCTCCCAGGGAGACCTGGAAGGAGACCAGGAGCTGGCCCTGATGCCCTACTGGCGGGAGGGTCGACGCCTGATCGGACGAGCCCTGGTGCGGGAGCAGGACCTGCTGCCCGGCGCCGCTGGCATCAGTCAGGCCCCCCTCCCGTGCGACAGCGACGGTGAAGTGACCGCCATCGCTGTCGGCAATTACGCCAACGACCACCACTATCCAGGCCCGGACTGGCCCCTGGCCGCCAAAAGCTGCCGCTGGGGAGGCCGCTGGACCGGAACACCGTTCTGCATCCCATACGGAGCCCTGATCTCCGAGACGGTGGTCAACCTGCTGATGGCTGACAAGGCGATCAGCACCACCCACATCGCCAACGGGGCCACCCGGCTGCAACCTCTGGTCCTGAATGTCGGTCAGGCCGCCGGGCTGGCGGCGGCGCTGGCGGTGCAGCAGCGGATTCCGCCATCAGAGCTGGCGATCAGGCCCCTGCAGGAGGCGCTGATCGACGACCCACAGGCACCGGCTGCACCGGTTCCCCTCTGGGACACCCCCTGGCACCATCCGCGCTGGGCGGAACGGGTGAAAGCCGTGCTGGATGCGCCCGAACGCCTGAACCGGGAGAACGAAATCCTGGAATTCGCGGGACTTGAACCACCACCGGAGCCCGGAGAACAGCTGCTGGAGGGTCCGTTCGAACCCGACGGGCATGGCGGCGGGGTGCTGCAGACCGGACAGAGGCGATGGCCGGTGATCACCCTGGAGCCGGCCCTGCATCAGATCTTCCTGCGGCTTGATCGACCGCAATCCCTGCGGCTCTGGGGCTGCCTCAACCCCTGGGGCCCCTGGCTGCGGGCGACGCGCCTGGCCCAGTGAAGCGGGCACAGGCTTCGAGTCGCAGGACATCCGCCAACGAATCAACCTCCAGCAACCGCACCTGCAGACCATCACCCGGCTCCGAGCGCTCTCGGCAGAGCATCGGCAACTCCATCGCCAGAGCCTCGATCGCCACCAGAGCCAGGCTGCCCTGGGGACGGAGCCAGCGAAGGAACAGCCCCTCCCAGACCTCCTGTCGATGATGTTCGAACCAGACCTGCTGCCAGTGCCGTTGATCATCACGACTGATCTGAAGGCCTTCGCGCAGAGCCGGTTCAACCTCTGCCAGCAGCGCTCCGAGATCCTCGGCATCCAGCGGAGGCGAGAGGGGCTCGGCAGCCAGGGCAGCGGCCAGCTGCCGATGACAGATCAGGTCGCTGTACCGGCGGATCGGTGAAGTGGCCTGCACGTAGGCCGGCAACCCCAGACTGAAATGGGCGGCCGGCTGGAAGCCGGTATGGCCCCGACTGAGACAACGCTTGATGGCGGCATGGCGCACGGGCCCGGCCGGCAGAAGGTCGAGCTCCTGCTGCGTTGGCAGCTCTGCCGCCGGTTGACTGCGATAAGGGAGCGCCAGCTCGTGCTGGCGGCCGAATTCAGCCACGGCAGCACCGGCAAGGATCATCGCCTCGGCCACCAACAGCCGGGCCTTGGAAGGTTCAACCACCTCGAGCTGCGGTTGCTGCTGCCGAGCAATGATCCGGCCCTCGGGTTGATCGAGCAGCAGAGCCCCCTGGGCCACGCGCCAATGCCGGCGGCCTTGCAACAACGCGTGGAGCTCGGCCAGGGCCTCCTCCTGCGGTGGAGCGAGCTCAATCAGATCCTCAGCATCCTCGTAACTGAGGCGATAAGTCGGGGTGATCCAGGTGCGCTGAAGGGTGGTGGAAGCGATGGCACCGTGGGCATCCAGCACCACGGCGAAACTCCAGGCCGCGCATCGCTGGCCCTGGCGCAGACTCATCGGACCGGCCGCCAGGCTCAACGGAAACATCGGCACCGAGCCGGCGGCAAGATAAAGGCTGGCGGCGCGACGACGAGCCTCAAGATCGAGGGGACTGCCGGGTTCGATCAGACGATCAGGATCAGCGATGTGAATCCAGATCCGCGGCCGCCCCTGCGGATCACGATCAAGACCGAGGGCATCATCGATTTCACGCGTCTCCGGATCATCGATGGTGACGCAGCGCTGATCGGTGAGATCGATGCGACCCTGATCAGACGGATGGGGCTCTGCCGCCGCCGCCGCCAACTCAGCGGCGAGCGCCTCATGATCAGCGCTGAAGCCCTGGGCCCAGCAGGTTCCCGGCAGCGTGGCCAGGTGATGGGGATCCCAGTGGCCGAGATCGAATAACAGATGACGGAGATCGGCGGGGCGGTCCGAGCAGCGGGCGGCCTCAAGGGCCCGACGCAGGGGCACCGGCCAGGGGGTGTCGAGGGGGCCAAGAGCCCCGGCACAGAGACGGTCGAATTCCTGGCGCTCCCGCGGGGCGAGCTGATCAGGATCCAGGGGCAGCCGGGCCTTGAGGAGGGCATGCCAGGCCTGCTGCCGCCGTTCGAGCAGAGCCTCATGACGCCGCTGACGCCGCAGCTGCCTGAGCTCATCGACAGGCCTGGGTTGGAACAGTGACTGGCGCTGACGGAACCACAGCTGGGGACCCTGAAGCTCCAGCCAGAAGCCGGCACGATGGGCGGGACCATCGTCATCGGCCGCCAGGCTCACCAGATCTTCCAGACTCACCGGCTGACCGGCATCCACCAACAGCAACCAGGCCTGAGCGAGAAGGCGGGGGCGGGGGCGGGAAGCCTCCAGAGCGGGGGCATCAAAAGCCCAGACGCCTGTTCCCACCCGGTCCGGCGCAGGCTGGCCTGATGGGAGGGCCATGACCAGATCCAGATCCCTGAGGGGCTGAACCTGCCGCTTCCCCTCAAACCCAATCCTGAGGTCCCCTCGGCGCTCCTGAATCGAAGCGATCACCGCCAGACGCGGACCCTTCGGATCGCGGAGGCCGACAAGATCGCCAGGATGGAGGGGGCTCAGGCCGGATCCGGCAGGAGAAGCCATCGAATCAGCAGGGGGCGAAGATCCGGATCGGAATCAGAACGGAACCACCCCCCACAATGATCAACCCTCGGGATTGACGAAAGGCAGAAGCGCAACAATGCGAGCACGCTTGACCGCGTTGGTGAGATCACGCTGCTGCTTGGCAGTGAGTCCCGTGAGACGACGAGGAAGAATCTTTCCTCGCTCTGTGATGAACTTCTTCAGGAGATCCACATCTTTGTAGTCAATGGGATCGCCAGGCTTGATCGGCGAAAGACGCTTCTTGAAAAATGAGCTGCTCATGGGAATCGGGATGGGATGGAAAGGAGTTCTGCGGCAACCGCTGTCGTTCGAAGATCGCGACGACGCGTGTCAGAGCCGGACATCAAGCAAAGAAACCGCTGGCACATCCAGGGAAGTCCTGGAGGGCTGAATCGGTTCGGGGAACAGACAACTGGCACAGAGACCCCTCTGAAGAAGGATCGCTGGACTGACGCCAGGGGCCGTCCGACAAACCAGCTGTCGATCCCTGGCTCCTTGCCCTACTTGATCTCCTTGTGGTTCGTCGACTTGTTGCAATGGGGGCAGAACTTCTTCAGTTCCAGCCGTTCCGTGGTGTTGCGGCGGTTCTTCTCGGTGGTGTAGCGGGACACACCAGGAGACCGCTTGGCGGGGTTGGACCGGCATTCGGTGCACTCGAGAGTGATCACGATCCGGACGCCCTTGTTCTTGGCCATAAAGGACGTTGCGCCGCGTGTGCGATGCGAAGTGAGAAAGGCAAACCATACCGCGCAGCGGTTCCCCTTCCCCTCCGCTCCCTAGGATCGCCAACCGTTCATGGACTGGGTGGATGCGGGTCTCGCTCCAGTGGCTGAAGGAGCTCGTGACCTGCGAGCCGGGCGATCTCCAGCCGGAGGTGCTGGCGGAGCGCCTCTCGGTGGCCGGCTTCGAGGTGGAGGAGATCCTCGATCTGGCGGCCCAGGCGGCCGGGGTGGTGGTGGGCCACGTGGCCGAGCGGCAGCCCCATCCCAACGCCGACAAACTCAGCGTCTGCACCGTTGATGTGGGTGCCGCCGAGCCGCTGCAGATCGTCTGCGGCGCCGCCAATGTGAGGGCCGGCATCCACGTGCCCGTGGCCCTGGTGGGGGCCACCCTGCCGGCGGTGGATCTCACGATCAAGCCGGCGGAGCTGCGGGGCGTGGCCAGCAGCGGCATGATCTGCTCCCTGCGGGAGCTGGGCCTCGCCGATGCCAGCGACGGCATCGCCATCCTCGATGAGCTCCTGGACACCGTGCCGCCCCTGGGCACGCCGGTGGGGCCGTCCCGCGGCCTCGACGACCAGGGGCTCGAACTGGCGATCACCGCCCACCGCCCCGATGGCCTGTCCATGGCGGGCATCGCCCGCGAGGTGGCCGCCCTGGTGGGGGGCTCCACCGCCCTGCCGGCAGCCGCACCGGCCGTTGCCGCCGAACCCCTGCCGGTGGCCGCCGAGGCGCGCCGCTGCATGGAGGAAGGGGGCCTGTTCAGCCTCACGGCGCTGGAGGGGGTGCAGGTGCAGCCCTCTCCCCCCGGGCTGCAGCAGCGGCTGGAGCGGGCCGGCCTGCGGCCGATCAACAACGTGGTGGACATCACCAACCTGGTGATGCTCGAAACCGGCCAGCCCCTGCACGCCTTCGACCGGGATCGGCTCGCGGCCCACAGCGGCGGCGTCGCCGAAGCGGAAGCCGTGGGGCTGAGGCCGGGGCGTGCCGGCGAGCAGCTCCCCACCCGCGATGGCGAGGAGCGCGACCTCGGCGAGGCAGCCCTGCTGGTTCCCTAGGCCGATCAGCCGATCGCCCGGGCCGGCGTGATGGGCGGCCAGCGGGAGGCGGTGCAGGAGGGCACCACGAACCTCTGGCTGGAGGCGGCGGTGTTCGCCCCCCAGGCGGTGCGGCGCTCCGCCCGCAGCGTGGGGCTGCGCACCGAAGCCAGCCTCCGCTTCGAGAAGGGGTTGCCGCGGGAAGCCACCCTGGCGGCGGCCGATCGGGCGGTGGCCCTGCTGGTGGAACTGGCCGGTGCCACGGTGCG
>JBJTBH010000157.1:0-6651 GCA_046091285.1 Cyanobacteriota bacterium | reverse complement strand
AGAGGGGGGGGCTGGGGGTAGGGCGGCCTGGACACGCCAACGGACCAGCCCCAGCTGTCGGGACAACCCCAGGCTTCAGGGAACGCCCCCATGCTCAGCCCAGCACCTGTTGCAGCTCCCGCACGGTCTGCAACTGGCCGTAATAGAAATTGGCACGGGAACGGCGGTCGGCATCCTCGAGGCTGTCGAGAGCATCGAAGCCGATGCTCTGCCACAGCTCATGGCCGCAGGCCCGGTTGACCTCCGCAATCGCCTCCTGCTCGAGATGGTTCAGCCGACGCTGAAGATTCTTGATCTGGGCGATGGACATCCGGCGGGAACGGCACAGGGTCAACTGTATGGATTCCCGGAACCGGCCCGACTGCATCAGGCCGCAGGACGTCGCCCGGGCACGGGAACGGCGAACGGCACGATGGCCGGAGCCCCCACACCCGGCCCGGCACCTGACAAGTCTTCCCTTCCCGGCTGATGCCGGAGGAAACGCCCTCAGAAGGGCAGTTTTTTCTTGGCGTCCTTATCGAGATCAGCCTCCAGCTCGCGCAGGCGACGCAGGATCGTGTCGTAATACTCCTTCAGATAGTCCTCGAGGCTGGTGGTTTCAGCGGCCTCGAGACCGAAGGCGGAATAGCTGGCCTCCATCGGCGCATCGAGGCGACCACCACCGCCGGTGACTTCCGCAAAGGCCAGACGTTCCGCCACGTTGACGCCCGGATCGAAGAAGGAGGCGAGCGACTGCATCAGGCGGATCAGGAACGGCTGCACCCGATAGGTGCGGGCGGAACGGCCGCTGTATTTCTCGCAGAGCTGGGTGACCTCGGAGGTGGTCCAGGCCCGGGGCCCGACGACGGGGAACGACTGGCGCACCGTTTCCGGCCGATCCAGGGCCGCCACCGCGAAGCGGGCGACATCCTGCGTGTTCATGTAGGCGATCGGAGTGGGACTGCCACTGACCCAGACCGTCTGGTTCTCAAGCACGGGGATGGCGAACTGACCGATCACCCCCTGCATGAAGGCCACCCCCTGCAGGATCGTGTAATCGAGCGGCGAAGCCTGCAACACCTGCTCCAGGCAGAACTTGATGTCCATCAGGGGAACATCACGATGCTTCTCGGCATTGAGCAGGGACAGAAACACAAAACGCTTCAACCCGGCTCTGCCGCAGGCCTCCAACAGGTTGAGCGTGCCCTGCCAGTCAATCGTGTAGATGCTGTCGCTGTCGGTGGGCCGGGCCGTGGCGGCATCAATCACGGCCTCCTGGCCTTCCAGGGCGTAATCCAGGCTCTCGGGCTCAAGCAGATCGCCACGGGTGAGCTCACAGCCCCACTCCTGCAGAAAGGCGGCTTTGCGCGGAGAACGCACCACACAACGCACCTGATGACCTTGGTCCAGGGCCCGGCGAGCGATCTGGCGGCCGAGGGTGCCCGTTCCACCGACAACCAGAACTTTCATGTACGAGTGTTAAGAGGTGATTGAGCCTAAACGGCTGGACGGACGGACGTGAAGGGCCACCAGATCGATGACGCCAGAGCGGCGCACAACGGATGGCGCCCACAAAGGCGATGACTGGGGCTGCAGACCAGGCCAGGCGGGACAACCCGGTCGATGCTCAGGACCGCGCTCAGGACCGCGAAACGCCGTGCCCAGGGAACAGTCGCTCCGAGCCCGCATCGATGGCAATCCAGCCGGTGTGATCCCCAGCCGGAAGGCGCCTGAGGGCCGAGGGACGAGCAGCGATGACGCCGGGCCACGCCTGTCGCGGCAGGCGGAGGCCGACCCGAGCGACAGTGACGCACCGACAGTGGCGGGGAGACCGGGGGATCAGTCGCCCTGAACCTTGAGCAAAAGGGCGCCGCCGAGCAGGCCGACGGGAATCAGGACCCAGAACACAGCGGCGATTCCGAAGATTTCTGAGGCCATGGCCCTGGGAGTGAATGGGGATACCTATTTAGCGCGCCATGGACGGCTTCCGGGGCTGATGGCACTCAGCTGACACCGCTCGCCACGGCCAGCAGCTCGGCCCAGGGCGCCTCGGTACGCACCTGACCGGCCATCACGGCACTGATGCAGGCCCGGTGGCCCGCCTGCTCCAGGGCCGCCACCAAGGGCCGCAGAGGCGGCGGACCTCCGCCCAGCCAGTGGCCGATCGCATCGGTGGGCCAGCAGCGGGCCGTCCAACCGGAATCCGCCGTCAGCGCCCCCAGCAGCCGCTCCCCCTCCGCTGCCGCCAGAGCACGCTGCCCCTGAATGGCCGCCATCGCCTCCAGGGTCTGCCGATGCTGCAACGGGCCGATCCAGAGCGGACCGCTGATCGCCAGAGGCCATCCCTGTCCGTCGCTGGTTCCGGCGCAGACGCAGGCTCCCCAGGGGCGCAACCGCCGCAGCGACTGCACCTGCTGATCACCGCAGCGATGGCAGTGACTGACCAGCCCCAGCTGCTCCTCCTCAGAGGCGGCGGGACGACGATGCACCCGCACGGCGGTCCGGAAGGTGCGGCCCTCGCTGAAACTGAACAAGGGCGTCAGACCTCGACCGGCGGACCAGGCGGCCCGGGCCAGCACCCCGAGCTGCAGACGCAACGCGAGTTCCCAGCTGGCCGGATGGCTGCGGGCCGCCGCCCCGAGCCGGCGGATGGCCGCAGCACGGTCGTGGCCGGGGGGGGAGCGACCATCGGTGCTCGCCAGGTAGAGCACCCCTTCAAACGCCACCGCCTCCAGCGCCAGGGGCACCAGGGCCATCGGTGACCCGAAGGCATCGAGATCGACCAGCGAGAACCGTTGCTCCCGGGTCATGCAACCGGCCAGCAGCTTCTGGGCCCGCAGGGCGCTGATGCGCAGGCGAGGCTCCTGAGCAGCGGTCCGCCGCGATGCCGCTGATCGGAGATTGGTCCGCAGCAGAGGCAGGCGGTCGGGATCGGCATCGTTCGCCCAGACGGCCGAGGCTCCGGCCTCCATCAGCCAGCGACAGGAACGGATGCCACAGCCGGCCATCGCATCGAGAACGCTGAGGGGAGCCTCCTCCGCCAGGGTGGCGCCAAGAAGCACCCCAAGATCCCTGGAGGGACGGGATTCGGGACGGAAGAAGCCGCTGCCCGTCTCCACCGTCACCGAACCTTCCTGCCAGAGCGGAGCGCCCTGCCAGAGTCCGTTGCTTGCCACAGGCGCACCGTGTCCAGCCGTCCCCAGCCTGCCTCCAGGCCGTCCCCTGCGGCAGCGCACGCGCCCCCCGAGGACTGGGGGGATCACGCCACCTGGTGCTGGGGCCCCTGGCGCTGTCACTGGCGACGACTCGGAGCCCCGGAGGCTCCACCGCTGGTGTTGATCCATGGCTTCGGGAGCGGCAGCGGCCACTGGCGCCATAACGCCACGACGCTGGCGGACGCGGGCTGGTGCGTCTTCGCCCTCGATCTGATCGGCTTCGGCGCATCCAGCCAGCCCGGCGGACGCCTGGACAACCGCCTCTGGGCCCGGCAGCTGGAACGGTTTCTGGCCGAGGTGGTGCAACGACCGGCGGTGCTGGTGGGCCACTCCCTCGGAGCCCTGGTGGGGCTGAGCTGCGCCGTCTTCTTTCCACAGCGGGTGCTGGCGGTGGTGGCGGCCCCGCTTCCCGATCCAACCCTGCTGATGCCGGTGTCGAGCCGCCGTCCCCCCTGGCGGCGGCGACTGCAGCGCTGGCTGGTGACCGCGCTCTGCCGGCTGCTTCCTCTGGAGCTGATCGTGCCGCTGCTGGCCCACTCACCGCTGCTGGCCCTGGGCATCCAGTCGGCCTATGCGACCCCGGTGATCGGCGACCGGGGACTGCACCGCGTCATCTCACGGCCGGCCCGCCGGCCGACCGCCGCCCGCAGCCTGCGGGCGATGAGCATCGGCATGGCCCTGCGGCCCAGGGGCGGCACGGCGCCAGCGCTGCTGAAACGAGTGCGGCAGCCGCTGCTGCTGATCTGGGGAGATCGCGACCAGCTGGTGCCGCTGCGGGTGGCCACGTCGATCCTGCACCTGCGCGAGGAGGTCCCTCTGGCGGTGCTGCCTGGAATCGGCCACTGTCCGCACGATGAAGACCCGCAGGCGTTTCATCAGGTTCTGATCCCATGGCTGCAGACGATTCCGCAGCACAGGAACGGGGCCGGCACGTAACTTGGGGGTCACGCTCCCCTGGACCACGCCTGACGGCGAGTCCGAATCCCGTCGCATGAAGCACACCCTCTCGGTGCTGGTGGAAGACGAATCCGGCGCCCTCAGCCGGATTTCAGGTCTGTTCGCCCGCCGTGGTTTCAACATCGAAAGCCTGGCGGTCGGACCGGCCGAGCAGGCGGGCGTCTCCCGGCTGACGATGGTGGTCGCCGGCGATGATCACACCCTCGGGCAGATGACCAAGCAGCTGAGCAAGCTGGTCAATGTCCTGAATGTGATCGACCTCTCGCTGATGCCCTCGGTGGAGCGGGAGCTGATGCTGCTCAAAGTCAGGGCTCCGACCGAGAATCGCAGCGCCGTCCTCGATCTGGTCCAGGTGTTCCGGGCCAAGGTGGTGGATGTGGCCGATGAGGCCCTGACCCTGGAGGTGGTGGGGGATCCAGGCAAGCTCGTGGCCCTGGAACGGGTGCTCGAGAGCTACGGGATCCTTGAGATCGCCCGTACCGGCCGCGTGGCCCTGGAACGGGCCTCCGGCGTGAACACCGAGTTTCTCAAGGCTGCAGCTTCCGACAAGCGGGTACCGACCTGATCACGACCCGCAGGCAAGCGGGCCTGGCATCACCCGAAACGACCAGCCCCGGCCTCTGGCGATGGAGGCCGCCCATCGATCCGTGGAGGGGCGGATCGGCCCAGGCCCCGGAACCCTCGGCAAGAGCCAAGGCCGGAACGAGCCGGAAACCGGAGCGAGCAGGGACTCAGGGCTGGGGAGCTCCTGCTCCGGGGCCCTCCAGCACGGTGGCCTTGAGCAGGCGATCGCCCTGCTGGATACGGTCCACCACCTCCATCCCCTTCACCACCCGGCCGAAGACGGCATAGCGTCCATCGAGTTCAAGCAGAGCCTGCAGAGCGATATAGAACTGGGCACTGGCGGAATCCGGATCCTGGGAGCGCGCCATCGCCACCGCCCCGCGGTCGTGGGGAAGCTGCAGCTGACGCCCCTGGGATGGCGAGGAGAGGATCTGGCCGTAACGGGGCTTGGATTCCTGCCTGAGCTTCAGTTCGAGCGGAATCCGCCGGGGCCGGGCCGTGGCCGGATCAATGAAATCGCCCTGCCCGTAGGCCGTCGGAGGAACGCTGGGATCGACGCTGGTGGGATCACCGCCCTGGACGACGAAGGGCACCGGCTCGCGCACGACCCGGTGAAAGGCGGTGCCGTTGTAAACACCTCGCCGAACCAGATCGAGGAAATTGCCGGCCGTGAGCGGTGCCGCGTCGCCATCGAGCCGCAGTTCGACGGCGCCCCGGGAGGTGTCCAGACGGATCAGCGCCTGCCCCTGAAGGCAGGCAGGCTGGCCCTGGCTACCGCAGCCGAGGGCCTGGGGCGCTTTTTCAGCACTGCAGGCCGTCAGGACCAACGGGCCGGCGAGCACCAGCAGGCCGAGCAGGCCTCGGAACAGCCATCGTTTCAACATCGTCGGACTCCTGCGACCGGATGGGGGCGTCGTGAACGGATTCTTCGATGGAGCGCGAGCGGAGCGCCCCGATCAGACCCCATCGAGAGGGACACCGAGGAAGCGGGCCAGCTGGGCCCCCTCGAGTTCGAGCTGGGCCAGGGGCATCGGTTCACCGACCCGGGTCAGGGGCAGATCACGGCGTCCCTGAAGGCGTAAGGACAGGCGACGACGGGGACTGAGGCCATCACGCACCTCCACTTTCACCGCCTGCACGTCCCGCAGGGGCAGCACCACCTCGATCACCTTGCGGAAGCCCCGCCGGCTGATCGTGACCTGACCGGAGGTCTTGTCGAAACGGTTGTGACCAGCGCCTAGATCGATGCCGATCACCAGCCAGAGGTAGGTGCTCAGGGCCATGGCCGCGAGGCTGTAGAGGCCCATCACCAGACCCTGGGGCACCCAGATCAGTTCCGCCGGATGACCGATCGGCAACAGATCGACGCCGGAATAGCTCGAGGCACTGGTGAGCAGGAAGCCCAGGCCACCGGTGGTGACGAGGGAGGCCACCAGAATGTTGGAGAGACGGCGGGAGCCGAGAACGGCCTGCTCCAGCGACTGGGAGGTCCCTGCGGTCTGGGTGGAGGCCTGGGACGGCGGGGCGGAACGCTGCGATGCCATCAAGGGGCCTTCGGACTGATGGCTGCCATCCTGACCTGCGCCGCCCACCAGCGACGGCCCCCGCGACGATTCCACGACGGACGAACGACCGACAGCATCCGGGAATCAGCAGGAATACGCAACAAAAAAGCGCCATCGAACAGCTTCCGACGCCGGGATGTCAGCCCATTGCGACCCGGCTCGCGGCGTGGTCGAACGTTGGTACCATCACTCGGTATCCCACAGCTCGCGGGTTTTCCGCACAGTTCCCACCCATGACGATCGCTGTAGGACGCGCGCCTTCAGCTCGGGGATGGTTTGACGTCCTCGACGACTGGCTCTCGCGCGTCCGCTTCGTTTTTGTCGGGTGGTCCGGCCTGCTCCTGTTCCCCACGGCCTATCTGGCCCTGGGC
>JBJTBH010000156.1:0-2693 GCA_046091285.1 Cyanobacteriota bacterium | reverse complement strand
ACCTCGCCGGCTACTGCTTCCGCTTCAACAGACGCTTCTCGCTGGCGGCGATGACCGAACGGATCGCCAATGCGGTCTGTTGCTGCATGCCCTGCACCGAGCGCGATCTCAGGGTCGCGGAGGTTTATGGGTAATCAAGTCTGGCTATGGCACCCACGATCCTGCTGCTGTGCCTCTCGAATCTGTTCATGACCGTTGCCTGGTACGGGCACCTCAAGGCGCTGCGAGGGGCTCCGCTGTGGATCGCGATCGTGATCAGCTGGGGCATCGCCTTTCTGGAGTACTGCTTCCAGGTGCCCGCCAACCGCATCGGCTATCAGACCCTCAGCCTGCCGCAGCTCAAGGTGCTGCAGGAGGTGATCACGATGGTGGTCTTTGCGGGCTTTTCCATGGCTTACATGAAGGTGCCGCTCTCGCGTAACTACCTGCTGGCTTCAGGGTTGCTGGTGGGGGCGGTGTGGCTCATCTTCACGGAGCAGCGCCGTTGACCCTTCAGTCCCGTGGTCGCCAGCTGTGGCTGGCCGCCGCTGTTACAGCCCTGGCCCTTTCGCCGACGGCAGCCTGGGCCCATGCCGATGCCCACCCCGGCGGCGGGTTTGTGGCCGGCTTCCTGCATCCGATCTCAGGCCTCGATCACGTGGTGGCGATGGTGGCGGTAGGTCTCTGGGGGGCGGTGCTCGGCCCGCCGGCCATCTGGGTGCTGCCGGTGGCCTTCCCGCTGGTGATGGCCTTCGGGGGGCTGCTCGGTCTGCTCGGGGTACCGATTCCTGGCGTGGAGATCGGCATCGCCATTTCGGGTCTGGTGATGGGCCTGATGGTGCTGTTTGAGCTCAGGCCACCGTTGTGGCTGGCGGCGCTGATCGTGTCCGCCATTGCGGTGTTCCACGGCCATGCCCACGGCGCCGAGCTGCCCGCCGGCAGCAACGCGCTGCTTTACAGCCTGGCGTTTGTGATCGCCACCGGCCTGCTGCATCTGCTGGGGATCCTGCTGGGTGAAACGCGCCGCTGGCCCGGTGGCCGGCGCTTCGTGCAGGGGAGCGGTGGGGTGGTGGCGCGGATCGGGTTGTGGTTCCTCGAGCGGGCCTTCACATGACTCTGCCGCTCGCCCATCTGGTTCCCACCGGTTACGGCCCCTTGGGGGATGGCCTGGCCCGGCTGTTCCTGGAGCCCATGGACCTGCTGCTGGTGATCGGCCTGGTGCTGCTGGGCGTGCAAGCGCGGAGATCCATCAGCGATCATCTGCCCTTGCTGCTGCCGCTCGCCTGGCTGCTGGGGGGCCTGATCGGTCTGCGGCTTCCTTCTCCCCTGCTCCTGGCCGCCTTCTGCACGGCTCTGCTGGCAGCTCTGGGGCTGTTGGTGGCCCTGGGTCTGCGCCTGTGGCCACCGCTGGTGCTGCCGCTGGCCGCAGGGTTGGCGGGGCTGTTCGCCCTGGTGGCAGGTTCTGCCCTGAACGGCCATTCCGGGGCGTCGGCGGCCCTGCTGGGGGAGGCGATCGCCATCGCCGTGCTCACCACTCTGCTCACACGGGCCCTGGTGCCACCGCATCGGCGCTGGCTGGCGATCGGCATTTGCATCGGCGGCAGCTGGATCACCGCTGCTTCGCTGCTGATGCTCGGTTGGCTCCTTCGCCACCCGCAATGATGCCCCTGCAGATCCGCCCCTTTGAGCCGGCCGACTGGCCGGGAGTGGGGGCCCTGCTGGCGCCGGTGTTCCGCGCCGGTGAAACGTTCCCCCACGATCCAGCCATCAGCGAGGCCGAGGCCCAGCTGGCCTGGGTGGAGCAGAGTCAGGCGGTGATGGTGGCCGTTGATCCGGCCGGGGCTGTGGTGGGCACCTACTACCTGAGGCCCAACTCCCTCGCCCTCGGCGCCCATGTGGCCAATGCCGGCTACGTGGTGGCAGGACACTGCCGGCGCCAGGGAATCGGCAGCCGCCTCTGCCAGCACTCCCTGCAAACGGCGCGGGGGTTGGGCTTTCGGGCCATGCAGTTCAACCTGGTGGTGAGCACCAACACCGCCGGGATCGGCTGCTGGCAGCGCAACGGCTTTCAGGTGGTCGGCACCTTGCCTGGAGCCTTTCACCACAAGCAGCTGGGTGATGTGGACGCCTTGGTGATGGTTCAGAGCCTGGTGGGGGAGCCGCCCCGATGAAGGTGGTGCCGCTGTGGCGGCTGGCGGAATGGAGCTGCGGATCAGTCTTCAGGCTCAGAGCCGAGGGGCGGCAGCCGCCGTTCCACCTGCAGGAACACCAACCAGGCCACGCCGGCGCTGATCCCGCCACTCCAGTCGTTGCGGAGCAGCTCCACGATCGACACCGTGCTGGCGCCGATGCGCAGGCCACGCAGCAGGAAGCGGCCGAGCTTGTCGATGGTCTCCCGGTTGACCGTCATCGGCTGGGGCCAGTGCAGAGGGGCTTCAGGATGGCGCGGGGTGCCACCTGGGTGATGGCCTCGGGCAACACATTCCCCCTGCCGTGGGCTCCCGCCGGTCAGGTGACAACGGCAGTGGCCAGATCAGAGTCGCCTGGATCCTTTCGCCAGTCAACGGTGTCGATAGGTGTGTAGTCCCAGCAGGTTGTTCAGCTGACAAAGGGGTGTGAGCTCGTCAGGGTCGGTGTGTCACCCCCGTCCCCTGAGCTCACACCCCATGCATACCCACCCGAATGCTCGGCTGACGCCCCTCGGCCGAGAACGG
>JBJTBH010000155.1:0-3829 GCA_046091285.1 Cyanobacteriota bacterium | reverse complement strand
CGATCAGCTGCTCCGCCGTTTTCAGCTTGCGGATGATTTGCTCCGCCGTGTGCCTGGTGCGTTTCATGGTCGAGTCCCCGGCCAAGTCTGGCCGGATGAGGACTCTCATTCACCCTGGACCGATTGCCGGGGTCCACGTCAAAAGCATCTCGCGGGAGATTCTCGACAAGGAAGTGATCGAAGGCGACACGCTCAAGAGCCTGCTCTCGGAAAGCAGGATGCCCGAGGAGGCGTTGTCAGGCGCCTGAGCACTCAACAGAATGGGAGCAGGTTGGCGATCAACAGGTGGATCTCGAGCACTTGCTCGCCAACAGTCCCCAGCACAGGGTTGAGGCTCCAGAGCCATCGCAATGCCGATGGTCTGTGGGTCAACCCCCAGGCGAAGGGTTGCACTACAGCAACCGCGATGAGCGCCTGGGGATCGACTTTCAGGTTGAGAAGCTGGCCTTTGCAGGCCTCCAGGTCATGGACCCGCGGGTGGTAGTGATCGCTGCAGGCTGCTGCAATGAGAAACATCGCCACGCCCATGAATCGATCTTTGTGGTGCTCACCGGCGAGGCCGAGCTCCAGATCGGCCAACAGACCACCGTGCTGGGGCCTGGTGCAGTGGCCTATGTGCCCCGCTGGGTCGTGCACCAGAGCCGAAACCGCTCGGCCACCGAGCCGTTGACGCTGCTGGCGATCACCGACTTCGGAATCACCTCGGCCGTGCTGGGTGATTACGACTCCCGCACACGGCTGAAAGCCGGCGGCATCGACGCCTTTGCGCAAGATCCCCAGACCCCCTGAATCGATGAGCTTTTTCAACACCCTGCCCAGCGATCTGCAGCAGGCTCTGCAGCAACTCGGTCTGCGGCGCCAGCTGGAGCCTGGAGACGTGCTGATCGCGCGCGGGGGCTTTGACAAGAACCTGTTCGTGCTCGAAAGCGGTGAGCTGCGGGTCGACACCAGCCTCAACGGGCAGGAGCTGAGCATCGCGCTCAAACCCGGCGACGTGGTGGGCGAGATGGCCTTTCTCGACAACCGGCCGCGCACGGCAACCGTGGTCGCCAGCAGCCCCAGCACCGTGCTGGCCTTTGACCGCGAGGCCACCTTCCAGCACCTCAGCGACAGGCCGCTGGAACTCAACGAGCTGATCAATCGCCTGGCCGGCCTGCAACGCAGCCGCCTGCAGGACGCCGCCGCCAAGGACCAGCGCGAGCACGGCGCCGTCGTCGATGCGCTGGCCGCTGAAGCGCTCGCGCATCGCGCCGTCAACCATCCGTACCTGCAGGCGCTGGCGTCGGGGGAGCTGCCCGACACCGCCGCAGCCCTGGCCGATTTTGCCCGCCACTACTACGGCTACTCCGCCCACTTTCCCCGCTACCTCACCGCCTTGATCTCCAAGCTGGAGCGCCCCGATCACCGCGCCGCCCTGCTCGAAAACCTGACCGAGGAGTCGGGTCAGTACGAGGACGAGGAGCTGGCCGAACTGCAGCAGTGCGGGGTGCAGAGCGAGTGGATCGTCGGCATTCCCCATCCGCAGCTGTTCCAGCGGTTCCGCCGTGCCCTGGGGGTCGACAACACCGATGCCGCCGATGACCACATCGAAGTGGTGTGCTGGCGGGAGCTGTTCCTCTCGATCCTGACCAACGGCTCACCGGCCGAAGCGCTCGGCGCCCTTGGCCTGGGCACCGAGACGATCGTGCAGACGATCTACCAGCCGTTCGTCGATGCGATCGATCGGATCGGCAGCCTCAGCCCCGAAGACTCCGTTTTCTTCCCGTTGCACACCGCCGTCGACGACCATCACCAGGCCACCCTCAAGGCGATCGCTACCGATTTCGCCGCCACAGCGCAGGGGCGTGCCGATCTCGCCAAGGGGATGCGCAAGGCTCTCGCCCTACGCGATGCTTTCTGGGGCTGGCTGCATGAGCGGGCCAAAGCCCAGCCCGCCGCAGCCTGAACAACCATGAGTAACGCCATCAGCACCCAGGATCTTTACGACCAGGCGGCCGCGCAGTGGAGCCGCAGCGAGCAGCTGCTGCTCAGCGATTTCACCGCCCGGCCCCGGGTGCTCGAAGCCGCTGGCGATGTCCGTGGCCTTCATCTGTGGGATCTGGGCTGCGGTGAGGGGTATGTGGGCCGGCAACTGGCGGCGGGCCAGCCAAGCCGCATCGAAGGATTTGACCTGTCCGAGGAGATGATTGCCAGCGCCCGCCAGCAGGCCGGAGAGCTGGCCGCTGAGCAGGGCGGACCGCTGCACTACGCCACGGCCAACCTGTCCGACGCCAGCCAGTTTCCCGAGGGTCAATGCGATGGAGCCATCGCCGTGTTTCTGTTCAACTACCTGAGCATCGCTGCCATGGAGGCGGTGCTGCAGCGTTGCCATCAGGCGATCCGCCCTGGCGGCTTCCTGATCTTCACGGTGCCGCACCCGGCGCTGGCCTTTCTGCGGCCGGCGGAGCCGCCGTTTTACCTTGAGCCCCAGGGGCACACCTACCTGGGCAGCAGCGACGTGCAGTTCGAGGGGCGCATCTGGCGCCGCGACGGGGTAAGCAACCCGGTGCGCTCGATCCACAAGACCTTTGCCGACTACATCGGTGCGCTGCAGCGCAGTGGCTGGAGCGCACTGCCCATGGTGCAGGAACTGGGCGTCACCGCCGAGCACCTGCAGGTCGATCCCGCCTTCTTTGCGCCGCTGCAGGGCTGCCCGCTGCACCTGCTGTTTCAGCTGCGACGCTGAGCCCGATGTCGTCCCCGAACGCACCCATGACCATGCCGTTCAGCTGGTGCGCTGCCGAACTGGCCAGCAGGCCCCAGTGGCGCTTCAACGGCAGCCCTGAGCTGCTCAAGCTTGATGCGGCCGCGCTGAACGCCTGGATGGAACCGGTGATCACCGAGCTGACCCAGGGCTCGGGTGCCGCCCTGATCCAGGGGTTGGGAGAGCTCAGCGGGCCCAACCTGCGCGAGCTCTATCTGGCGATCGGGCGCTGCATCGGCAGCGTCGACACCACCTATGGCGAGCTCTACGACGTGGTCGACACCGGTGCGTCGTACCTCGAGAAGGCGATTCCGGTCTCCCAGACGAACGCCTCCACCTCGGTGCACACCGACAGTTCCCGGCTCGAGACCCATCCCCGCTGGGTGGGCCTGGCCTGCGTGCGCCAGGCGCCGGTAGGCGGGGGCTCGCGCATCGTGTCGGCGGCGGCCGTGCACGACCACCTGGCGGCCCACGCCCCTGAAGCGCTGGCGAGGCTGCGACGGCCGTTCTACCGCGATGTGGTCACCCCCGGCAGCGAGGCCAATGCCCTGGAGCTGATCCGCGGCAATGCCTTTGCCGTATACAGCCAGGCCGACGACGGTCCGACCCTGCGCTACATGCGCTACTGGATCGAAAAGGCCCATCAACGCATCAACCAGCCCCTCGATCCGCTTGATCTGGCCGCCTTCGACCGGCTCGATCAGACCCTCAACGACCCACGCTTTCGTTACGACTTCGATCTGGCCCCCGGCGATCTGCTGTTCATCGACAACCACAAACTCGCCCACGACCGCGATGCCTTCGTCGATGACCCGCAAGCCCCGCGCCTGATGGTGCGGCTGTGGCTCAATGCCTAGACCTTGACGCCGCGGCCCCGGAAGCTGCCTGAACTGCTGAGCTGTTGTCCGCCTGCCCGTGGTTCCCTACCGCTACTGCCGCCATCCTTGGAAGGTCAGCTGTGCGAACCATGCCCCGCCGATCCCTGCCGCTGCTGCTGCTGGCTGGCCCTGGCTCACAGCAGCGATGCGAACAGGGGGGGCCTGCTGGCACTGCTCACCCCAGCCCCCGGCGCCGGCGCTGCATCCG
>JBJTBH010000154.1:0-2550 GCA_046091285.1 Cyanobacteriota bacterium | reverse complement strand
GCGCCCCCGCCCTCCCCCTAGGATCAACTCATAGTCACTCCGCTTAAGCCCATGGATGCCGCCCGGCCTTCCGCTCCCATCGGCAGTGCAGCACCCGATTCATCTGAACCCGACGCCTCGGAGATCGAGAACCTGGTGATCGTGGGCTCAGGTCCCGCCGGCTATACCGCCGCCATCTACGCCGCCCGCGCCAACCTCAATCCGATCGTGATCACTGGCTTCCAGCTCGGCGGCATCGCCGGTGGCCAGCTGATGACCACCACACACGTGGAAAACTTCCCCGGATTCCCGGACGGAATTCTCGGACCGGATCTGATGGATCGATTGCAGGCCCAGGCCGTGCGCTGGGGAACCCGCCTGATCGAGGCCGATGCCGACGCCATCGACCTCTCCGAACGCCCGTTCCGGGTGAGCGTTGAAGGCCGGACCCTGCGCACCCAGGCCCTGATCCTGGCCACCGGCGCCAGTGCCAACCGCCTAGACCTCCCCGGCGAAGAACGGCTCTGGAGCCGCGGCATCAGCGCCTGCGCCATCTGCGATGGCGCCACACCCCAGTTCCGCAGCGAGGAGCTGGCGGTGATCGGCGGCGGCGACTCCGCCTGTGAAGAAGCGGTGTATCTGACCAAATACGGCAGCCATGTGCACCTGATCGTCCGCTCCGGGGCCCTGCGGGCCAGCAAGGCGATGGCGGATCGGGTGCTGGCCAATCCAGCGATCACGGTCCACTGGCATCGGCAGGCGGTGGAGGCTTTCGGAGACGACTGGCTGGAGGGACTGACCCTGCAGGCCACCGACGGCAGCGGCGAGCAGGACACCCTGCGCGTCCGCGGTCTCTTCTACGCCATCGGCCATACGCCCAACACCCAGCTCGTGCAGGGCCAGCTCGCCCTCGATGCGCGGGGCTACCTGCAGACCGAACCCGGGCGGCCGGAAACAACCGTGGCCGGGGTGTTCGCCGCCGGTGACGTCGCTGACGCCGAATGGCGCCAGGGGGTGACCGCCGCCGGCAGCGGCTGCCAGGCGGCCCTGGCCGCCGAGCGCTGGCTGACCCACCATCAGCTGGCGGTGACCGTGAGTCGATCACCGGTGGATCCGGAGCCGGCGCCGAGCCCGGCCGAGCCGCAGACCAGCGATGCCCTGAGCTTTGATGCCCAGGCCCTGTGGCAGAAGGGCAGTTACGCCCTGCGCAAGCTCTACCACGACAGCGACAGGCCGCTGCTGGTGGTCTACACCTCACCCACCTGCGGTCCCTGTCACGTGCTCAAACCGCAGCTCAAACGCGTGCTTGAGGATCTCGGCGGCCAGGCGCTCGGGATCGAGATCGACATCGAAGCGGAGCAGGAGATCGCCCAGCAGGCCGGTGTCACGGGCACGCCGACCCTGCAGCTGTTCAGGAACAAGGCTCTGGTGCAGCAGTGGCGTGGGGTCAGGCAGCGCAGCGAAATCCGTGCCGCGATTGAAACCTGCCTGGAAACCCCGGTACCGGCCTGAAGCTGAGCGATCCTCCAGGGGGCGGCCCACACCTGGGTCCGTCTCCCAGGGGACGGCAAGGAAGATCAGCCGCTCCCAGCGTCATCCGCCCGGATCCCCAGGACGCCGATCGACGCTGGAGCGAGCAGACAGATGCACCAACGGCGACGGCAGCGGGCTGGCGCTGATTCTGTGCCGTCCACCGATGGCTGGCGATGGAACCGGATCGTTCTCCGGCCTCACACAATCCTGGAACCCAGACGCTGCAGATCAGCGGCGACGCGGACCACCGGGACGGTTGCCGGCGGGACGGGGGCCGGTGGCGCCGGCATTGCGCTCACGGAAGGTGATCCGACCGCGGGTCAGGTCGTAAGGGGTGATCTCCACCAGCACCTTGTCGCCTGCAAGCAGCTTGATCCGATTCTTGGTGAGCTTGCCGGCGGCACGGCACAGGCACTGGTGGCCGGCCGGCTGCTCCAGGGTGACGAGGTAGAAGCCGTTGCCCTGTTCTTTTTCAATGATGCCGGAAGTCTCGATCATGCGGTGGTTGCAGGCGTTGCCGCCAGGAAAATCCAAACTGCTTCCTCCACCTTAGGTTGTGCCCCACACGCCCCGAGGCCAATGATCCTGCCGCCCCTCAGCCTTGATGTCGGCCTGCTGCTGATCTCCATCGGCGTAGTCAATCTCTGGCGCCAGCGCAAACCATCCTGAAGACCGCGGCCACAGCCCTTCAGCGATGCCATGGCCACCACCCTCCTGTTCCACAAGCCCTACGGGGTGCTCAGTCAGTTCACGCCGGAACCGGGCAGCCCGTGGGACTGCCTGGCCAGCCACATCGATCAGCCGGGGGTCTATCCGGTCGGACGCCTGGATGCCGACAGCGAAGGCCTGTTGCTTCTCACCGATTGCGGCCGACTGCAACAGCGGCTCACCGATCCAGCCTGGGGCCACTGGCGGCGCTACTGGGTGCAGGAGGAAGGCGCAGCCGAGCCGTGCCCCGAGGCCCTGGGCGCCTTGCGCAACGGCCGGTTGATTCCGGGACGCGCACCGTTGCCGGCCCGCGCCCGGGCGATCCCGGAC
>JBJTBH010000153.1:0-14495 GCA_046091285.1 Cyanobacteriota bacterium | reverse complement strand
GACGGGCCAGACGGGCCAGTTCCGCCATCTCGGCGGCATTCAGACGGCCGACGGGCACCCCCAGACCCACCCAGTGCAGCCCCTCCTGCTTCTGGGCCTGCACCCCGAGGCCGGAGCGGGGGGCGCGGTTCACCAGGTGCTGACCATCGTGGGGGCTGGCCTCACCTCCCAGGGCTGTGACGTCGGCCAGCACCGCCTCGCGGTAGCCAGCGAGGCCGAGCGCATCGACCAGATACATCAGCCGGCTCTTGTTGCGGGCCTGGCGATTGCCGTGGCGCTCGAAGTGACGCAGCACCGCCAGGCTGAAGGTCGGCAGCTGGTCGGCGCGCAGCCAGAGACCGAGCGGAATCGCCAGTTCATTGCGCTGGGCCGAAAAGAAGCCCCCCACCATCACGGTGAACCCCAGATCGCCGTCGCGTTCAGCCGGCAGGAAGGCCAGATCGTTGTGCAACAGGAAGCTGTCGGGCGCGCCGCCGACGGCGATGTTGAATTTGCGCGGCAGATTGCGGGGGCCTTCCGCCAGAAGCCGGCTCTGGATCGCTTCCACCAGGGGGCGGGTGTCGATCAGCTCTTCGGGATCGATGCCGGCCAGGGGGTTGCCGGTGATGTTGCGCGGGTTGTCGTGGCCGGACTGGCGGCTGGTGAGCCCCACGGCCTCCATGGCCTTGAGCAGGGGGGCCATGTCCTCGAGCAGCAGCCCTCGCAGCTGCAGATTCTGGCGGGTGGTGATGTCGGCGGATCCCTGATCACCGCAGCGATCGATGGCATCGGCCAGGACGTCCAGCTGATCGGCGTCAATGATGCCGTTGGGCAGCCGCAACCGGACCATGAAACGGCCTGGGGTGACGGGACGGAAGAAGATTCCCAGCCACTTCAGGTGGATCGTCAGGGTGGCTTCATCAAGGGTGTCCCAGCCCTGGCTGGCCAGGTCCGCTAGCTGCGGTTCAAGCGCGAGGCCGCACTGTTCGGCCTTGGCCTGCTCGATCTTGCTGAGCGCTGGAGGACCCGGCGGAGGAGCGGCCGCGGCTGAGGAGAGATCAGGAGCGGCTGACGCCATCGTGATGGGATCGGCTGGGGAGATTGAATGTGGCGAGGGGAGGGCCAACCTCGTGTTGCGTTTGATACAGATGGACCGTACCGAGACCACAGTGCCACCGGCCCGGAGGCGATTCCGGGAGCTTCTGGGCCAGGTGGGCAGTGGGGAGCACACCAGTGTCGGCCTGAGCCGGGAGGAGGCCTGCGAGGCGATGGATCTGATGCTCGGCGCCCAGGCGAGTGCCGCCCAGCTTGGCGCCTTCCTGATTGCCCATCGCATCCGCCGCCCGTCTCCCCTGGAGCTGACCGGCATGCTTGACAGCTATCGCCGCCACGGCCCGACGCTGCGGACCCCCGGCCGCCGACCGCTCTGTTTCGGGGTTCCGTACGACGGCCGCAGCCGTACGGCCCCCCTGGTGCCTCTGGTGGCCCTGGGCCTCGCCGCTGCGGGCGTGCCGGTGGTGCTGCACGGTGGTTCGCCGATGCCCGTCAAGTACGGCGTCACCCTGGCGGAGTTGTTCGAGGCCCTCGGACTGACCTGGTGTGGCCTGGAGCTGGCGATGGTTCAGCAGCGCCTGGATCGTCATGGTCTGGCGCTCACCCATCAACCTGACCACTTCCCGCTGGCGCAGCAGCTGGTGGCGGTGCGGGAGGAGATCGGTAAACGTCCGCCGGTGGCCAGTCTGGAGTTGCTGTGGACGCCCCATCAGGGAGAGCATCTGCTGGTGAGCGGCTTTGTGCATCCGCCGACCGAACAGCGCGCCTGGGAGGCCCTGCGTGCGGCGGGTGAGACCGATGTGCTCACGGTCAAGGGTCTGGAGGGCTCCACCGATCTGCCGACCACCAGAGCCGGGATCACGGCTCGGGTCCGCGGGGGCGAGGCGGAGCGCCTGCTGCTCCATCCCCGGGAGCATGGTCTTGAAGCGCCGGAGGTGGCCTGGACCGGTCTGGAGGGGTGGCGGGATCAGGCCCTGGAGGCGCTCGCCGGTCGAGGCCCCCTGGCGACCGGGCTGATCTGGAATCTCGGGGCCTATCTCTGGTTCGCCGGTCTGTTCGCCGAGTTGCCGGCGGCGATCGATCAGGCCCGGGCCCTGCTTCAGGCCCGTTCCGGGCTGGCGCTGCTGGAGGCGATGCGGTGAGGGCCAGCCAATGCTTTCGCTTTGAGGAGGACTTCACAGCCTCGTTGCGCTGCATCCCGATGGCGGTGCGTCGCAAGCTCGATCTGGCTGGCGTCAAGCTGAAGCTGGTGCACTGGGCGGCGCTGGATCTCCAGGATCGGCAGCGACTGCTGGACTGGCCGGATCAGGATGAGGCCGTGCAGGCCCTGAGGGCCTGGCTGCTGGAGCGCACCGCAGCGTTGCCGGATGGGCCGGCACGGCTGCTGCCGCCGGCCTGCGCAGAACCATGGCAGCAGCGGGAGCAGTGGCCGGATGGGGTGGTGCGTTCAGCGGATCAGCTCGGTCTTGTTCTGCGCCCGGAGGGCTGGCAGCGCCTGGAGGAGCTGCAGCGGTTCGCGCTGGTGAAACTGAGTCATCCCGGCCATGAACACCGCAATCTGCCTCGGGCCCTGCAGGAATTCGGCCTGATCGAACCCTGAGGGACCAACCGGCTTTTTTGTAGCCAAATTAACCATTCCGTTTGCGCGTCTGTAGCAATCGTGACCAGTGGGGTGTGCGCTCGTGTGGTGTTCTAAGGTGCGTTGGTCAGCCTATGCGCCAGCATTTCTCACCGGATGGGGTGCGTCAGGTCCCACGGTGACTGTTGGCCAGTCCTGTCATTGCATCACTGAATCCCTGGATCATTCCTGGACAGGTTGAGGGCTTCTTGCGCTCAGATGTCTGATGCTCCGGTTGGCATTCTTCGATGTGCTTTCGGTTGAGCCCATGGCGAACAACCCGATTCACGCTGATCCGCATCCCCCAGCACGTTGCTCATGTTCCTGTCTTCCCGTCGTCAATTCCTGCGCACCAGCCTGTTCGCCAGTGCTGGGGTCATCGTTCAGCTCAGTGGTGGCCTGAGCCTGCTGGCCGGCCTGCCGGCCCAGGCGGCGCCTGCCGCTCCCGGCAAGCCTGAAACCACCGCGGTGGATCTGGGATTCATTGCCCTCACCGATGCTGCACCCCTGATCATTGCCAAGGAGAAGGGCTTCTTCGCCAAGATGGGCATGACCGGGGTCGAGCTCAAGAAGCAGACCTCCTGGGCGGTCACCCGCGACAATCTCGAGCTTGGCGGCAGTCGCGGTGGCATTGACGGCGCCCACATCCTCTCGCCGATGCCTTACCTGCTGACCACGGGGGCCATCAGCAAGAGCCGCCAGCCGGTGCCAATGTATATTGTCGCCCGCCTGAATACCCAGGGTCAGGCCATCTCCGCTTCCAAGGACTTTCTGCCGGCCAAGCTGAAGGTGCGCACGGCCAACCTTGGCACCGTGGTCGATAAGAAGAACGGCACCGGCGATAAGTTCAAGGGTGCGGTCACCTTCCCGGGTGGAACCCATGATCTGTGGATGCGTTACTGGCTGGCTGCCAACGGTGTCGATCCGAACAAGAAAACGGATCTTGTGGTGATTCCGCCGCCGCAGATGGTTGCCAACATGCAGTCCGGCACCATGGATGTCTTCTGTGTCGGTGAACCCTGGAATGAGCGTCTGGTCAATAAGAAGCTCGGCTACACCGTGCTTCAGACCGGTGAGATCTGGAAGCAGCACCCTGAGAAGGCCTTCTCTCTGCGCGCCGACTGGGTGAAGAAGAACCCCAACGCCACCCTGCGACTGATCATGGCCGTCCAGCAGGCGCAGCAGTGGGCCGACAATCCTGCCAACACCAACGAACTGGCTCAGATTCTCGCCCAGGACAAGTATGTGAAAGCCGGCGTCGCTGATCTGCTGCCCCGTCTGCAGGGCGATGTCGATTATGGTGACGGTCGCAACGTCAAGAATTCTCCGTACCGGATGTTGTTCTTCAAGAACAACGCTTCTTTCCCTTATAAGAGCCATGACACCTGGTTCGTGACGGAAGATATCCGCTGGGGTTACCTGCCCAGGAGCACCAACATCAAGGCTCTGGTTGATAAGGTGAATCGCTCTGATCTCTGGCGCACGGCCGCCAAGGCCAACGGCATCGGCGCCATTCCCAGTGGTGATTCCCGCGGTGTTGAGGTGTTCTTTGATGGCGTGAAGTTTGACGCCAGCAAGCCGAGTGCTTATCTCGATAGTCTCAAGATCAAGGCCCTGCGCTGATCGTCAACTCCCTGCATTGGCGGGTGTTGTTCTGACCCATCGTTCGGGGACCGCATCGCAACGGTCCCTTTCCTTTCTCCTTCCTCGATTGAATTCATGACCCCAGCGGTTGCCCGACAAAGCCGTCCGCGCCGACCCCGAAGCCAGGGCCGTCGGTTGGCTCTGCGTCGCCAGATCCTTCCCCCAGTCGTTTGCATCGGCCTGACACTGCTGGTCTGGCAGCTGTTGTCCACGCTGAACACCGAAGGGTTTCCAGGTCCGATTCAGGTGGTCACTCAGACCTGGGATCCGTACATCATCAAGCCCTTCTACGATGAGGGAGGAACCTCCAAGGGCCTTGGGATTCAGATTTTCATCTCGTTGCAGCGCGTTGCTGTTGGCTACACCCTGGCGGCTGTCGTCGGCATTGCCGCTGGCCTGGCGATCGGCCTCAACGAATTACTGCGTCGCGGCTACGACCCCCAGATCCAGGTGCTGCGCACCGTTCCACCTCTGGCCTGGCTGCCGATTTCGTTGCTTTTGCTGCAGCAGGCGGATTCTGCGGCCATTTTCGTGATTTTCATCACGGCCGTCTGGCCGATCGTGATCAATACCGCTGTTGGCATCCGTGAGATTCCCCAGGACTACACCAATGTGGCCCGGGTGCTGAGGTTGCGCAAACGCAGTTATCTGCGCGATATTCTTCTGCCGGCCACAGCTCCGTATGTTTTCACGGGTCTGCGCATTTCTGTCGGCCTGGCCTGGTTGGCAATTGTGGCGGCGGAGATGCTGAAGGCCGATGGTGGCATCGGCTTCTTCATCTGGGATGCCTATAACGCCGGCGGCGACTCCAGCACCAGCCAGATCATTCTGGCGATTGTGGTCGTCGGTCTGGTCGGTCTGCTTCTCGATCGATTGGTGGGATTCGTTGGTGATCGTGTCAGCGGAGGACGTCGCTGAGATGGCTGGCCTGATTACTGTTGATGACGTCACCCAGAGCTTCCCGTTGCCGGATGGCGGTCAGTACATCGCTCTCAAGAATATTGACCTCACCATCGCGGAAGGCGAATTCGTCTCCCTGATCGGTCACTCGGGTTGCGGAAAATCAACGCTTCTCAATCTTCTGGCTGGCCTGACCACGGCCAGTACCGGCGGCATCATCCTTGATGGACGGGAGGTCACCACCCCAGGCCCTGATCGGATGGTGGTGTTTCAGAACTATTCCCTGCTTCCCTGGCAGACCGTTCGTCAGAACATCAATCTGGCGGTCTCCAATGTGCTTCGTCACCTCTCGGTGGCCGAGCGCGAGGAGCTCGTGGAACGGAACCTTGTCCTGGTCGGTCTGAAGGCTGCGGCCGATCGCTTCCCCTCCGAGCTCTCCGGTGGCATGCGTCAACGGGTGGCGATCGCCCGGGCCCTGGCGATTCAACCGAGGTTGCTGCTGCTTGATGAGCCCTTCGGTGCCCTTGATGCGCTCACCCGCGGCAACCTTCAGCAGCAGCTGATGCAGATCTGCCAGCAGACCGGCATCACCACCGTCATGGTCACCCATGACGTCGATGAAGCCCTGCTCCTCTCCGATCGGGTGGTGATGCTCACCAATGGTCCGGAGGCCCGCATCGGTCAGATCCTGGAGGTGCCGCTGCCCCGCCCCCGGGAGCGCCTGGCGGTGATGGAGCATCCCGATTACTACGGTCTGCGCAGTGAACTGATCGGTTTTCTGCAGCAGCAGCGCCGTCAGCGTCAGCGTCAGCAGGCCCAGAGCCAGGAGATCGTCAGCGCCCCGCTCAGCAGCAGCACCCTGCCGGTGGCCATCCGCCTCGGCTATCTCCCCGGTCTCGACATCGCCCCGTTGGCGGTGGCCCTGGAGCAGGGGCTGTTTGATCCAGCGGCCGTGACGGTCTTGCCGGTGCCGTTTGCCCGCTGGCAGCAACTGGAGGAAAAGCTGATCGCCGGTGAACTCGACGCCGCGATCACCTCCGCCACCACGCCCCTGGCCCTGGCGCTCGGGCTTGGTGGGCGGACGCCCTGGCCGGCGGTCACCCCGATGACGGTGACCCGCAACGGCAATGCGCTCTGCCTGGCCCGCAGCTGGCTGGAGCGTGGCGTGCGCGACCTTGCCACTCTGGCGGCCCATCTCCGCCTGCAGGGCGACCAACTGCGTCTGGGGCTTGCCGAAAAGGGCAGCATGCAGGATCTGCTGCTGCGCCACTGGCTCGCCAGCGGTGGCATCGATCCTGAACGGGAGGTCCGCTGGGTGCCCCTGTCGCCGATGGCGATGCAGGCCGCCCTGGTGTCCGGTGAGATCGATGGCTTCATCGCCGGCCGTTACCGCGTCGCCAGGGCGGTGGATGATGGCCTGGCCTACGTGCTGGCCACCGACCGGGAGATCTGGTCACGCCATCCCGAGAAGGTGCTCACCTGCCGTGAGGACTGGGCGCTGCGCCATCGCGAGGCGCTGCTGGCCCTGTGTGCCGGGCTGATGCGGGCGGGTCAGTGGTGTGACGACGGTGCCCATCGCACCCAGCTGACGGCTCTGCTCTGTCAACCCCGCTGGCTGGGTCCCGCGTCTGCCCCGGCGTTGCAGCGTCAGTTTGATTTCGGTACCGGTGAACGTTCCAGCGATCTGCTGTTGCTGAACCGCTACCACGCCGATCGGGCTCAGACCCCTGATCAGGCGGAGGGGGCTTGGATCCTCACCCAGTTCAGCCGCTGGGGGTGGAGTCCATTTCCCGCCAATCGCCTGGAATTGTTGTCGCAGGTGTATCGCCTTGATCTCTGTGATGCGGCGCTCGAGCGGGCCGGTCTGCCGGTGCTGCGGCCGGATCGTCAGCCCTTCACCCTCGCAGACGGTGGTCGCTTCGATCAGGATGCCCCTCTTCATTATCTCGAAGGCCTGCCGTTCGCAGCCACCATTGCGGTGGAATCCGTCAATCTCCCCGCTCTGACAGCGGCGGCTTCGTTGTCCTCTGTTCGCTGAGATCTCCCCATGCTGGATGTTCAGGCTTCACCTCCGATCAGCACGGCCGATCACCCCGAATCGGCTTTCCTCAGCTTCCATGGGGTCGGTCAGGTCTTTCAGACCCGCAATGGTCCGTTCGAGGCCTTGCGCGATATCAATCTCCAGGTCAGTCAGGGTGAGTTTCTATGTGTGATCGGTCATTCCGGTTGCGGTAAATCCACCATGCTGAACATGGTGTCGGGATTCCTTAATCCCAGCCATGGAACAGTGACGCTGAAGGGCGTACCGATCGAACTTCCGGGTCCTGATCGGATGGTGGTCTTTCAGAACTATTCCCTGCTTCCCTGGCAGACGGTCCAACAGAACGTGGCCCTGGCGGTCCGCGCTGCCCGTTCCGAGCTCTCGAAATCGGAACAGCAGGCCGTGGTGGATCATCACCTGGAGATGGTGGGCCTGCTCGAGGCCCGCCAGAAGAAGCCGGCGGAAATTTCAGGCGGCATGCGTCAGCGGGTGGCCATTGCCCGCGCCCTGGCGGTCAATCCTGCCGTTCTGGTGTTGGATGAACCCTTTGGTGCCCTTGATGCGATCACCAAGGAGGAACTTCAGGAGGAACTTCTTGCGATCTGGCGTGAACACAGACCGACCGTTCTGATGATCACCCATGACATTGATGAGGCCCTGTTCCTGGCGGATCGGGTCGTGATGATGACCAATGGTCCCTCCGCCACCATCGGCGAGATCCTTTCGATTCCGTTTGAGCGTCCCCGCTCCTATGAAGTGATTCAACGGGATCCGCGTTACGGCCAGTTGCGTAACCACGCGCTTGATTTCCTCTATCGCCGTTATGCCCATGATGATGATGCCTGAGCTCGAAAGGCTGCGGGTGCCGCAGGTGATGCCGTCGTCGCACCTCCGGATTGCCTCTGGCCATACCGTCCATCTCACGGCCAGCACCCTGCATCACACCACATCTCTGCAGGTGGTCTCGGGGCTGGTGCGGGTGTCCTGCTCCAGCGGCGAACAGGAGCCCCTGGCTGTGAAGGCGATGACCCTTGGCTTTCTGCAGGCCGGCGATCATCTCGCCCTTGATCTGTTGCGGCGTTCCTGGTTGCACCTGGAAGCGATCACCCCGGTGCAGATGGCCTCCTGTGTGGATCCGTTGCCGTTGGATGGTGCCAGTGGCCTCTGCGACTGGACGGCGGCGTTGCTGCGCATCCATCACCTCGGTGCTTCAGAGGATCGCCTGCGGGCCCTGTTTCAGCTTCTGGCTGATCGCCTCGGCCGCCGTTGTGGCGACTGGGTGGAGCTGCCGCTCCGTCTCACCCACGATCGCTGTGCGGAACTGATCGGCCATAACCGGGTCACGGTCACGCGCCATCTTTCCCGCTGGCGGCAGCAGGGGCTGTTCGATCCCGATGGCGCCGGAACCGGGGCGATGCGCCTGTCTCCGTTGCTGCTTCACGACTGATCAATGGCGGTGGCGGTGGCGTCCGGCTGCGTCCTGAGCGGAGCGAGGGTGACCGCCGCGGCCTTGAGTTCCGGCTGACCGGAATGCACGCAGGCCTGCTCGTGCATCATCCGGTTGGCCTCACAGGCCCTGGCCTGGCTGGCGCCCCAGTGCATCGGCAGGAACACCGTGCCCGGGCGGATGTTCACCGTCACCTGCACCCGGGCCTGCAGTCGACCACGCCTGGAGATCACTTCCGCCCAGCCGCCATCGTGCAGGTCGTGGCGCAGGGCATCGTCCGGATGCACCTCCAGCAGGGGTTCCGGGTGCTGTTTCATCACCCGCGCCACATGCGCGGTGCGGGTCATGGTGTGCCAGTGGCCGAGGTAGCGGCCCACGGTGAGCACCAGGGGATAGGTGTCGCAGGGGGGTTCCGCCAGGCCGAACGGTTGTTCCGCCAGCAGGCGGGCGCGCCCGGTCGCTGTGGGGAAGCGGTGGCCTGGAGGTGACCCTGGAAACGGATGCTCGGGGCCATACAGCCTCGCCTGGCCGCCGCCGGGGGCGGTGCCCGCGGGGAAGGGCCATTGCTGGGGGCCATGCTCAGCCAGGAGCTCGTGGCTCAGTCCGCTCAGGTCGCAGAGACGACCGGTCGTGAGGGCCACGAACTCGGCGTACACCTCCGCGGCGGAGCCATGGCTGAACTGCTCCGCGAAGCCCAGGCGTCGCCCGAGCTCCGCGAAGATCTCCCAGTCGGCCCTGGCTTCACCCGGCGGCTGGCGGAAGGCGGGGCAGAAGGTGACGCGCCGCTCGGAGTTGGTCATCACGCCGCTCTTCTCGCTCCACTGGGCTGCCGGCAGCAGCAGATGGGCCACCGCGGCGGTTTCGGTGCCGGCATAGGCTTCGCTCAGCACCACCAGCGGGCAGCGGGCCGCTGCCGCTTTGACGCGATCGAGGGAGGGCAGGCTCACCAGGGGATTGGTGGCCGCCACCCACCAGAGGCCGAGTTCGTCGCGCTCCATCGCTTCGATCTGCTGCCATACCGCCAGACCGGGTTGCGGGGCGATCGACCCCGCAGCGAAGCCCCAGTGGGCCTCCACCTCGGCGCGGTGCTGCGGGTTGGTCACGCTCCGATAACCGGGCAGCAGCTGGGACAGACCACCGACCTCGCGGCCGCCCATGGCATTGGGCTGGCCCGTGAGCGAGAAGGGGCCGGCACCGGCGCGGCCGATCTGGCCACTGACCAGATGCAGATTGCAGAGGCCGGCCACCGTGGCGGTGCCCTCGCGGCTCTGGTTCACCCCCATCGACCAGAGACTGAGAACGGCAGCGGCCTCGGCCCACCAGGCGGCCAGCTGGCGCAGGTCAGCCTCGGCGATGCCGCAGAGATCGCTCACCCGCTGCGGTGTCCAGGCCTGCCACAGCTCGCGCAGGCCCTCAAACCCCTCGGTGTGGGCGGCGATGAATGGTTGATCCAGGGCCTGCAGCTCGAGCAGCAGGTGGCCGAGGCCATGCAGCAGCACCAGATCGGTGCCGGGCCGGATCGCCAGGTGCAGATCCGCTGCTTCGGCGGTGGCGGTGTGGCGGGGGTCCACCACCACCAGCCGCAGCCCTTCCTTCACCTTGCGCTTGCGTTTGATCAGGCGCTGGAACAGCACCGGATGGCATTCAGCGGTGTTGGTGCCGATCAGCAGCACCAGATCGGCGAGGTCGAGGTCGTCGTAGCAGCAGGGGGGGCCATCGGAGCCGAGGCTGCGGGCATAGCCGGCCACCGCTGAACTCATGCACAGGCGCGAGTTGGCATCGAAGTTGTTGCTGCCCAGGGCCCCCTTGAGCAGCTTGTTGGCGATGTAGTAGTCCTCGCTGAGGAACTGGCCGGAGCCGTAGATCGCCAGGCCGCCCGGCCCCTGGCTGGCCAGCGTGGCCCGGATGCGCTGCACGAGCAGATCAAAGGCCCGATCCCAGCCGATCGGCGCGAAGGGCTGATCGAGGCTCTCGCGCCAGAGCGGGGTGGTGAGGCGGTTGTGCTGCAGGGTTTCACCGACCGTGGCGCCCTTGACGCAGACCTGGCCGAGCGACGACGGGTGATGGCGATCCCCGCGGGCGGTCCAGAGGGGGGTGTCGGTGTCCGGCGCGGGAGGCTTCAGTTCCAGGCCGCAGCCGACCCCGCAGTAGGGGCACTGGGCCCTGGCCGCCAGCTCCTCCCGGCGGGTGGGAGTGCTGCCGGCTCCGTTGGCTGGGCTGGGCTCCGCAGACGTTGCAGCAGCTGGCACCGGGGTCTGACCGTCAGCAAGTCATTTCATCAAGCCCCGGGTCCCATGCGTGTACCAACCGCTACCGATGCACTGACTGCGGCGGCTGGATCGCGTCGGATGTCACCACTTCCGATAGGGCAGGAACTTGCCGTTCATGGTCACCACCACCCGATCCCCTTTGGGGTCCTGTTCACGGTTGACCGTCAGGGTGAAATCGATCGCCGACATGATGCCATCGCCGAACTGTTCCTGAATCACGTCCTTGAGCGGCAGGCCATAGACCTGCAGGATCTCGTGGAAGCGGTAGAGCAGCGGATCGGTGGGGATCACCGGATCGAGGGCTCCCTTGATCGGATAGGTGGTCAGGGCCTCCGCCAGGGCCGCCCGTTCCGCCGTCGGGATCGCCAGGGCCTCCAGCAGTTGATCCGCGTCTGCCGCTGAGGCCGTGGCCTGGCCGTGCAGCAGGCTCGCCACCCACACCTCATCCACACTCAGCCTGGCCCCAAGATCCGCGAAGCTGATCCCCTGACGGCGCTTGGCGGCCAGCAGGGTGGCAGTGACGGAAGCCTGGGCCATGGTGGTGGTGTGCTGCTGGACAACCTGCGGACCTTATGGAGCGATCCAGGCCGGAAGGGAAGCGGTTGCTACGCCCTGATGTGGCGTCTGATCGCGGGGGTGACGAGGGGCTCGTCGGTGTGTCTGCTCCCCTGCGCTGCTGTCTGCTCAGTGGCGGCGCCAGCCGTCGGATGGGCCGCGACAAGGCACTGCTGCCCCACCCTGAGGGCGGCACCTGGCTGGAGCGCACCCTGAGGGTGCTGGCCACGACAGGAGCGCCGCTCACCCTGTTGAGCCGCTGGCCGCGGCACCTGGAGCTGGCGGCAGCATGGAGGACCGGGCTGGCCGCCGATGGGCTGGTGCCTGAGCTGCTGCAGGAGCCTGAGCCGGCCGAGGGTCCGCTCCTGGCGCTGAGGCGGCTGATGCATCGCCATCCGGATCAACGCCTGCTGCTCTGCCCGGTGGACATGCCGGCCCTCAGCGCGGAGGCGCTGGCGACATTGCTGCTGGCGTCGGCTGTTGATCTCAGGGCGATCACCATCGCGATGGCTTCACAACCGCAGCCCTTGCTCGGTGTCTATCCCAGTGACGATGGCCATCGTCAGCGGCTGGATCTGGCGGTGGCGGCGGGTGAGCGCCGTCTGCAGGGCTGGTTGGCTGGTGAGCAGGTGCGGCGTTGCCCTCTGGATCCGGGGGTGTTGGCCAATGTCAACACCAGGGCGGAGCTGGAGGCGCATGCCAGGTCACGCATGGCTTTCTAGCGTCGCGGATATGGTGCAATCACGGCCTCTGGATCTCCTCGGCCGCCCCCTGGGGGTGCTGCGGTTGTCGCTCACGGCCCGCTGCAATCTGGCCTGCCCTTACTGCCTGCCCGATGGCCAGGAGCCGGAGGGGGTGTTGACGCTTGCGCAGCGATTGACGTTGATCGAGACCGTGGTGGCACTCGGTGGCCACAGCCTGCGTCTCACCGGCGGAGAACCGCTGCTGCATCCGCAGCTGGAGGAGTTGGTGGCGGCGGTGCAGCCCCTGCGGTCGGCGGGGCTGCGGGAGGTGGCCCTGACCAGTAATGGCCAGCTGCTGAACGAGGCGCGGGCCCGGGCGCTGCGGGCGGCGGGTCTGGATCGCCTCACCCTCAGCCTCGATGGCACGACGGGGGAGAGCGTGGCCCGGATGGCAGGTCGGAAGGATGCGGCGGCTGGCCAGCGGGCCCTGGAACGGGTGCTGCAGGCGATCGATGCGGCCAGGGCCGCCGGTTTCGATCCGGCCGCCGGGGCCCTGAAGCTCAATGCGGTGATTCAGCGAGGCGCCAATGACGATCAGGTGCTGCCGTTGGCGGCACTGGCACGGGAGCGGGGCCTGGAGCTGCGGTTGATCGAATACATGGATGTGGGCAACCGCAATGGCTGGACGCCTGATGCGGTGATCAGCGCCGCCGAGCTGGTGACGGCGATCGGCGCTCGCTGGCCCCTTGAACCCCTGGGGCGCGGCCCGGCCAGCACCGCCAGCCGCTGGCGCTACGCCGATGGCGGGGGCAGGCTGGCGACCGTGGCCTCGGTGAGCGCCCCCTTCTGCGGCGACTGCAATCGTCTGCGGATCACCGCCGATGGGGTGGCCTACACCTGTCTGTTCGCTGCTCCCGATGCCGGAGTGGATCTGCGGCCCTGGTTGCAGCCCGACAGCCCAGCGGAGGCCCTGCGCGATGGCCTCCGTCGGATCTGGCTCCAGCGCCGGGATCGTTACAGCGAGGAGCGGCAGGATCGTCTTGCGGCGGTCGCTCCGCTTGCCGCTTCAGCCCATGCGGAGATGGCGTATCTGGGCGGTTGAGGTCCTGAGCAGGTCCACCGGAGCCGCGTGGCGGCACCTCGGGTATGGCGTTCATAACCAGTGGCGCGGGTAAGGCATTGCCCCCGGTACCCAGCGGCTGAAGGCCCAGGCGAGCAGCACGAGCAGGAGGGAACCCACCAGCACCGGACACACCAGGAAGCTCCAGCCCACACCAAGGAACACGGTGAGAAAAGCCAGACCACCGGCGGGGGGATGCAGGCAGCGCAGCTGCTGGCCAAGCAGGATCGTGATCGCCACCGCCAGGGCGAGCACCTGCGGGCTGGTGCCGAGCCCGTGCTGGAGCAGCACACCCACCAGCGCTCCGAGACTGTTGCCGATCACGAGATTGCGCGGCTGGGCCAGGGGGCTGGCGGGGTAGCCGAAGAGCAGCACGCAGGAGGCTCCAAGGGGCGCCACGATCAGCACCTGACCGCTCCAGAGCGAAAGCAGGCCGATGAGCAGCAGGGCGGCAAGAGCGCCCAGGGCGGTGATGCCCACCTGCCGCCGGCGGAAGCGGGGTTGATAGGAGCGTCCCAGCCGGCGTTGTTCCTCGATCCACCGACGCATCGTCTGTGCTTCTCCTGCAGCAGGCTGCCTGCACCTGTTCAACTCTCCGCCACTGTCCGCCGTGCCGGTGCCCTCAGATGTGCCGGGCGCTACCGAGTGGCGAAGGCCCGGGCCATCCAGCCCCTGACTGCCTCAGAGCCCAGCTCCCGCCTGGTTTCTGGAGATGCCCTAATTAATGAGGAGCCTGGTTGCAATCAGAGCCAACTCGCATATCACTTTCTGTTTCTCACACTTTATAGACTTAGTGTAACAAAATAAGAATTTGCAGCTATTGATACAGACTCGCGGCATCATGTCTTCCATGATAGTATAATATACACGCTTAACTATGCCTTCAACATTAACCGCTGTATCAATTGAATCACGATCCGGTTCTAAATCGGGCACTTTTTTTCAAGATGAAACGATAACTTTTTCTGTTAGCTTTGACAATTCGGTTATAGTGACTCCCGCCCTATGGGTCAATCCTTCATTGGATTTTCTTATTGGCTCTAGGTGTGTAGTCCCACCAGGTTGTTCATCTGACAAGGGGGTGTGAGGTTGCCAGGGTCGGGGTGTCACCGCCCAGCCCAGAACCTCACACCCCATGCATAGCCACCCCAATGCCCGGCTGACGCTGATCAGTCGGGAACGCCT
>JBJTBH010000152.1:0-6989 GCA_046091285.1 Cyanobacteriota bacterium | reverse complement strand
TTTGAGGATGGCGCGGAGTGTCCCAACCCGCAGGGGCCGATGGGCTGGGATGGTGAGATGTTGCTGCCCGGCGGGGCCTTGGCGCGTGAGCCGACGATGGCTACCGGTTTGGCGGGTGGTGTCGTAACCCAAGACACGGAGCTTGTGGGCGAGCTCCAGGCCATGAAGATCACTCGGAACCTTTACAACGTGAGCAACTCCTGCCGCACGTGGTGGAGGCGAATCAGCGGTGGAGCATCACCTGGGTCGTAGTGGCAATGGACGGCATCGCGGATCTCTTGATGGAGCTCCTCCAGGGAAGACGCTTCGGTATGGATCGGAGCACCAACCGCCTGCGCCCGAAGCGAACCATCGTCGGCCTCTTCTACCAAAAACAGAATCTCGTTCATACCCAGACAGCATTCCCCACAGTCTGATGACTTGGCGCTGTTTGAGGGAGCTGGCCCCACCAAGCCGCGGCACGCGGGGCCTAGCCTGCAGCGCAGATCCGTTGCGCGCCATGGCCGACGCCCCCGCCACCGCCCCTGAGGCCGCCGCAGCCAGCACCCTGGCGTCGGCCGCGATCAAGAAGGGCAGCCTGGTGCGCGTGAACCGCCAGGCCTACGCCAACAGCCTGGAAGCCCAGGCCAGCGACGCCGTGGCACCGGATTACATTTTTGAGGGCCCCGCCGAAGTGCTGCTGATCAAGGGCGACTACGCCCAGCTGCGCTTCCGCCGACCGGTGCCGGATGTGTGGCTGCGCTGCAGCCAACTGGAGGCCATGCCGGCCTGAGGGCCGATCACTCCAGGGCTGGCTGCTCAGAGGTCCAACCGGCGCCGCTCCTCCTGCAGCCGGCTGCGGCGACGCTTGGCCTCCCGCAGCATCTCGCGGCCGTCGCGCAGGTAGCTGTCCACGTAGCCCATGGTGTAGCGCTCCAACTCGGCCACAGCGTCCTGCACCTGCGACAGGCAGTGGTAGAGGCTGAGGCTGAACGCACGGACTGACGCCGGAGCCGGCAGGGCGCGATACAAGATGTCCACCTTCTGCAGACGGGCCTGGCTCTGCTCCAGATAGGCGCAGAAGGCCTCCATCAGGGTGTCGTCGTAAGGATCGGCGGAGAGGGCCCGTAGCTGAGCCGGGAAAGGGTTGATCACCTGCCCGAGCAGGCGATCGATCGGGGCGTACACCGTCTGCAGCCAGGCCAGCAGTTCGGCATCGCCCTGGGCCGCCTGTGCGCTGGCCCGTCGCGCCGCCCGGCCCGCGGCAGCGGCGGCGCTGGCGGCACCGGCGGGCCGCTGCTGCGTCCGATCGTGATCGGCGCGCCGCTGCACATCACCGAGCACCTCCCAGGCGGCATTGAGGGCCAGGATCGTGTGTTCATCACCGCCGGCATCGGGGTGGTGCTGCTTCACCAGGCTGCGATACGCGGCCTTGATCTCGGCAGCGGAGGCCGTGGCGGCCACACCGAGCACCTGGTAGGGATCGCGGGCGGTGGCCATGGGGGAACAGGGCTGTGGCCATCCTCCCGGATGGAGGGCTGGGCCGCAGAGCGCCAACAAAAAAGCCCCTGCAACAGCGGGGGCCGGGGGTGTGTGATGGGTGAGGTGAGGAGTGCAGAGACGTGCAGATCAGAACTTGATCTGACCAGCCAGGAGGCCGCCGAACACGTTGGCACCCACGCTGTTGGCACCATTGACGCCCGTATTGGCGCCAGCGCTGCTGGGGTTGCTCAAGTAGAACAGCATCGGGGTGACCGAGATGTTGTCGGACACGCGGAACTTGTACCACCACTCCCAGGCGTAATTGCCATCGAAGGGGGTCACACCGTTGCGGGTGCTGGTCACGAAGGAAGGCTGACCCAGGGCAATACCAGCCGAGTTGCCCTTCACGAAGGCATCCTTCCACTGCAGGCCCACAGTCCAAGACTGCGTGGCAGCAATGTTGCTGGCCTGCAGAGTGTTGCTGATGCCCGTTGTCGAACTGACGCCAGAGGCGTTGTTAGCGTTCGGGGGAGTGAGGGTGTTGCTATAGGCGTAAGCCGTGTAACCCCAGCCGCCGCTGATCGAGGGAATCAGGGTGCCGTTGTTCTTGGGCTGCCAAGCCAGGCCAAGAGCAAAGCTATTGTTGGTGTTGCTGCTGCCCCAGGTGTTGGCGTTGCCGCAGGTTTCAGCGCTGGTGGCAGCCTGGGTGCCACGACGGTTGACGTAGTTGGGGTCAGCACCGCACTGGCCGTAGCGCCAGCCGAAGGTGGCCTTCCACTGCTGCGCCTGATAACCGATCTGGGTCAGCCAGCTGCCGGCGCTGTTGTTCTGGAAGATGCCGCCTTGGGTCGCCGAACCCGGACCACCGGTGCCAGTGTTGCCATTGTCGGCACTAGGAGCCACATAGCTGGTGGACACGGCGAAGAAGGGCTTGCCCTTCTTGACATCCTGCTTCCAGATCAGAGCAGCCAAACCGCCGGTGGCCTTGTTGTAAGTACCGGGAGCCCCGTGAAGGGTGAAGAAATCGAGGCCGCTGAAATCTCCGTAATAGAAGGGGAGAATAGCGAGGAACTCGGTGTTACGAGCACGGGGGCCGATCCCTGCCGTGAACTGCGTACCCAGAGGGAAGCGGTAGTAGAGACGATCCAGATTAAAGACGTTTGCGCCGCCGGTCGGAGCAAACGCGCGATCCAGAGCTTGGAGGCTGTAGGGGTTGCCGATAAAGGGGCTGTTGCCGTAGTTACCCGAACGCAGACGGGTATACAGCAGATCCTTACCGGTGAAGCTGGTGTTCAGATTCAGACGCAGGTCGTAGTTGAAGACCGTGCCGCCATAGAGGCTGGCATTGCGCTGGGGACCGTTGATGCGGTTGGCGGTACCGCCACCAAAGGCATTCGCGCCGATGGTCCAGAAGGTGTCACCCTGCAGCTTGGTGGTGGTGGAGAACTGGGTGGCTTCCAGTTGGCCCACCTTCTTCTCGAGGGCGCCCACGCGGCCCTTGATCACTCCGAGCTCTTTAGCGAAGTCCTGCTGCAGGCGCTGGATCTCGTCGGTGATTTCGGTGACGCGATCGAGGCAGGCGTTCAGCAGAGCAGCGGCTTCATAGCGGCTCAGGGGCTGACCACCCTTGAAGGTGCCGTTCGGGTAGCCGGCGACGCAGCCGTACTTCTCCACCAGGGCGCTCAGGGCCTGGTAAGCCCAGTCGGTGGGGCGCACATCGGAGAACTGGGTGACGCTGGTCACCTGGTTCTGAGCTTCCCAGGCGCGGAAGCGATCCGCATCGGCCTGGTTCATGTATTCGTTGACGATGCCGCGGCTGGACGCGATCTGCTGGGCGGAAACGGCCACAGGGGACAGCAGGCTGACGCCGGCCGTCGCCAGCAGGAGCTGACGGAAAGGTTTCATCAAATCCTCACACCAAACGAGGGGAACGGACGCATCCGTTGGCAGCAAGACTAAACGTTCTTCATCCAATCACCAAGGGGTCAGAACGACAGGCTCGTGTGCGCAGGCACACATCGACAACGTCACCTGTGGTCAGCCCAGAAAGCGTCCACCCGCGAGAGGAATCATCGCCGCATCGCATAAAGCAGGCCCCTCAGACAACAGCCGATACAACCATCGCCACCAGAGCCGCCAGCGCTCGGCGCAACAACCAAAAGCCCGGCTGGAGATCCAACCGGGCCGATGGAGGCTTGGGGTGTGAGAAGACAATCTCCGGCGGAACGTGTGAGGAGAAGCCGGAGCGGGGATGAAAGGCTCAGAAGAGAAAGCGTTGCCAGGAAGACACTCTTTCCATTCCGAAAGTTTGATCCCTCGTTTCAGATTCAGCCTTTGAATCGAAGCTTAAGATGACGAGGAAAAACCTGATCATCAATAACAACGATTCAAGCTTTCGAAAGTTCTGTGATCAGAACGAAACCTGACCACAGCACCGACGAACCGGAAGCGAGAGGCGGGTGGTGATCAGGCCGAAACCTGATCACCCTCAGCCACGATCAGAACTTGAAGGTGGTCTTGACGAGGGCTCCGAAGTTGTTGAGGGGGCCATCAGGAGAAGGTAGCGCTGACTGACCGAGGAAGTTGCTCAGGTAGAAGATCGCCGGGGTCACGCTGATATGGTCGGTGACCTGGAACTTGTACCACCACTCCCAGGCGTAGCCAGCATCATTCGGGTAGGTGCCCGAAATTGTGGTGGTGGTCAGGAAGGTGGGCTGACCGACGGCCATGCCGAAGGTGTTGCCCTTGATGAAGGCATCAGCCCACTGCAGACCGACATACCAGGATTGAGCCGCCTGGGTCTGGGTGGCACCCGTGATGGTGTAGCCGGTGTAGCCCCAGCCGGTGCTGATCGAAGGCACCCAACCGGAGGTCTGGGGTTGCCAGTAGGCGCTCAGGCCGATCGAGTTGGTCGCCGTCACATTATTGGTAACGAACAGACCTTGACCTGCAGAAGGAGTTCCGGAGAAACCGACGTTCTGACCGAAGGTGTAGGCCACGGCCGCACCCCAGTTCTTGGCCGCATAACCAGCCTGAGCGGTGAAGGTCTCCGCCGACGCCTGGGTCATGATGCCGCCGGTGGTCAGTGGTGTGCCATAGGCCGAAGGACTGCCTTTACCACCGTTGGCGGACACGTAGTTAACGCTGGCGTTGAAGCCATTGGCGTTGGTGTAGGTCAGGCCGGCACCAGCACCGAGGTTGAGGCTGTAAGCCGCGGGAGCACCCGCATAGGTGAAGATGTCGAGCACCGAATCACCGGGGTACACGCTCGGCCACATGGCCAGCATGTCGTCCTGACGGACACGGGCACCGACGGTGGCGGTGAAGCCGGAACCGATCGGGAACTGGTAGAAGAGGCGGTTGATCGCCACCACGTCGCCGCAATCAATTCCAACTTTGGGTTGAGTGCCAATAATACCACAATCCTCCTCGAAGCCAACTTCCAGGCTGTTCAGATTGCCAGGAGCAAAGCTGCTCTGGCCGAAGTTGCCGGCCCGCAGGGTGGTGCGCAGCAGGTCCTTGCCGGTGAAGCTGGTGTCGAAGTTCAGGCGAACGTCGTAGTTGAAGGTGGTGGCGCCGTAATTTGTCTGGGCAATGTCCACAAACACAGAGCTGTTGCCACCGAAGCTGTTGCCGCCGAGCACGAAGGTGGCGATCCCCTTCAGCTTGGTGGTGGTGGAGAACTGGTTCGCTTCCAGCACGCCGACGCGGGCCTCGAGGCCATCGACGCGGCCCTTCAGCACGGCGAGTTCCTTCTCGAACTCCTTCATCAGCTTCTTGAGCTCGTCGGTCACTTCGGTGACGCGATCGAGACAGGCGTTCAGCAGGGCGGCTGCTTCGTAGCGGGTCATTGCCTTGCCACCGCCATAGGTGCCGTTCGGGTAGCCGGCCACACAGCCGTACTTCTCGATCAGGTTGCTCAGCGCCTGGTAGGCCCAGTCGGTCGGCTTGACGTCGCTGAACTGGCTGATGCTGGTGACCTGCTCATCAGCACTGCTGTACTTGTCGAGCGCGATCGAAGGAGCGGCGCTCGCAGCAAGGGGGCTCAGCAGCCCCAGTGCGGCCGGAGCCAGCAGCAGGGTCTTGAAAAGATTCATGGTGTCCTCACACACAGTGGGGCGCAAAGCGCCATACACACCCTATGGGCTGCGGACCGTACCGACCAGCCGTGCTGGACCAGTGGCAGCAGCGGCACAGAGGGGACACCCCGCTCGGCCATTGGCCATCCGAACCAGCCGCCCGCGCTCCGCACAACAACCAAAAGCCCGGCTGGAGATCCAACCGGGCCGATGCAGAGGTGAGGTGTGGCGAGGAAGCTCAGGCCGAAACCTGATCACCCTCAGCCGCGATCAGAACTTGAAGGTGGTCTTGACGAGACCGCCGAAGTTGTTGAACACGCCAACCGATGCCGGGTTGTTGCCCGTGACCACACCATTGACGATCGCCATCTGGCCCGCGGGGTTGCTCAGGTAGAAGATCGCCGGGGTGACGGTGATGTGATCCGTGACCTGGATTTTGTACCACCCCTCCCAGACATACCCAGCATCATTGGCCGGATTGCCGCTGGCACCGGAATCGGTGATGAAGGTCGGCTGGCCGACAGCCATGCCCAGGATGTTGCCCTTGATGAAGGCATCAGTCCACTGCAGACCCACATATCAGGACTGGGACACGGGCGTCCCCGTGAGGGGAGAGTTGGCGAAGGTGGTCCCTGACGGGAAGCTGTAATTGTTGTACCCCCAACCCACGCTCACCGAAGGGATCCAACCGGAGTCTTCAGGCTGCCAGAAAGCTCCCAGGGCAAAGGAATTGGTGGAATACCCGGTGGCCGAAGAGAACCCATTGCCGGTGCCAAAGGAACCGAAAGCACCATTAAGCCCGGCCAGGGTGGTGCCGTTGAAACCAACGTTCTGAGCGAAGGTGTAAGCGAGAGCGACACCCCAGTTCTTGACGATGTATCCCAACTGCGCCGTAAAGCTCTCCTGCGAGGCCTGGGTCATGACACCACCACCAAGGGTGGGGTTCGCAGCTCCCGAAGGATTGCCATTGTCGGCATTGGCCGAAACGTAGTTGAGGCTGGCGCTGAAACCGCCGGGGCTGGTATACATCAGACCGACACCGGCACCGAGAACCGTGCTATACGCACCGGGAGCACCCGCGTAGGTGAAGAAGTCGATCATCGTATCGCTCGGATACACGCTGGGCCACGCCGCGAGCATCTCGTCCTGACGGACACGGGCACCGATGGTGGCCGTGAAGCCGGAACCGACCGGGAACTGGTAGCACAGACGGCTGATCGCCAGCGCATCGCCGCAATCGACGGACTGACCAGCCCCTAAGGGGTCGCTGAAAAACCCGGCTATCCCTGCCAAAATGGAGCAATCGCAGATCCCGTGATGCGAGGTCAGCAGGAGCGCAGCGGCTTTCTGTTCTCCTACGTCTCGATCGAGGAACGGATCCCTGCCAGCCATCCGCTGCGGCGGATCCGCAAGCTGGCGGATCAGGCCCTTGACCGGCTCAATCCCACC
>JBJTBH010000151.1:0-15039 GCA_046091285.1 Cyanobacteriota bacterium | reverse complement strand
TACCTCGCCGGCTACTGCTTCCGCTTCAACAGACGCTTCTCGCTGGCGGCGATGACCGAACGGATCGCCAATGCGGTCTGTTGCTGCATGCCCTGCACCGAGCGCGATCTCAGGGTCGCGGAGGTTTATGGGTAATCAAGTTATGCTTTATACCCCCAAGGGGATTCGAACCCCTGTCGCCTCCGTGAAAGGGAGGTGTCCTAGGCCTCTAGACGATGGGGGCGAGGCCACGGGATCATAGACATTGCGATGATTTTAATTGGGTTCTGACAGAAGGCCAGTCCAATTAAAAACTCGTCAATGAACCGGTCTTGACCTGAGTCAACAATATCCGTGAATGGATATGTGGTGAAGCTGCCTGGTGGCTTGCTCTACCGGCCGGTGGATCGCCGATGGAATGACGTTACGGGTCAGGGGTGCCCATCGTCAAGCGATGCTTCACCCATGGTCTCGTCGTCATGGGGAGACTCTTCGCCCGGGGTTCTCTGGCCGCTCCAGACCGGCACCGTGAAATGGAAGCAGGCGCCTTCGCCCGGGTCGGACACCACCCAGATGCGGCCGCTGTGGACCTCGGCGATGCGGCGACAGACCGATAGGCCCACGCCGAATCCTGAGGTCGTGGCGGAGGTCTGGGGCAGGCGGACCCGATCCTGAAAGATGCGCTGCTGCTCCTCCCGGGGGATGCCGGGACCGGTGTCGCACACGCTGGCCTGCACCCACTGGCTGGTGCGATGCAGCAGGGTCAGGCTGACACGACCGCCGTCAGGGGTGAATTTGAGGGCGTTTTCCAGCAGGTTGAGCAGGACCTGCCGCATCCGTCGCTGGTCCGCGAAAACGTCGGGGAGGTCGCTTGGAATGTCGGTGATCAGCTCCAGGTTGCGACCGACCCACAGTTTTTCCAGTTCCAGGATCGACTCGGCGGCCACCTGGCCCAGGGCCAGGCGCTGGGGATTGAACAGGGCCTCCCAGCGGGTGGTGCCCACCTCCAGCAGATCTGCCGACAGTTGCTCGATGTCATCGAGGCGGCGATCGAGCACATCCAGGCAGCGGCTGTTGTCGATCTGCCCGAGGCTGAGGCTCTGGAGGGCAAGCTTCGCCGCTGTCAGGGGCGTGCGTAGCTCATGGGCGACCATCCGCAGCAGTCGCTCCTGAACCCCCAGGCGCTCGATCAGCGTTTCGTTCTCCTGCTTGAGCACGAGCACCTGATCTTCCAGTCGCAGCTCCCGCTGGGTGCGGCTGCCATCGATCTCCGCCGGCCTCAGGGTCAGTCCAAGGCCGGTCACCACTTCCGTCTGCTGCCAGCGCGGCAGCCAGGTGCGCAGCTGGGCCACGAGCGTGTTGCCGGCGAACACCTGCCGCGGCGAGGGCTCCAGCTTCACGAGCGCCGGAGTCGCCACCAGGCGATGCAGCTCCAGCAATTCCGGCTGTTCGGCAGGATTGGCCAGCTGCAGATCGACATCAAACCCGCAGTCGCCTGTTTTCAGGAGACTGAGCAGGGCCCGCACATCGGCGCTGGCCAGATGGTGATCGGAAGCGACGAGGAGAAGGCGAAGGGCCTGGCGTTGCCTGGCTGCTTCTTCCCGCTGCCTGTCGAAGGGGCTGGAGTCCCCGGAAGGCGGCAACGCGAGGGGATCGAAACGAGACATACCTTATGGGTTTTTGCCGTTCCGCGCCGCCATCGCTAAGAAGGAGTTGACCAACCGTGGCACCAGGGCCCTCCGTGACCATGAGTCAGCCACTCCATCGCGACCCGGGTCTGTCCCCCTCCCACGCCCATCTGATGTCCCGCCAGGTGCCCCAGCCCCGGATTCAACTGGACAGTTCTCTGCGCCGCTGGTTCTCCCGCAACCTTGGCCTCTGGCGGTCCAGGCGTCAGTACATCTTTGCCGATGATGAAGTGCTGACCGTGGACATGCTGCTCCGGGTCGAGGCTTTCAGCGAACCGGTGGAGGGTGAGGCGGCCTACCGCTTCACCTGGTGGCCGGAGAAGGCGTCGGAATTCTTTGAGCACAAGCCGAAGTACGTTCCCAGCGGCACGATGGAGGCCTATCTCTGCGGTCATCAGCTGCGGCGCAGCCGCGGCTATCTCTGCGGTACCCCGACCAAGAGTCAGATCCGACAGGTGGATGAACACGAACTCGTGTTCGAGTCCCATTATCAGGAGTGGGATGTGCTCGAGCACATCAGGCTGGTCGATCAGGACCGCTATCGCGCCCGCTCGATCTACACCTGGAAGGACGGTGAACTGGAGCTCGCCGAGACCCATCACGAGATCCGCGTCGAGGACGCTGGCCCTCCCCTTCGGGAAGCCCTGCCTTGAACGGCAGGATGGAACCCTCCGTCGCTTCGCCTTCACCAGGACGGTGAACCCTTCTGATGCGTCGTCCGATCCGACTGCTCCGCTGCCTGTTCTCGTTGCTTTGCGGCCTGCTGCTGGCGCCGGTGCTCATCGGGGCCTCGCCTGCCCTGGCGGCGCTGCCGACGGCTCCAAGGCCGCAGTTGCCCGCATCCGAGGCCACCATGGATCTCTACATGCGGCTTTCGGCGATCAACTTCTGCCTGGCGCGCTCGATCGGGTCGCTGGATGTCGCCAAGGCCGTTCCGATCGCCGGTGAGACCGTGGTCGTCCTGCTCCAGAACGAACACGGCTCCAGAATCACTTCGGTGGGCGACAAGCCTCTCTCCCTGGAGGAGCTGCGTCGGGGCGCCTATGACTCGGTGCTGCTCGGAGCCCTGACGTTCTGTCCGAAGGACATCCCCGACGATGTGCGTCAGTCGCTCGAGGCGGCGATCAAGGCCCAGGCGCTCCAGCCCTCCACTTCAGAAACACCGGGGGAGAACTCCACCGCGACCTTGCCCGTTGCCTCCGCTCCGGCCGATGGCGTCGCCCAGGCCGCAACCTGAGGCGGCCTGAGAGCCCTCGCTCCTTCTCCGGCGTTCACCACCTCTGGCCTTCACCACGTCCACTTTCCTCCCATTCCGTTCATGGCCGCCGTTCGTCTTGCGGATTACCGTCCGGCGCCCTACAGGCTGGAGCGCACCGATCTGATCGTGCGGATCTTCGCCGATCACACCCTGGTTCAGGCTCGCCTCAGCCTGGAGCCCAATCCCCTCGCTGCGGCGCAGAAGGCAGCCCCTCAGTCAGCAGCGGCTGTACCGGCGCTGGTGCTGCAAGGCCTGGATCTCGAGCTGCTGAAGCTCAGGATCGATGGTCTGGATCCTGCTGCCGAGGCCTATCACCATGAGCCCGACGGTCTCACGCTCTGGGCACCACCGCAGCGGCCCTTTGTGCTCGAGACGGTGGTGCGCATCCATCCCAGCCGTAACACCACCCTCGAAGGCCTTTATGCCAGCGGCGGCCTGCTCACCACCCAATGCGAGGCGGAGGGATTCCGGCGGATCACCTTCCATCCCGATCGTCCTGATCTGCTGAGTCGTTTTCAGGTGCGGATCGAGGCGGATCGCGACACCTATCCGGTGCTGTTGTCCAACGGTAACGGTGTGGCCTTCGGCGATCTCGAGGGGGCTCCGGGGCGGCATTACGCCCTCTGGGACGATCCCTTCCCGAAACCTTCCTATCTGTTCGCCCTGGTGGCCGGCAACCTGGAGGAGGTCAGCGACACCTTCACCACAGCCTCCGGACGCTCCGTTGCACTGCGCCTGCATGTCGAGCCTGGCGATGCTTCCCTCACAACGCACGCCATGGCCTGCCTGAAACGGGCGATGGCCTGGGACGAGCGCGTCTATGGGCTGGAGTACGACCTCGATGAGTTCAATCTTGTCGCCGTGCGCCATTTCAATATGGGTGCCATGGAGAACAAGGGGCTCAATATTTTCAATTCCAAGCTCGTTCTGGCTGATGCGGCCACCGCCACCGACGCTGAGCTGGAACGGATTGAAAGCATCATCGCCCATGAATATTTCCATAACTGGACCGGTAATCGCATCACCTGTCGTGATTGGTTCCAGCTGTCCCTCAAGGAGGGGCTGACGGTGTTTCGCGATCAGTGTTTCACCGCTGATCTTCATTCGCGTGCAGCCAAGCGCATCGAGGATGTGGCGATGCTGCGCAACACTCAGTTTCGTGAAGATTCAGGCCCGACAGCCCATGCTGTCCAGCCAGCTGAATATCAGGCGATTGATAATTTCTACACAACGACGATTTATGAGAAAGGTGCGGAATTGATCCGCATGCTTCATACCCTGCTGGGGGAGGAGACTTTTTTCCGTGGCATGGCGCTTTATGTCCAGCGCCATGACGGAACGGCCGCCACCTGTGAGGATTTTGTGCGCGCGATGGAGGAGGCCCTCGTCCGCGCCGCGGATGGGGGTCTTGCGCCTCAGCCTCGCTTTGACGTCGCCCAGTTCCGCCGTTGGTATCTCCAGGCCGGCACGCCCCAGCTGACGATCGAGCCGCACTGGGAGGCTGCCGCCGGTCGTCTCACGCTCCGGCTGACTCAGGTCACTCCGGCCACACCCGGTCAGCCTGAGAAGCAGCCGCTGGTGATTCCCCTGGTGATCGGTCTGGTGGATCAGGGGGGCGAGCCCGTGCCCCTGCGGCTTCAGGGCGAAAGCGAGACAGAGGCTGCTGCCGCCATGCTCGCGCCCGGCTGGGGACAGGGCAGTCGGTTGCTGGTGATCGATCAGGCGGAGCAGACGCTGACCATCGAGGGCCTCGAGCCCACCACCCACCCACCGGCCCTGTCCCTGTTGCGGGGGTTCTCCGCGCCGGTGAAACTCAGCGGAGAGCGCCCGATCCCGGAGCTGCTGCACCTGCTGGCCCACGACAGCGACCCCTTTGCCCGCTGGGATTCAGGCCAGGCGCTGCTGCGTCGTGCCGTCCTGGGCCGTGCCGCCGGCGTTCCGGATGAGGCCCTGGAGGATGGGCTGATTGATGCCTTCGCTCACATCCTGGGGGATGGGTCCCTGGCCCAGCGCAGCCGCACCCTGTTGCTGGCCCTTCCCGGTCTGGCCGAGCTGGAGGACATCAGCCTCACCCCCGATCCACCGGCTCTGTTCCAGGCCCTGCTCGATCTCAGGCGCCGATTCGGTGACGCCCTCGCCGAGCCTCTGGCTGCGAGCCTGCGGCGCTGCCAGCCCCAGTGGGACCTGCCCTGGCCCGAAGGCGATGGTGATCGTGATCTCACCGCTCTGATCTGGAGCTGGCAGGTGGCCGCCGGTGATCCCGCCGCGATCGCCAGTGCGCTCAAGGCGGTTTCGGGTCTGTCGATGACGATGGCCCGGGCCGGTCTGGCCGCCCTCCAGCTCCATCCGTTGCCGGAACGTCAGCAGGCGATGGCGCTCTTCTATGAGCGCTGGCAGGCACGGCCAGTGATCCTCGACACCTGGTTCTCGCTTGAGGCTTCCGCGCCCCTGGTCGATGGTCTGGAGCGCGTGCGTCAGCTGCTTCAGCATCCTCGTTACGACGGTGATGCCCCGAACTGCGTGCGCGCCGTGCTCGGTGGTTTCATCGCCAACACGCCGGTGTTCCATGCCCTCGATGGCTCGGGGTATCGCTTTCTGGCCGAGCAGGTCATCGCCCTCGATCAACGCAACCCGATCACCGCCTCCCGGCTGGCCAAGCGCTTCAGCAGCTGGACAAGCTACGGGCCGGAGCGGAGCGCAGCGATGCGGGCGGCCCTGTTGCAGCTGGCGGACGCCTCTCTGTCGACCAACACCGCCGAGGTGGTCAGTCAATGCCTGCGGTGATTCCTCGCTCCTGCCGGTGGGCGCTGGCGGGTGGGCTGGCCGGGTTGATGGGCCTCCTCCTGACACCGGCCCAGGCCGGGCTGCTGACGCCGCTGCTGTCCCTGGCCCGGCCCCAGCTCGAGCTCTCCCTGGCCAGGCAATGCCTCGTTTACAGCGCTGGTGCCGATTCCCAGCTGCAGAACGCTCTCGCCAGGCCCTGCGAGGCTCTGGCCCGTCCGATCGCGGCCTGTCTGATCCACGAGACCGAAGCCTCCGGCCGTGCCCTTGGGGTGATCAGCGACCTGATCTCAGGGCGCTTCGGAGACGCCAGTGAAGCCGTGGTCAAACGCTGCCTGGCGATCACCTTCGGGCTCCCCGGTGACACCTTCGCTGCCGTGCCCCTGCGGCGCCTGGCGGAGGTGCATGGCATCCAGCTGGGCTCGATGCTCGCTCGGCCGTCGCTTCCCGGTGCCGTTCCCGCGAAGCCCGTCCCGGCCGGTGGCGCAACGGTGATCACTCCGACGGGTTCAACCGCCACCATGCAGCCGTCGAAAGCCGAGACGCCGTAGCTCCGGCCCCTCGGGACCGGCGTACTGGCCCCAGAGCCCTTCCCAGTAGAAATAGATCACGCCATGGCCGGCGGAGCGGGCCAGACCCACTGTTTCTTCCAGGGTGAGCATCGGGGTGGTGCGCCCCCCGAAGCCCGCCAAGATGCCGATCTCCACCGGCAGCCCCCACCCCCGCGCCTTGACCAGGGCCGGTTGGTTGAGGTCTCGGGCGAAGCCCGCCACCGAGTAGGCATAGTTCTGCACCACCAGTTCATCGATCAGTTCGCCCAGGGCCCAGAGCTCCCAGTCCTGCAGCCAGTGGTTGTAGGCAAACCGGAAAGGCCCGGGCGAGAGGCTGAGCAGCCCCGGGCGGGGGTGGCGGCGCAGGCTCTGGCGCAGCTCCCGCAGGAGGTCGGTGAGCTTCTGGCGCCGCCAGCGCATCCACGGGCGGTCGGTGACGTCATCCGGCGGTTCCTGGCCCGTCTCCTGGCGGTAGAGGGCCCGGGTGTGAGCGTCGTATCCCAGGTCCACCGGCCAGGCGAAGTGGTCATCGAGCTGGATGCCATCCACCTGACAGCGATTCACCACCTCCTCGATCAGGCCGATGAAGCGGCTGCGCACCCCCGGATGGGAGGGATTGAGCCAGACCCGCAGATCCTTCAAGGGTGAGGTCTGAAGGTTGGCGCCATGGAGGGCATAAAGACTGCTGCCGTCGCGGCGGCTCAGCACCCAGTCGGGATGCTCGCGCACGATGGCGCTGTCGGCCGGTTCCATCAGGCCGTATTCAAACCAGGGGATGATCCGCAGACCACGGCGATGGGCTGAGTCTGCGAGCTGACAGATCGGATCGAGGTGCCGGCCCTGTCGCTGGATCGCCTGCTCGAGGGCGGGCTCCATCGGCGCCAGACGGCTGCGATGGAAGGTGGTGCCCCGACTCCAGACGTTGGGATAGAGCGTGTTGAAACCGGCTTCGGACAGGTCGGCCACCGCCTGCTGGAGCAGCTGGGGGCTGTAGTACAGAGTGCTGGGGCTGTTGGTCAGCCAGACCCCCACCGTTCGGTTCGAAGCGGCTACTGAGCCTGATCCCAGGGCCGTTCTTGTGGAGGCTTCCGATGTCGGAGCGCTCAGCGCAGGGAAAGCGTTGAGTGCCGGTAAGGCGTTGAGCGGTGGTGGAGCCGTCAGCGGCTGGGCGATAACGGCGTCCGGGGCCATCGCTGCCGCCAGCAGGATCGTCAGCCAGCGGGGCAGAAGGGGCTTCAGCGGAACATCGAGCTCACGGAGCTCTCCTCATGGATGCGCCAGATGGCCTCGCCGAGCATGTTGGCGACGGAGAGAACCCGCAGCTGGGAAAACCGACGGTCCTCCGTGAGAGGGATGCTGTTGGTGACCACCACCTCCTCGAACAGGCCCGGTTCGGACAGCCGCTCCACTGCCGGCGGCGAGAACACCGCGTGGGTGGCGCAGGCGATCACCCGGCTTGCGCCGCGCTGCCTGCGCAGACGCGCTCCCTGGCAGATGGTGCCACCGGTGTCGATCATGTCGTCGATCAGGATCGCCGTCCTGCCGGCCACATCGCCGATCACGGTCAGGCTTTCGGCCACGTTGTGACCGGAGCGCCGTTTGTCGATGATCGCCAGTGGGGCATCGTTCATCTTCTTGGCGAAGGCCCGGGCCCGGGCCACCCCGCCCACATCGGGCGACACCACCACCACTTCCCCGAGATCGCGGCCGGAAAGGTAGTCGACCAGCACCGGTGAGCCATAGATGTGATCGCAGGGAATGTCGAAGTAGCCCTGGATCTGGGCCGAGTGAAGGTCCATCGCCAGCACCCGGTCCACGCCGGATTTCGCCAGCAGGTTGGCCACCAGCTTCGCGGTGATCGACTCCCGGCCGGCGGTTTTGCGATCGGCCCGGGCGTAGCCGTAATAGGGCACGACCGCCGTCACCTGGCGGGCTGAGGCCCGCTTGCAGGCGTCCACCATGATCAGCAGCTCCATCAGGTGATCGTTCACCGGAGCGCAGGTGGGCTGGATCAGGAACACATCGCAGCCCCGGATCGATTCCTGGATCTGCAGGTAGGTCTCGCCATCGGCGAAGCGCTTGATCACCCGCGGACCGTCAGGGACGCCCAGATAGGCGGCGATCTCCCGGGCCAGGTGCTGGTTCGCCGTGCCGCTGAACAGCCGCAGCCGCCTGGGTTCATGCTGGCTGTGGTCGTGCTCTAGCCGTTCTGCGGTGAGAAAACTGGTCACGGCGGGCGCGAGCACGTCAGCTTGTCGTGATCGTAGAAGCCGCCCGGTCCCGCCACCGCCAATTCCATGACCCCCTTCAAGTTCAGCTCCGCTCCGACGCTGGTGTTGATGTCCTGCGGAACCACCGAGGACGTGGTGTCACGGCTGCTCGCGATCGCGGATCCACTGGTCGCCCGCCTGGGCTGGTCGCGGATCGCTCTTCCCCACCGCCCGGATCCGGCGGCCCGGGCGGCCCTGGAGACCGCAGCCGCCGGGCCCGGAGGTCTCCTGGCGCTGCTGACGGTGGATCCAGGCGACTGGATCCAGGGCCTGGGCACCTGGGCCGAAGCCCTCGGTGCCTGGCGGCAGCCTGCGCTCGTGGTGCTGCCGGCGGCCGCCCATCGCAGCGGCGCGGCCGCCGCCCTGGTGGCTCTGCTGCGTCAGGAGGGTGTTCCCCTGGTGGGACTGATTCAGCTGGGCGGGGACTGGGATCCGGAGCAGCGGCGCCAGGATGGCCTTCCCTGGCTCGGTGCCTGGCCCGTTGACGAGGCTGGTCCTGCTGACGCTTTCCCGGCCGATCAGGCGGGCGAGGAGGTGAGGGAAGAGGCGGAGGCGACGGTGATCCGCCTTCGCCGTGCGCTTCAGGGGCTGGCGGCAGCCCAGTAGGGCTCCGGGGCCCTGCGATCGATCTGCCGCAGGATCTGGTCGGGTTGATGCTTCGGGGCCAGAGGCAACGTGGTGAAGCGAATCGCGTTCGGTTGGCTGAGGCTGACGGCCAGAAGACTGAGGATCTCCGATCGGCTCAGGTTGGTCTCGACCTCGCCCTGAAGTTGCCCCACAAGGGTTGGCCACTGGCTGATCATGTCCGGTCGGGCCATGGCTTCCACCAGGCTGGGAATCATCTGCTGCAGGCCATAACGGCGGCTGGCCTCCCCTTCCTGCGGATCGCGGAAACGCAGGAACTGTTCCACCTTCTCGCCGTTCATCGGCTGCAGGCCGGCCTCGAGGCCGATCCGGTAGCGCTGCCGCCGGTCCTCGTAGTGCATGGCGCGGTCAGGGTTGAGCTCCAGGCTGCCCACACTGTCCACGAGGCGGCGCAGCACCTCGCGCGGCAGCACCAGGTAACGATCCGGCTGATCTGCCGACAGTCCCACCAGTTCCCGCACCGCATCGGCACTGAGGGCCACGCCACCCTGTCGGTAAAGCCCGCCGAGCGGTTGCAGCGTCTTCTGTCCCGGCAGCCGTACCGCCAGTTCCGTGGGCAGCGTCAGGACCTGCAGCGGTCCGCGTGGATTGACCCGCACCAGGAGCATGGCGTCACTGTTCGCCGGACCCGTTGGGGCGGCTCCATTGTTCGGTGTTCCGCGCCGATCGGCATCAAGGCCCAGCACCAGAATCGTCACCGGCCGGTTCGGTGGACTGGCGAGCTGATCGGGTCGGATCAGGGAGGGTTGGATGGCGCTGCGATCGGGTGGCGGCCAGAGCAGCTGCAGGATCGCTGAACCGGTGGCGACCCCCACGCCCGCCATCAGCAGCCTCAGGGCGGCCCGCCGTCGATGACTGCGCCGGGTACCCGCTGCCGGGCCCGTGGAGGTGGGGGAGGGGCGCTCCCGTCTGGAGGGCATGGGGATGTCGCCTGCCGCTGGTCGTCAGGCGTTCCACTCTGGCGCAGCTCCGGTGGCAAGATCCGCGCAGCGACTAGGTTGACCGCAGACAGAGGGGTGCGGTGGCAGCTGCTCCCCTGCTCTCCTTCCCAGCGGCCTGATCCGCTGGCGCCGTGCCTTCTCCTCCAGGATTCAGCTCCCCGTGACAGCAGCCCAAGCATCCCCGGGACCTCGCCTGCCCCATGAGCGGGCCCGCCCCCTGGCCCCGGGCAGTCAGAAGCCCGCCCGTGATCTGTGCAGTGACTGCGGCCTCTGTGACAGCCGCGGGGTGGCCTATGTGCGTCAGGCCTGCGCCTTCCTGAACCAGCGTTTCGATGCGCTGGAGGTGGACGCCCATGGCCGCAGCCGCGACCTGAACAACGAAGATGAGTTGTATTTCGGCGTCAGCCAGCGCATGGTCACGGCCAGGCTGCGCCAGCCGATCGAGGGCGCCCAGTGGACCGGCATCGTCAGCCGTCTCGGGGTGCGGGCGCTGGAGACCGGTCTTGTGGATGCGGTCCTCTGCGTGCAGCAGAGCCCCGAGGATCGTTTCACCCCGGTGCCCGTGCTCGCCCGCACGCCGGAGGAGGTTCTGGCCGCGCGGGTGAACAAGCCCACCCTGTCTCCCAATCTCAGGGTTCTTGAGCAGCTGCCCGGCAGCGGGATCTGTCGGCTGCTGGCCATCGGCGTCGGCTGTCAGGTGCAGGCCCTACGGGCCGTGCAGGACACCCTCCCCCTGGAGGAGCTGTACGTGCTCGGCCTCCCCTGCGTCGACAACGTCAGCCGCGCCGGCCTGCAGACCTTCCTGGAGAGCGCCAGCTCCTCACCGGAGACGGTGGTGCACTACGAGTTCATGCAGGACTTCCGCATCCATTTCCGCCACCGGGATGGTCACAGCGAAACCGTGCCGTTCTTCGGGCTCGATACCCCTGCCCTGAAGGATGTCTTCGCTCCCAGCTGCCTCAGCTGTTTTGATTACACCAATGCCGGTGCGGACCTGGTGGTGGGTTACCTGGGTGCCGGCGTCGGCAGGCAGTGGATCACGGTCCGTAATCCCCGTGGTCAGCAGCTGCTCGACCTTGTCGAGGATGAACTGGACCTCGCGCCCGTGACGAGCCGTGGTGATCGTCGGGCCGCGGTGCAGCAGGGCATCACCGCCTACGACAACGCTGTCCGGCTGCCGATGTGGTTGGCGGAGGTGATCGGGTTCTTCGTGCAGCGCTTCGGACCTCAGGGTCTCGAATACGGACGCTTCTCGATCGATTCGCATTTCACCCGCAACGCCCTCTGGCTCCGTCGCCATCATCCGGACCTGGAGGAGCGTCAGATTCCCGCCTTCGCCCGCAAGATCATCAGCCGCTATTCGCTTCCCACCCGATGACCCGCTCCTCCGGCGTGCTGCTCCACCCCACCGCCCTTCCCCACAGCGAGGGCAGCGGCACCTTCGGGCTGGAGGCGCGCCAGTGGGTGGAAGCCCTGGCACGCCATGGCGTTTCGGTCTGGCAGACCCTGCCGCTGGCGCCCACCGATGCCGGCGGTTCGCCTTACAGCTCGCCCAGTGGCTTCGCGCTCAATCCGTGTCTGCTCGATCCTGATGATCTGGTGGCGGATGGACTGCTGCTGGCGGAGGATCTCGCTGCCCTGCCCCCCGCTCGTCGGGATGTTCTCGATCTGGAGGCCTGTCGGGAGCGGATCACCGTGCTGGCGGAGCGGTTGCGTCGGCGCTGGCCGCAGGCCCGTGCCCGGCATGGCGCCGCCTTTGAACAGTTCCGCCGGCAGCAGTCCGACTGGCTGGAGGATCACTGTCTGTTCATGGTTCTGCGGCGGCTGGAGGCCGGACGTCCCTGGTGGCAGTGGCCGCTCCCGCTGGCCCAGCGCCAGCCGAAGGCCCTGCGCCGGCTCCGGGAGGATCAGGGAGAGGCCCTGCTGGAGGAAGCGCTGCTGCAATGGACCCTGCAGCTCCAGTGGCAGCGTCTCCACGACCACGCTGCGGCCTTAGGGGTGCGGCTCCTCGGGGATCTCCCGTTTTATGTGGCCCATGACAGCGTCGATGTCTGGAGCCATCCCCGCCTGTTCTCCCTGGGGCCCGCCGGCAGCCTCAAGCAGCAGAGCGGGGTGCCGCCCGATTATTTCGCCGCCACCGGTCAACTCTGGGGCACGCCGGTCTATCGCTGGTTCTGGCACCGGCTCAGCGGTTTCCGCTGGTGGTTGCGGCGGCTGGAGCGTCAACTGGAGCTGGTGGATGTCCTCCGCCTTGATCATTTCCGCGCCCTCTCCGCCTACTGGAGTGTGCCTGGCAAGGATCCGACGGCGGAGCATGGCCAATGGCGCCGTTCACCCGGTCGGGCCCTGCTGGGTGCTCTGCGCCGTCAGCTCGCCCGTCAGGCCGGTCGGCCCTTGTCCGAGCAGCCGCTGCCGCTGATCGCCGAGGACCTTGGGGTGATCACCCCCGATGTGGAGGCCCTGCGCGATGACTATCACCTCAGCGGTATGAAAGTGCTGCAATTCGCCTTTGACGGCGATCGCACCAATCCCTACCTGCCTGCCAACATCGAGGGCCCCGACTGGGTCGTCTATACCGGCACCCACGACAACGCCACCACTGTCGGCTGGTGGCAGGGTCTGGATCACGAGGGGCGGGAGCGGGTGGCCGCGGCGATCGGTGGTCCGGTGAATGCTCCGGCCTGGCAGCTGCTCGAGCTGGGCCTGGCATCTCCGGCGGCTCTGGTGGTGGTGCCCCTGCAGGACCTGCTGGAACTCGATGACCGGGCCCGGTTCAACACACCCGGCACCGCGGAAGGCAACTGGTCCTGGCGCCTGCAACAGTCGGTCGCTTCTCTGGAGGGGCCCTTGCTGGGCTTCGGTGAGATGGCGTCTCGCTATGGACGCGGACCGATCCGGAACTGACCGGGCAGTCGTGCCTGCGCCTTGATGGCGGCATCGTTCCAGAGCACCGACCCCTGAGGCGGGGGCGGTTCGATCATCACGTTCAACGGGGGCAGCAGCGGCAGCGTCAGCGTGCCGCTGGCCCCCTGGAGGTCGATCAGCTGGTGACCGTCTCCGGCGGTGATCGTCACCCGGCTCGGCTGCTGAAGTTTCAGCAGCAGCCGTCTGAAGGCGGGCTGCGACGGTTCGTCGGCAAGGCTGTCGAGCCGCAGGGCCTGCCCTGGCCTGCTCAGGGGACGCAGATCGGGATAGGACTGCAGCAGCAGGCTGTTGCCGTCGATGCTGGGTCTCGGTGTGGTCGGGATGGCCAGCGGCGCGATCGGTGACCGCGTGAGCAGGTTGGCGTTGGCCAGCCGTTCCTGCTGGAGATTGATCGCGTAGATCAGGCCGAGGGTGAGGGCGCCATAGAGCACCGTGCCCTGCCAGCTGCTGAAGACATCGATCGAGCCGGGCGTGAAACGTCGCAGCAGCAGGCGACGTCGACCGGTTTCGGGACTTTCACCTGCGAGGCAGGGCAGGGCGGCCTGCAGGCTGCCTTCGGTCAACTGCAGACGCCGTTCCAGCAGGGGCACCATCGTGCGCAGGTAGGCCTCCTCCGGCAGGCGATCGCGCCAGCCGCGCTCCAGCGCCTCGAGAACGGGCGTGCTGATTCGGGTGTCCTGGGCCAGATCCCGGAGACTCAGGCCTGCCGCTTCCCGCGATTGCCGCAGGGTGCGACCGGCTTCCAGCAGTGGGTCCATCCTTGTCGGTGCGGCCATGGGGTGCTCAGGGGTGACGCCCGAGCCGGCCTGGCCCTGACGAAGACGTCGTCTCAGGGACAGAACCAGTGGGGACCTCGACAATCGGGGAGGGAGCACCGTTCAGCGCAGGGCGATCCAGGCGCTCCATTCTCGTGGGTCGACCCGGCGCCATTGCCCTTCCGGGAGGTCCTCAAGTGCGATCGGTCCGATGGCGATCCGCTGCAGATCGAGCACACGGTGGCCCAGGGCTGCGGCGGTGCGGCGGATCTGCCGGTTCCGCCCCTCCCGCATCACCAGTTCCAGCAGGCAGCCACGGCGGTCCTGGTGCAGCTGGTTCAGCTGCACCGGCTGGCTGGGTTGACCGTCCAGGGGAACACCCTGGGCCCAGTGTTCGAGGCTCGACGGATCGGGATGGCCTCCGAGCAGGACGCGGTAGGTCTTCGGATGTTCGTAGCGGGGATGGGTGAGTCGCAGGGTGAGGGCGCCGATATTGGTGAGCAGCAGGGCGCCCCGGCTTTCCACATCGAGCCGGCCGATGGGATGAAGACCGGTGCCCCTGGCCAGGACGTCCGGCAGAAGATCCAGCACCGTCCTGCGCCCCTGGGGATCGTGGCAACTGCAGACCACGCCGGCGGGTTTGTTGAGCAGCAGGGTGATCTCCGGAGGCCTGGTCCCGACCGGTTGTCCATCGACCTCGAGGCGATCCAGGTCCGGCCGGGCCCGATCCCCGAGGCTGGCGGTCCGGCCATTGCAGCGCACCCGGCCCTGGCGCAGCAGCTCCTCCGCCTGGCGTCGCGAGCAGACACCCGCCGCCGCCAGCAGCTTCTGCAGGCGCTGCGGCTCTTCCGGTGCGATGGCGCACTCCGGGATCGACGCAGGATCGGAGGGGTGGCTCGGCAAACGGCGACTCCCCCCGTTGCCAGGGGCTTTGGGCATCGCTCCAGCATCGCAACCGGCTGGAGCGGATGGACAGGTGCGGGTTTTCCGATCGGAAAGACGAAAAAAAGGTGATAACTTTGCGAAACCAAGGCGTTTCGTAACCCCCCAAGCGTTCCATGCCGTCCCTGTCTCTGGCTGCCCCTGATGGTTCCTCCCTTGGCGGTGGCGATCTGGTGCGTTCGTACCTGCGGGACATCGGTCGTGTGCCGTTGCTGACGCACGAGCAGGAGATCACGCTGGGCCGTCAGGTGCAGGAGCTGATGGTGATCGAGGAGCGGGAGGCGGAGCTGACGTTGCGTGCCGG
>JBJTBH010000150.1:0-3510 GCA_046091285.1 Cyanobacteriota bacterium | reverse complement strand
GTCTCCGCCTCCCTCGGCTCCATCACCTACGTCACGACCCCGTGATCGCTCGGCGCCATGGAGCGGCGACAGGCGTTGGACGTCGGCCCATGGTCGGGCGGGCTTTTTACCTGGTTGATGCCGGTGGGCGAGTGCTCCGATGGCCGCCGGTCCGGCGCCTTCCTGCCCATCGCCCTTCGCCGGGATTCATCCTGAGTGAGGTGCTGATCACGGTATTGATCATCGGCATCCTCACGGCGATCGCTGTTCCGAATTACATCAACAGCCTCAACAAAGGTCGGCAGCTGGAGGCGATCACCCAGGTGAGCCAGATTCAGTCGGGAATTCAGTCCTATGCCGATGAGTTCCTGAGTGGACCGACCGGCTGGGGTGAACTCGGCCGTGTCACCAGTGTGATGACGGCAGCGGGTGTCGCCACCGGTGCCGACTTCAGTGCCATCACCACGCCGGGTGGTGACTACAGCCTGACGGTGACCGCCAGCGGCAGCGATTACCTGATCCAGGCCAGCACCAGCAAAGGGGGTGCCAACTGGAACATCGCCGCCTGCGTGAACACCGCCAGCGGCGCCAGTCAACTGACCCGCGGCAGCGGTAGCGCTCCTGCCGCCACCCCGGTATGCAGCTGAGGCGCCCCGCCGCCATCCGCAGCGTCCAGCGGCCAGGAGCAGGAGAGCAGGGCATGGCGTTGCTGCTGGCGGTTCTGATCGGAGTGGTCCTGATCGCCCCCGCCTCGGTCCTGCTTGCGGTCCAGCTGCTCAGCCGCCGCAGTGCCGCCAGCGCCAGCAACCGCGACCTGGCGGAAGCGGCCGCCATGAACGGCCTCAACCGCATCGAGGCCGAGCTGAATCGTCCCGGCGGCGACCATCGCTACCTGTGGAACCTTCCCAGCAGCGCCTGGCCCGATGCCGCCTCAGCCTCGGGAGGGGCCAGCCTCCGGCCGCTGCTCAGCCAGCCCTGCAGCTTCACGCCGATCGACGCGGCGACGCTGGCGCTGCTCCAGGGGGGCAGCGTCGGCGGGGAACGCAACGATGGCGGAGCGCTGATCCCCGCGATCAGCAGTCGCTACCGGCTGCGGAATTACACGAAATCAGGCGCCGACTGGGTGCTGGCCGTGGAAGGGTTCAGTGAGCGAGGGGCGGGAAGCGGCAGGATCCAGGCCCGCAGCCTGATCAGCCGCCGCTACGAGGTCAGCAATCTCGGGGTCTCCCGCGCCGGCACCTGGGACGACTGGGCCGTGCTGGCGGGCCGGGAACTGGAACTCGGCAGCACCCGGATCCTCGACGGCGGCGGCACCGGGTCCGGCCCGGGCAGGGTGCAGCTGGTGCTCGAGGACACCGCCGCCAACCGCGAGGCCTTTGCCGCCACCAACAGCTGCGATGACGGCACCCTGCTGGCCCGGGTGGGCAGCAGCGAGGTCAATCTCCAGGGGCGGATCTGGCCGACCTTGGGTCAGGCGATGCCAGGGGCTGGCTGGTTCGAGAGCAACACCGTGGTCGACAGAAATGCCACCACCGGCGACATCCGCGTCTGGCAGATCGATGACAGCCAGAGCACTCCAAGCAACTTCACCGATGCGGTGGTCAGTGGCAGCACGATCCGTTTACCGCAGAGCAGGCTCTGCACCGGCAACACCGCCAACCTGCCCTGCCAGATCTGGATTCGCAAGATCCGGCTGCGCTCCAGAACACTTCTGGTCGAGGCCCAGAATCGGCCGGTGATCCTGCGGCTGTCCGACTTCGCCGGCACGATCGATCTGGCCGATCAGGGAAAGATCTGTGCCGTGGCCGTGGGCAGTGCCAGCTGCTACAGCGGTGCACCGCAGCAGCTGGTGATCCTGGGCACCGCCGCCGACACCGCCACCGGCTGCAACGACAGCACCAGCAGTGATCAAAGTGTTGTCTCGATCAGTGGCGACAGCCTGCCGGAGGCCCTGGTGGTGCTGCCGGAGGCGACATTCCGTCTGACGGGCCCGGCCAGCCTGCGGGGCCTGGTCTGGGCGAAGCGCGTCTGTGCCGCCGCCGGGTTGACGCTGCGGACGCTGGCGGGCAGTGAACCGGTGATCAGGCGCGCCAATGCCACCTGGAGGTTTCCTCTCACCGCCACAGCCGGCAGGACCCTGACCAGGGCACGCGGCACGAGCATCGATCCCTTCCAGCCATGGCCATGAGATCTGCGATCAGCCGCCGGCCGCGGCCGCTGATCCCAGGGCGCCGCCGCTCCGCTGCACCGGCGATCAGCGCAGGATTCAGCCTGGCGGAGGTGCTGGTGGCCGGGCTGGTGATCGTGGCCCTGGTGATCGCCAGTGCCCGCCTGTTGTCCACCTCCCTGGCCGGGGGGCAGCAGATCGCCCGGCGTCAGCAGGTGGAGGCCGAAATCGCCAGCGATCTTCAACGCATCCGCCAGGAGGATCAGACCCTGCAGAACACCGTCACCGGTGAACTGAACACCTCCTCCACCGCCAGCCCAAGCGCCTGCTCTGATCCGGCCGGCACCTTGAAACAGAACGTCGATGCCGCCCTTCCCCTCCAGGGGGGAGCCAGCGGCCGCTGGAGCCGCCGCACCGTCGCCACCGCCAGCGGTCTGCTGCAGGTGACCTACAGCCTGCAGCTGCCGGGACGGGCGGGCACGGAAACGCGGGTGGTGGAGATCAGCCCATTGATCCAGGATTCATGCCTGGAACGCTCGCTGGGGGTGAACTGATGGTTGCCCGTGGCCGCCGCACCAGGCCCCGAAGCCAGGGTCATGCGCCTGCTGCCGCCGTCGGTGGATCCGGCTACACCCTCACGGAACTGTTGGTGGTGGTGGTGATCATGATCGTGGTCGTTGTGGCGGTTCTGCCGAACCTGAAGCAGCGCCTGGAGCAGGGCCGGGTGGATGGGGTGACCACACGCCTGGAGGGGGCCCTCAACAGCCTGCGCCGCCAGAGCCTGACCTATCAGACCAGCTGCAGCTTCAGCTGGTCGCTGGCGAGCAGCAACCAGACCCTGACGGCCGGTGCCGATCAGATCGGCAGCCGACTGGTGCTGGATCCGACCACCTGCGTCCTGCCGACCGGCAGTCCCAGCCCGAGGCTGGCGCCACCGCTGCGCAGCCCTGACGACAACGACGTGCTGGTGACGATCAGCCCGGATCGGTTCACGATCACCGCCCTTGGTGGCCTCACGACAGCCGCCAATCAACCGCTGCTGCTGCGCCTGCGTGCCAATCGCCCCTTCCGGAGCGGCGATTTTGAGCGCTGCCTGCGGCTGGAGCCGATCAGCGGCGCCCTCAGCCGCGGCACCTGGCTGGCCGGCGATTGCCGACGCAACCGTTAGAGCACCCGATCCGCCGGCCGTCTCCCCCTCTGGACGAAGCCAGGAGCGGGCCTAAGTGTGTAGTCCCAGCAGGTTGTTCAGCTGACAAGGGGGTGTGAGGTTGCCAGGGTCGGGGTGTCACCGCCCAGCCCAGAACCTCACACCCCATGCATAGCCACCCCAATGCCCGGCTGACGCTGATCAGTCGGGAACGCCT
>JBJTBH010000149.1:0-10787 GCA_046091285.1 Cyanobacteriota bacterium | reverse complement strand
ATTGATAATTGAGTAGTCCCCGATAGTCGCAAAGGCGCCAATTATGGATCCAGCAAGTAACTGAACATTCTTTCCTATGTTTGCGCAAGGGCTGATCATTGCGCTCTTGTGGATCAAGGACCTTGGCTTGAAGCCGTGGCTCTCCATAAATAGGGTCATTGTCTCTCGAGCTTCACCATGGGCTCCTCCGATTGCAGTGATACAGTCGATGTCGGAAGGGTTCAACTCTTGATGTCTTAGGGCGTCAATAAAACACAGCATGCCATCGGGGCCATGCGAGATGGGAATCCCGGGCAAGGGAGATTCAATGCTTGGATTGTTGTCAAACAAGTGAATTATCTCGGCGCCCTCGCTCTTTAAAATGTCGTAGGCAACTTTAGCCTGTCCAGTTGCCCCCCAGATTATGCAGGGTCGATTTAATTTACTCATGCTTTACGAAAGCGCCTCTTTGATCGCATTGGCTACATAGCTGATGTCTGACTTGGAAATCTCGTGGGAGCAGGGAAGGTTGAGCGCGACAGGCGGGATGCTGTAAGACCATTGGCAATGCGTGCGTCCATTCCTGAGGCTCTGAAAAGGAGGAGTTGAGCTTAATGGTGCAAAAAATGGCCGCGCGTCAATTCCTCTGCTTCTTAGCCCGGACTGCAGAGTATCAGAGAGCGTTGAATTCTCGGACGGTACGTCAATTACAACTGTTGTCATCCATGCCCCAATTAAGCAACCATCCGGCTCTGGATTAAAGCCTTGATAGGTAACGCCTAGGTTTTTCAATTCCTCTTTATAGGATTGTAGAATTATTCTTTTCCGACCGACCAGTTCATTGATGCGCTGCATCTGGGCGCAACCGATGGCAGCCTGGATGTTGCTCATCTTGTACTTGAAGCCCACCATGTCGGGCCAGAACTGCTTGCTCTGTCCTCGCGCCCGCCCATGGTTGGAGAGTGTGAGAACCTGCTCGTAGAGATCGGGGTCATTGGTCACAAACATGCCTCCTTCCCCTGTAGTAATCGTTTTAGTTCCATGGAAGGAGAAAGCACCAAAGCGGCCCATGCTCCCGGCCCGTTTGCCGTGGTATACCGAGCCAACGGCTTCGGCGGCATCTTCAATCACGGGGATGCCATGGCGTGCGCCGATCGCCAGCAGGGCATCCATATCGCAAAGATTGCCATAGAGATGCACCGCCACGATCGCCTTGGTCCTGGGCGTGATCGCAGCTTCTACCTGTTCCGGATCCAGGCACCAGCTGTCCGGGAGGATGTCCACAAACACAGGAATAGCGCCCAGGTGAACGATCGGTGCGGCGGTGGCGATCCAGTTGGAGTCTGCCATGATCACCTCATCCCCGGGGCGGATACCCAGGGCATGCATGCCCATGTGCAGCGCACCGGTGCAACTGCTGGTGGCGATGGCGTAGTTGACGCCCAGGTAGGCCTTGAACGCCTCCTCGAAGCGAACGATGTAGTCGTAACAGTGCTCGCCCCAGCCATTGGCCGCAGCGTCAGTGGCGTACTGCACCTCCAACTCGGTGATCGAGGGCTGGGTGTAGGGGATCTTGCGGATCTGGCTGCTACTCATCTCAATGCCCTCCCTGCCAGTGCCGAAGCTCTGGAATCGCCGTCACCAGCTCGATATCGGGCAGTTGCTGACGGAGCTCCTCGATCAGGTTCCAGGGCAGCACCAACAGGGCATCGGCGCTCTCTGCTGCCAACTGCTCAGGGCAGATCACCGGGATGTGGCTGCCGGGTAATCGTTTGCCTTGCTTGCTGGGAGCGCGATCGGCCACGGCAGGCAAAAGATCGGCCTGGATGCCAGCATAATTGAGCAAGGTATTGCCCTTGGCGGCGGCGCCATAGGCAAGCACACGCCGCCCCTCCCGTTTGGCCTGCAACAGAAACTCCAACAGCCCGTGCTTGGCGGCCTCGGCACGATGCTGGAAGCCTGCATAGGCCTCCAGCGTTTCCAGCCCCGCCACCGTTTCTGCCGCCAGCACTGCCGCCACCGCCGCTGTGGCCTCTGCGGCCCCCTTGTGGGCCAGCCACACCCGCAGGCTGCCGCCATGGGTGGGCAGTGCTTCCACATCGACCACAACCAGGCCGGCGACCGCCGCGATGCGCGCCACCACCCGCAGGCTCAGGTAGCTGTAGTGCTCGTGGTAGATGGTGTCGAACTGGTTTCCCGCTAACAACCGCAGGAGATGTGGAAACTCGATCGAGGCGCGGCCGGTGGGCTTGAGCAGCCGGGCGATGCCCGCCACAAAATCGTTGATGTCGGGCACATGGGCCAGCACGTTGTTGGCCACCACCAGATCCGCTCCGCCCGACGCCGCGCCGTCTGATGCAACGAGTTCCTCAGCCAGCACCACCCCGAAAAAGCGCTCGATCGTGCTGATCCCCCTGGCCCGGGCCGCCTCGGCCGTGGCATGGGTGGGCTCAATGCCCAGGCAGGGGATGCCGCGCTGGTCGACGTACTGCAGCAGGTAGCCATCGTTCGAGGCCAGTTCCACCACCAGGCTCTCAGGCTCCAGAGGCAGCTGCTCCACCGCCGCCGCCACACACCGCTCGGCATGAGCACACCAGCTGCTGGAGGTGCTGGAGAAGTAGGCGTAGTCGGGTGTGAACAGCTCCTCAGCGGCCGCATGGGCCGGCAACTGCACCAGCCAGCAGCTGCTGCACACAAACACCTGGAGCGGATAGGTGATCTCAGGCAGCGCCAGCTGCTCAGGCAATAGGTAGGCGTTGCTGGGAGGCTGATGGCCCAGATCGATCACCTGGTGCTCCAGAGGCGATCCACAGTGGCGGCAGGCATGCTCGCTCATGCCTGCAATTCAAGCAGGGGCAGCGACAGATCCCGCTCACTCAGGCCCAGGGGTGAAAGCGGCCAGGCGATGGCAAGGTGCGGATCATCGAAACGCACCCCGGTTTCTGCCTCAGGGGCCCAGGCACCGGAATGGAGGTAGAGCAGCTCACTTCCTGCCTCCAGCACCTGGAAACCATGGGCGCAGCCCTCAGGGATCAACAACGCATTGGCCTGATCAGGGCTGAGCTCCACGGCATGCCATTGGCCCCGGGTGAGCGAACCAGGCCGCAGATCGACCGCCACATCCCAGACCCGACCGCGCAGGCAGCGCACCAGCTTGGCTTCGCTGTGGGGAGGCGCCTGCAGATGCAGACCGCGCAGGGTGCCCACGACCTCCGTGCGACTGAGATTCACCTGGGCAATGGCGCGATCGCCCCAGGCCTGGGCAAAGGCCGGTTCCTCGGCGCGGAAGCCATTGAGAAAAACGCCACGGTGATCACGGAAGGGCTGACCCACCAGCTCCAAAACACCAGCCATGGGGGTGGGGCGAAGGGATGTGGTCACGGCTGCGCTCAGATTCCGACAGGGAGATGGCCTTTCACAGGGTCATCCAACAACATTGCCACGCCAGCTGGGGCAGGGATGTCCAGACATAGCAGAGTGGAACCAAGGAATTCCAGGGTGGACCCATCACCCTCAACCACGAGATCCGGGAGGCCTCGGAGGCTGGAATGGCGAAAAAATAGCTTCACTTTCGACGTCCACCAGCCGCTCCATACTTTTGAGCCAAAGGCTCAGCTGTTGGGGAAAATCCATCGGCCACCTCCGCGGCGATTGGACACCGTGCGCTCATCGGTTGGATAGATCGTCACGACCTTGCCCCCATTGTCACTCAGAACACCACCCAAGGGCGGTCGTCCCAACAGATCACAAGACCGGGAAGGCCGCGGGAGAGATCCAGAAAGGGTGCACCCCAGGGAAGCACCGTTCGCCAGCACTGAAACCGCTGCCCTGCGATGCCGTAGGTCTCAGGCTTGTGTCGATCGCAGGACGACTCAGTTCCACGAACTGTCACATCCCCGGCATGCCATAAGCCTCAAGGTCGGCCAGGCAGCAAGCGAGAGGGCTGGCTCCCTCGTGCACATCGCGATACCAGCCCACCGTGCGCTTCACCGTGCAGGCAAAATCCCAACGCGGTTGCCAACCGAGCTGGTGGTGGGCCTTGTCGATCTGGAGATGCAGGCGCCCGGCTTCATGGGGCGCAAAAGGATCGGAAAGGTCGCACCAGTGACCCGGCCAATGAGCCAGGGCGGCCTGCACCAGCTCGCCAACACTGCGATTCGCCTCAAGCATGGGACCGAAATTGAAGGCGGTCATGAAGGGATTCGTCGCAGCATCAGAACGCTGGGCCCATGCACACTGGACTCTGTGCAGGCGTTCAGCCAACCGCAGATAGCCCGCCAACGGCTCCAGCACATGCTGCCAGGGGCGCGTGGCCCCTGGATTCCGAACAGGAATCGGCTCTCCAGCTGCCAGAGCACGCATGGCATCAGGAACGATGCGATCCTGCGACCAGTCACCACCACCGATGACATTGCCGGCCCGGGCTGTTGCAATCGCCAGGTGGGACGTCTGATGAGCAGCGCTGCCACAGAAGCTGGCCCGCCAGCTGGCAATCGCCAGCTCCGCCGCGGCCTTGCTGGCGCTGTAGGGGTCATGACCTCCCAGCCGATCCTCCTCCCGGTAGCCGTAGTCCCACTCGCGATTGGCATAAACCTTGTCGGTCGTCACCATCACCACCGCACAGGACTGCGGCAGAGGTTTAAGAGCTTCAAGCAGATGCAGCGACCCCTGCACATTCGTTGCCCAGGTACCCAGAGGATCGCGATAGCTGCGGCGTACCAGAGGCTGGGCAGCCAGGTGGAGGACCACCTCCGGCTCCACAGCCTTCACGAGCGCCGCCAGACCTCGGGGATCACCGATGTCCAACAGATGGTGGCTGGCCAGTGTGGAGGCCAGGTCAAGCTGCGTGAACAGCGCCGGCTGCGTTTCCGGAGCCAGGGCCACACCGTGGACCTCGGCCCCCAGGCCACGGAGCCAAAGCGACAACCAACTACCTTTGAAACCTGTGTGACCGGTGACCAGGACACGGCGCTGAGCCCAGAAACCTGGATCCGGCAGGGATGGGGGGAGCAAACGGTTCACCAAAGCTTCCAGGGAGCCTGACCCCGGCTCCATAGCTCTTCGAGGCGGGTGCGGTCTCTCAGCGTATCCATCGGTTGCCAGAAGCCCGTGTGCCGATAAGCGCTGAGCTGGCCCGAGGCTGCCAATTTGGGCAGCACATCGCCCTCCCAGCTGCTGTCGTCACCCTCAATCAGATCCAGAACAGCAGGGTTCAGCACAAAGAAGCCTCCATTGATCCAGGCGTTATCGCCATCGGGCTTTTCCTGAAATTGCTGCACAGCACCAGCCTCCAGATGCAGGGCTCCATAGCGCCCAGGAGGCTGCACCGCTGTGAGCGTGGCCTGCTTCCCACTACTTCGGTGGTGCTCAATCAGGGCGCCGATATCCACATCGGCGACACCATCACCGTAAGTAAAGCAAAACGTTTCACCATTAAGATAAGAACGAACACGCCGCAGTCGCCCCCCCGTCTGACTCGAGTCGCCCGTATCAACCAGCGTCACCTTCCAAGGCTCGCTCTTACGATGATGAACCTCCATGTGATTATCGATATCCATGTGGAAAGTCACATCGCTGGTATGCAGAAAATAATTCGCAAAATACTCCTTAATCAAATAGCCTTTGTAGCCGCAGCAAATGACAAACTCATTAACGCCAAAATGACTGTATATTTTCAGAATATGCCACAGGATGGGCTTGCCGCCCACCTCCACCATCGGCTTAGGCCTGAGATGGGTTTCCTCACTGAGACGGGTGCCCAGACCACCGGCGAGAACAACAGCTTTCACAGCACTCCTGAGCATTCATAGGAACAACCATACAACCAACAATCGCAGACCAAACCCTGAGATCAACAAAACCCTGGGCCCAGAATCGAGCGCCCCCCTGCAGGCAGTCTCTGCTGACAGGCTTCCGGCATGCCTATCGAAACTGCACCGACCAACCGATTGAAGGGAGGTCCCAGACGATGACAACAAGAACAGTCAACGCTGTCGAGACCAATCGGACCTGACAGACCGTTCCGTGCCCTGAAGGGATCGTCCGAAGAGAAACATCAGTAGGCACCTGGCTCTTCCTTACAGCCTCAGACTGGAGAACTGCCTGGGGACGATTCCCTTGAGATCAAAAACCACCGCTTCTGGCCCAACCATCTGCTGCCATTGCTGAAGGCTGAGCTCACAAAACTGTCGATGGGCAACGGCGGCGACCACACCACTGAACAGATCGTTCGGAATCTCCACCTGAACCTCCAGTCGGTATTCACGCCAAGCCTCAGCGGGATCCACCCATGGGTCAACCACCACAGGCTCCATGCCATACCGCACAAGAGAATGAATGAGATCGACGACCCGGGTATTGCGCAAATCGGGGCAGTTCTCCTTGAAAGTGAGACCCAGGACTAGAATCCTGGCACCGCCAATCACCTGACGACGCCTCGCCATTTCAACAACCAGCTGCTGCACGACCCAATCACCCATACCGTCATTAATGCGACGGCCGGCCAGCACAACTTGTGGATGATAACCCAGCTGTTCAGCCTTATGGGTCAGATAATAGGGGTCTACACCGATGCAATGTCCCCCCACCAAGCCCGGTCGAAATGGAAGAAAGTTCCACTTGCTTCCCGCCGCTTCAAGCACATCAAGGGTGTCGATCTCAAGCCGATTGAAAATCATCGCCAGCTCATTAACGAGGGCGATATTGAGATCACGCTGAGTATTTTCGATCACCTTGGCGGCTTCTGCCACCTTCAGACTTGGAGCCGGGTGCGTTCCAGCCGCAATGATCGAGCCATAAAACCCATCAACCCACTGGGCCGCCTCGGGCGTGGACCCACTGGTGACCTTGACAATGGACGTCAGGCGGTGATCGCGATCACCCGGATTTATACGCTCGGGACTATAACCGCAGAAAAAATCAATATTGAATCGCAAACCTGACTCCCGCTCGAGGATCGGCACACAGACCTCTTCGGTTGCCCCTGGGTACACGGTGCTCTCGTAGATCACCAGCGGCAGAGCCTGAGGGCTGGCGGCCCTGTCCGGGTGGTGGGCCCGCACCTTCAGGGCCTGACCCACCGTGGTACTGGCTCGTTCAAGAGGGGTGAGATCAGGGCGTTTAGCCCCATCAATGGGAGTGGGGACGGTGACCAGGAGAACATCCGCCTCCGCCAGACGTTCCGGATCATCTGTGAACTCCAGCAACGTGGCGGCAGCCAACTCCCGGGGCGTGGTTTCCTCGGTGCGGTCGAGGCCCTGACGGAGATCCGACAGACGGACCTGGTTGATGTCAAACCCGATCACCCGCCTTCTCACAGACGCGCCACTGCGAAGACAGCGGCCTGGGGTGGCGAAGGCCACCGCCAGGGGCAGGCCCACATATCCAAGGCCGATCACGGCCACGGTGCAGCTCGGCAGGGGTGGCAGACGCATGGAAAGACCCTACAAGGGCCCCTCAAACACCGTAAAAGCCCCGGTACCAGGCCACGAACCGGGCGACGCCATCGCGGACACGCGTGTTGGGCCTGAAGCCCGTCCAGGCCTCCAGGGCCGAGGTGTCCGCCGCCGTGGCCTGCACATCGCCCGGTTGCATCGGCAGGAACACTTTTTCAGCGGTGATTCCCAGGGCGTTTTCGATCGCCTCGATGTACTTCATCAGTGGCGTTGGGCTTGCATTGCCGATATTGAACACCCGATGGGGGGCCCAGCTGATTCCGAGCTCCGGCTTGGCAGGATTAAAATCAGAATCGGCTGTGGCAGGCGTCTCCAGAACGCGCAAAAGGCTCTCCACGATATCATCAATGTAGGTAAAGTCACGAACCATTTCGCCATTATTAAACACCTCAATGGGCCTACCCTCAAGCATGGCACGGGTAAACAGGAACAAGGCCATATCAGGCCGACCCCATGGACCGTACACCGTGAAAAAGCGCAGACCTGTTGCCGGCAGTCCATACAAATGGCTATAGGTGTGAGCCATCAGCTCGTTAGCCTTCTTGCTGGCGGCGTAGAGGCTCACAGGATGGTCAACGGTGTGGCGCTCGGAAAACGGCAGCCTCGCGTTGCCGCCATAGACAGAACTGCTGCTGGCATACACCAAATGCTCAACGCCATGATGACGACACCCCTCGAGGATATGGCCAAATCCCACAAGATTGGATTGGATATAGGCCGCCGGATTCTCGAGCGAATACCGCACCCCAGCCTGGGCCGCCAGATTGACGACTTTGATGGGCTTGTACTCCTCAAAGGCATGCTCAACTGCAGGGCGATCCTCCAGATCAGCCTTCAGGAATTGGAATGATGTACCTGTCCGCCTGGCGGTGTCGTCCAACTGCTGAAGCCGCGCCCGTTTCAGGGTTGGATCGTAATAAGAATTGAGATTGTCGTACCCCACCACCGGGGTACCGGCCTGAAGCAGGCGGGTACTGAGATGGAAGCCGATGAAACCCGCTGCACCGGTCACCATCACCGGCCGCAGGTGCTGCGATTGCTCCATGGCAGGTGTCCATCCTGGGCTCCTCGAACTGTGTCACAGGGACTTGCCACCGCACGCAAGCAGTCCCTGCCGCTTCCGCCCTGCAGAGAAGAGGACTCTGCAGATCGATGGCAGGAGGTGATCCAACGACCTCCCGCTCACGCCTGAGGCAAGACAGGAACGTCCCGCAAAAATCAGCGGAGAACCGAAACCATTTTCCAGGGCAGGGCTCCGCGGCGTAGCCTTCCCCCCGGACGTCCCATGCCATGCCCCTGCTTCGCCCCCAGGCGCGGTTGCATCGGCTGCGCACCCTGGGGCGCAGACTGCTTCTGGTCGGGCTGGACGCCCTCCTGATCCCCTTCTCGGTGTGGCTCAGCTTCGCGTTGCGGCTGGCCAACGCCTTCAGCCCGATGCTGATGGACAGCCTCTGGCTGCTGCCCGCCGGCCTGCTGGTGGGGCTTCCGCTCTACGCCCTCAGCGGCCAGTACCGCAGCCTGACCCGCTACGTCGGCGCTCGCGCCATCTACGGCTTCGCCCTTCGCAACGGGGCTCTGGTGCTGCTGCTGCTGCTGCTGGGGCTGGGCCTGCGCCTGCCGCTGCCCCCCCGTTCCAGCTGGATCCTGCTGTGGATGCTGCTCACCGGTCTCACCGGCCTGGTCCGCTACACCCTGCGCGATCTTCTCCTCAGCCTCGGAAGCCGGCACTCCGGGGATCCCCTGCGGGTGGTGATCTACGGCGCCGGTGAAGCCGGCGCCCAGCTGGCCGCCTCCCTGCGGCTGGCCCGCTCGCACACCATCGAGGCCTTCCTCGATGACGCTCCCTCCCTCTGGCGCCGCACCCTTTACGACATCCCGATCCGACCGCCGGCGGTGCTCGCCGACCTGGTCGCCTCTGAGGCCGTCGATCAGGTGCTGCTGGCGATCCCCTCCCTCAGCCGCCGTCAACGGCGACGCATCGTCGACGCCCTCCAGCCCTATGGCGTCACCGTGCTGCAGGTGCCCACCCCCGAGGAGATCACCAGTGGCCGCCCCCGCATCGATGCCCTCCGTCCGATCGCCATCGAAGAGCTGCGCGGTCGCGATGCCGTCCCCCCCGACCCGACCCTGCTCGGCCCGGGCATCAACGGTCGCAGCGTTCTGGTCACCGGGGCCGGCGGGTCGATCGGCTCCGAACTCTGCCGCCAGATCCTGGCCCTCACCCCCCGCCGTCTGATCCTGCTGGAGCGCAGCGAGCCGGCGCTCTACGCCATCGACCAGGAGCTGCGTCAGCGCTCCACCGGCGATGACGCCACGACGGTGCCCCTGCGGGCCGTGCTCGGCTCCGTCACGGATGGCGCCCTGCTGCAGGCGCTGCTGGCCGAAGAACAGGTGCAGGTGATCTTTCACGCCGCCGCCTACAAACACGTGCCCCTGGTGGAAGCCAATCCGCTGCAGGGTCTCCACAACAACCTGATCGGCACCCGGATCACGGCAGAAGCCGCCCGCGCAGCGGGAGTTGAGGATTTTGTGCTCATCTCCACCGACAAGGCGGTCAGGCCCACCAACGTGATGGGCGCCAGCAAACGCGCCGCCGAACTGGTAGTGCAGGCCCTGGCGGAGGACGTGGCTGCAGCCCCCCCCCCGAAGACGCGCTTCACGATGGTGCGCTTCGGCAATGTGCTCGGCTCATCAGGCTCGGTGGTCCCCCTGTTCCGGCAGCAGATCGCCGCCGGCGGGCCGATCACGGTCACCGATCCGGAGGTGATCCGCTATTTCATGACCATCCCCGAAGCGGCCCAGCTGGTGCTGCAGGCCGCCCAGCTCTCCCGCGGTGGGGATCTGTTCCTGCTCGACATGGGCGAACCGGTGCGGATTCTCGATCTCGCGCGCCAGATGGTGCAGCTCAGCGGCCTGCGACTGCGCGATGAAGCCAATCAGGCCGGGGACATCGCCATCGTCTGCACCGGACTCAGACCCGGCGAAAAGCTCTACGAAGAGCTGCTGATCGATGGTGCCAGCGAACCCACGACCCACCCGCTGATCTATCGGGCCCGCGAACCTGGGATGGCGCTGGAGCCCCTGCAGGCACTCCTGGTGCATCTCGAAGGCTTCATCGCCTGCCCACGTCAGGCGCTCTAGGCCAAACCACGGTTTGCCGTACTCGCCCCAGTTGGGTGGGTTACCCACTTCGCCCACGTAGATGGCGCCGTCCGGCCCACGCAGCAGGCGGTTGACGCCGCCCTGCAGGCCTGCAGTGAAATGGAAGGCTGCGCCCTGCTCTTGTCCGTTCACTGTTTCGAGGAACACCCGCTTGATACCACCGTTGTACACATCGCCGTGTATCCATTGTCC
>JBJTBH010000148.1:0-2862 GCA_046091285.1 Cyanobacteriota bacterium | reverse complement strand
AGGTGAACGATGCGATTGAGCGGGTGATGGCCGGTCCGGAGAAGAAGGATCGGGTGATGAGCGAAAAGCGCAAGCGATTGGTGGCCTATCACGAGGCTGGCCACGCCCTGGTGGGCGCCCTGATGCCCGATTACGACCCGGTGCAGAAGATCAGCATCATTCCCCGAGGCAACGCCGGCGGCCTCACCTTCTTCACCCCCAGCGAGGAGCGGATGGAGTCGGGCCTTTATTCCCGCGCCTATCTGCAGAACCAGATGGCGGTGGCGCTCGGGGGCCGCGTCGCTGAGGAGATCGTCTACGGCGAAGACGAGGTGACCACCGGCGCCTCCAACGACCTGCAGCAGGTGGCCCGCGTCGCCCGCCAGATGGTCACCCGCTTCGGCATGAGCGACAAGCTGGGCCCCGTGGCCCTCGGTCGCTCCCAGGGCGGCATGTTCCTCGGCCGCGACATCGCCGCCGAGCGCGACTTCTCCGAGGAAACCGCCGCCGCCATCGATGAGGAGGTGGGTGAGCTGGTGGCCGAGGCCTACCGCCGCGCCACCCAGGTGCTCAGTGCCAACCGCCCGGTGCTCGATGAGCTGGCCGAGCTGTTGGTGGAGAAGGAAACCGTCGACGCCGAGGAACTGCAGGAGCTGCTGATCCAGCGCGACGTCAAAGTGGCCGAGTACGTCTGACGCTTCGCCCAGGCGCATCCCTTGCCCTCCGCTTCCCGCGGAGGGTTTTTTGTGGCCCTGTCTTGCACAGGGCGGCGAACCGGCCTCGGGGCAGGATGGCCCCCTATGCCCAGCGCCGATCGCCTGATTCAATCGCTGCGCCGCCAGCCCCTGCTGGTGGTGCTTCGCCCCGTCACGCCGCTGGCGGCCGAACCCCAGCTGCAGCGCCTGCAGGCCCTGGGTCTGCGCCATGTGGAGATCGCCTGGCAGGCCGGGGGAGGTTGGGTGGAGGAGATGGCGGCGCTGGTGGCCCGCTTCCCGGCTCTGGAGCTGGGGGCGGCCTCGGTGTGTGAGCCCGAGGGGGTAGCGGCGGCGGCGGCGGCCGGCTGCCGCTATGCGGTATCGCCGGTGCTGGAGGCCGAGCTGCTGCGGGTTGCGGCGGCAGATGATCTGGTGCTGGTGCCCGGTGTGATGACCCCCAGCGAGGTGCACGCGGCCCGCCGGCTCGGCTGCCGCCTGGTGAAACTGTTTCCGGCGGTGAGTGTGGGCATCGATCACTGGCGACGCCTGCGCGATCCCCTGGGCCCACCGCTGCCTTTCTGCATCGCCGCCGGCGGCCTGGCCCCGGCGGATGTGGCCCCCTGGCTGGTCGCCGGGGTGGATGCGGTGGCTTTGGGGTCGGCGCTGGGCGATCTGGAGACGGCCTGGCCGCAGCTGCGTGGGGCCCTCGGCCGGCGGCCAGACGGTGGAGATCAACCTCGGCTTCGATAAACTTTCAGCAGCCGAGCTCCCATGTCTGTGGCGGATCGTTCGGCCGACTGGCTGACGCAAGCCCTGCGGGATCTTGAGCAGGCGGAGCAATCCATGCAGGCCGGGCGGCATGAGTGGGCCTGCTTCGCGGCCCACCAAGCTGTGGAGAAGGCCCTAAAGGCTCTGAATCTGGCCTGTGGCCAGCAGGCCTGGGGCCACACCCTGACCCGCCTGTGGACAGCGCTGCCAGAGCAGGACTGGCAGCCAGAGCTGCCCGTCGATCTGGAGGATCGCCTGAGGCTGCTCGATGGTTTCTACATCCCTACCCGCTACCCCGACAGTTACCCGGAGGGCACGCCGGGCGAACATTTCGGCAGACTGCAGAGCGAACAAGCCGTTCTCCATGCCGGTGTCGTTATCTCCTGGGTCCGTGTTGCGCTGGCCCAGCGCCGCTGAGGTGCTGCGGGCAGCGACGGCATGGGCAGAAGTACAGCGGCGCGGGAGTCCTGATCTGTTGGCGGTCGGGGTGTTCGGCTCCTACGGCCGTGGCGATGCGGGCGTGGGCAGCGACCTGGATCTGCTGCTGATCCTCCAGGAGTGCTCCGATCCCATCTGGCAGCGCCTGCGCTGCTGGGACACCGCCTCCTTGCCGCTGGCCTGTGATCTGCTCGTCTACAGCCTGGCAGAGTGGCGCAGCCTGCCGAGCTGGAATCCAAGGCTGGCTATGGCTCTCTCGAAAGAGAACCGCTGGCTGGCAGGGGAGCCGCCCGCTGCCAGGGTGTCGGGCTCTGAGCTCCTCGCCTGATGCTCTTGATCGGCTGCTGGCCGCCCAGGCCGAGCTGGAGGGGTTCAGCCTGGTGAGCCACGATCCGGCGCTGGCGGCCTTTCCCTGCCGGCTGCTTTGGCGACTGGTCTGGTGACTGCTCGCGCCGGTCACTCCTGGTCTTCCCCGTGGAGCTGGCTGAGATAGTCGGCTTCGGAGCGCTGGCCCGTGGTGCCGCAGCGCCGCCGCGGGTTGAGACGCCGGGCCTGGAACCTGAACAGCAGCTGATCCAGCAAAGACTCCTCCTCCTCCCCCACGTTGTTGCGGCCGCGGGCGAGGCTGGCGAAGGCGAAGGCCAGGATCAGCGCGGCGAGGCAGGGGCGGATCAGCTCCGGCAGCAGGCGCAGCGGATCGCTGGTGGGGAGGGCATTGCGCTGGCGCTGGATCGCCAGCTGCACCTGATCGAGGGTGGCATTGGCCTGGGCCTTGAGCAGCGGCAGCGGCAGGGCAAGATCGGCGGGGTCGGGGCGCGGGCCGCCGAGCTGCTCCAGACTGCTGGCGAGACCTTCGGCGCTGCTGGCCTGTTGCACCGCCTGGCGGAAGCGGGCAAGCTGGCGCTCGGCACGGGCAAGCTGGCTGGACTGTTCGGACCCGCTGGCGTGCTGCAGGCGCAGGCTGGCGCTGATCTGCAATGGC
>JBJTBH010000147.1:0-25175 GCA_046091285.1 Cyanobacteriota bacterium | reverse complement strand
GCCCTGCGGCTCGAAGGGATCTGGTCGATTACCGAGGGCATCGCCGCTCTGGCTCATGACATCAGGGGGTTGCTGAGGCTGCTGGGGTGGACAGAACCCGCGACCGCAACACCCTCAGGATGACTTCTAATAGGCCCTGGGTGGCGGCCCGCTCCAGCAGCTGCTCCCGGCGGATCGGTGCCGCGCCCAGCCGTAGTTCACCCGCCTGGCCATGGCACAACACCATGAGCTTGCACACGCCACTGCCAGCCAGGGCTGCGTCGATCGTGGCCAGGTCGTCGTCGTCGCGATTGATCGCCATGGCTCGCACCGTGGGGCTCAGGCCCGAAAGCAGCTGCTCGACCAACTCAAGGCCGGCATCATAGGCGAGCAGAGCAGTCATGGAGCTACATCAATTCACATCATTATCGCAGAAATGCGATTAATTGTGTAGTCCCAGCATGTTGTTCCGCTGACAAGGAGGCGTGAAGTCGTCATGGTCCAGGTGTCGCCGCCGAACACCTCCCGCAGCAGCACCCCATAGGATTCACCCCGCCCGCGCCAGATCGCCAGATCGCCAGACGATCTTCGACCTGCGCCAGGGCCAGGGCCAGCAGAGCGGGCAGTGATCGATGCCGGAGCTCCAGGCGACGGTGCTGATGCGGCGGTGGTTATCTAAACTGGAAAAAATGGATGGCGATGAGGTGGCTCAGTCAAAGGAAAACAACGAAAATCTGAGCGATCTGCCGCCATCGCCATCCATGCACCCCGACAAGAGCAAGGCTGGCGCTGATCACCTCGTCCTCGCAAGCATGGAAGAGGCGTTGCAGCACATCAAGCAAGGCCAACTTCAATCGGCCGAGCGGATTTATAGAACGCTGATTGATGACGGAATCATAGAACAGTCTCTCTTCAGCAATCTCGCGGCAGTCTGTGGCATGCAAGGCCGTTGGGAGGAGATGATTCCCCTCCTCAGGAATGCGCTTGCCATGGATCCATCTTTTGCCGATGCTCACAACAACCTCGGCATCGCCCTGAGGAGATCAGGGGATCCAGACGCCGCCATTCAATCCTTCCGCAAAGCGCTTGAGCTGAATCCACAATTTCCAGATGCTCACAACAATCTAGGTCTCATATTTCAGGAAAAAGGAGATATCCAAACAGCGATCACTTTTTACCATAAAACCCTGGAACTGAGCCCAGGCAATTCCGAAGCACTCAACAATCTTGGCCTGGCTCTTCATGGGCTCGGAGATCTTGACGGCGCGATCCGTGCCTTCCACGCCGCCCTGGAACTGAAGGCGAATTTTCCGGAAGCACAAAAAAATCTGTCGATGGCTGAATTACACAGCGGTGACTATACAAAAGGATGGATGCGCTACGACTTCCGGTTCCTGACGCCCAACGACTCCAATCTCCTGGATGCCGTCCCCCGGATTCCGCGTTGGGATGGACGTCCCCTGACGCCCCAGGATCAGCTGCTGCTCGTCGGCGAACAGGGCCTCGGAGACACCCTTCAATTCATGCGCTATGCCGCCACCCTCAGGGCTCAGGGGATCCGTGTCTCTCTCTGTGCGCAACCAAAACTCCACTCCCTGATCAGGCAGTCGGGTCTGGACCGAGCGCCGCTGACCCCCGAGCAGGCCACCAACCTCACCACCGGAGAATGGATCCCGCTGCTCTCTGTGCCTCGTCACCTCGCGGTCAGCCCAGGCAACCCCGTCAGCACAGAGCCTTACATCAGAACGACAGAAGCATTGCGCCAGCACTGGAAACACCTGCTTGCCAACGAACAACGACCACTGATCGCCATCCACTGGCAAGGGAATCCTGCCCATGAAACCATGAACTCAATCGGCAGATCCCTGCCGCTGGAAACCTTTGCAACGATTGCTTCAAAAACCAACGCCACTTTTGTCTCACTCCAGAAAGGGCCTGGCAGTGAGCAACTGGAACAGTGCAGCTTCAGGGAACGTTTTGTCCGTTGCCAACCCCTGATCGATGACACCTGGGATTTTCTGGAAACCGCCGCTATCATCGCCAACTGTGATCTTGTGATCACCAGCGACAGCGCAACCGCACACCTGGCCGGTGGCATGGGTCACGCCACCTGGCTGCTGCTCAAGCAAGTCCCGGAATGGCGCTGGGGACTGGACGGCGAGACGACCTTCTGGTATCACTCCATGCGCCTGTTCCGCCAGAAAGAACGGGGTCAGTGGCAGGAGGTGATGGAGCGGGTGGCCGAGGAACTGCAGCATCGGCCCGAGACCATCAGCCACCGGACCTCCGCATCGGAGCGCCAGCTTTCAGTGCCGGAACGGCAAGAATCGCCGGATGCAACCCCACCATTCCTTCGCGATCTCACGCAGATCCAGATCTTCTGCCTCTCCCTGCCAACTGCCGGCGCTCGTCGCCAATCGATCCTGGAGATGACAACGACCAGGGCGCTGAAGCTTGAACTCGTGGATGCTGTGGATGGACGATCCTGTTCACGCGAGGAGATTCAGAAGCAAACGGATCGGATCATCGCCTGGGACAGCCTCAACGGTCACCGCGATGCCATCCAACTCCCCACCGAAGCCGCCTGCGCAATCAGCCATCTCCAGATCTGGCAACGCATTCTTGATCAAGGACTGCCTGAGGCCATCATCCTGGAAGACGACGTCTTCCTGGGCTCGATCAGCACGATCGCCGTGCCTGACGATGCTGACTTCATCTTTTTGGGCTCCAGGGTCAGCAGCAACGAACGCCGAGAAGCCGCCGCCCCTCTTTGTGGAGCTGAAGCCTATTACGTCACCCGAGACTGCTGCGAAAAGCTCCTGCAGATTTACACCAGAATTCTGATGCCCGTAGACATTCAGTGGCTCCCTCAGATGAAGAGCCTGATAGCGTCGAATCACTTCCTGACCGAATTCACCAATCCCAGCTTGCCGACGATTCAAGCCTATGCCGAACCAGGGATCTTCCGCTTGAATGAGCACTCCGGTACATCCCAGATCCGCCCAAGCCAGCCAGCAACGCCTGCCGGACAGACGATTCTCGCACCCATCTCCCTCGGCGAGCTGATCGACAAAATCACGATCCTGCAAATCAAATGCCAGCACCTCAAGGGCCTGGCCCTGGTTCATGTCAGGCATGAACTGCAGGCGCTGCAAGCCACCCTGACAACACTGAACCTGACCATCGAAGATCGCCTGGTCGATGCGCTGATGGCTGTGAATCAGCAGCTCTGGGACATCGAAGATGCGATCCGCCACGAAGAAAAGAAGAACAATTTTGGCGAAACATTCATTCAACTGGCCCGATCGGTGTATCAAATCAATGATCGACGGGCGGCGATCAAAAAAGAGATCAACATCGCCCATGGCTCCGCCCTCGTGGAGGAAAAGTCCTATCAGGACTACTGACATGCAGATGACGCGTCAGAACGATCTCCTCCTGCGTTTGGAACACACAAGGGGGGAAGCGGTCACCGACAACGGAATACGCCGCGCCATAATCGATCGAAAGAGATCCATGCTCATCGCATCGATGCACTCTTCAAACAAACCAATGTCGCCGCCAAGGCCATCTCCATGGATCCCATTCGGCTTCCGACAGTCAAAAACTCGCTCCATTGGATGATTATGGTCTGCCTTCTGGCGGCCAATCATCCTGTGCAGGCTGGCACCCTCAACCAGATGGAGCGGTTCAACTGTGGCGCGCTTGGTGAGGTGGTTCTGCGATCGGCACCGTCTCGATTCTCCAGGAAGGCAGGCCACACGGTGTCTGCGGCGCGGCTAAGCATTTCCTCGAGACGGATCGATCAACCAGGGATCCTTCACAGCATCATGGGTGGCAACGATCGAACATTCACCCGCCATGAGAGCGACGCCTTTCGCTCCACGGATGACACCAACGCCGCCAACCCTGTGATCCTGAAGCTGCTGATCGGCGACCATTTCTATGGAAAGCGGCGCCAGGAGATCAGCATTACCCTGATCAACGAGGCCTACAGCTGCATTCCCCGCTGACCTGCAAGGCAACGATGACAACCCGTCAGCCCGGGAGCCAAACCGGCCTGATGGCGCCACACTGGCAACACCTTCTCGATCGCACGCTCCCCGTGCCGCCAACGTGGAACACACCAGCTCCGGTCTCACCCTCGCCACCGTCCTGATCTTCGGCAGCGGCCTGTTCGTGCTCGCCACCCTGTTCTTCGGCACCAAAGGCGGCTACTACGACACCGATCAATACGACGGCAACGGCACCGCCCACTGAGCCCCAGCAGCCGGTATCCCAGCATCAGCGGCCGCACGGCCAGCCGTCACGGCGCCAGATCCGCAGGACCAGAAGAACCGCTCAACTGCTCGGCCTCCGGGCAGTCCTCCGCCGTCTGCAGATCATCAGTACCGGCATGACGGCTGAAGTAGGCCAGGCGGGTGCTCACGGCCCCGATCGAATCCAGCCGCACGCTCTCCTCCCAGCTGTGCAGCTCATCGTCATCCTCGGCGTCATACCGCAGGGTGACCAGATCCCCTTCGATCTCCACCACCAAGGCCTGTTCAATCCAGCGCTGCTGGTCGCGCAGGAACACCCAGACGGGACGTTGCTCCTGGCAGAAACGGTCGAGCTTGCGATGCAGCATGGGGCCACAGCTCGTTGGCTGGCGCCGCCCGGATCAGGTCCGGTTGGCATCGATCCTAGGGATGATGCAGGCCTCTGCCGCTGCTCCTGATGAACACCGCTTCCCTGCCGGCCCTGCCCGGTGCCGTCGCTGATGCCGCAGCGATCCGCCTGCAGCTGCGCACCTGGCCGGAGGTGGAGCACTACCTGACCCACTGCAAGGGGGTGATCCTGCCCCTCGGCTCCACCGAACAGCACGGCCCCACCGGCGCCATCGGCACCGATGCCCTCACCGCAGAAGCCGTCGCTCTTGAGGTCGGCCGTCGCAGCGGCGTGCTCGTGGCCCCCACCCAGGCCTATGGCATGGCCGAACACCATCTCGGCTTCCCCGGCACCATCAGCCTGCAACCGGCGACCCTGCTGGCCGTGCTCCACGACGTGGTGCTCTCCCTGGCGCGCCACGGCTTCGAGCGCATCTTCGTGATCAACGGACACGGCGGCAACATCGCCACCGCCCGCGCCGCCTTCGCCCAGGCCTACGGCACCGCCGCCGCCCGCGGCCTGCCCCAGGCCGCAGATCTGCGCTGCCGACTGTCCAACTGGTTCATGGCCGGTTCCGTGATGCGTGCAGCCCAGGAGCTCTATGGCGACCTGGAGGGCCATCACGCCACCCCGAGTGAGATCGCCCTCACCCTGCACCTTGAGCCGACCCTGGTGGCCCACCAGCGGCCGCTCGCCAAGCCGCCGGCCGCCGGTCCGATCCATGGCCCCGAGGATTTCCGCCGCCGCCACCCCGACGGCCGCATGGGCTCCGATCCGTTCCTGGCCACAGCGGAACACGGCGCCCGCTTCCTCGATCTGGCCGCCACGGCCCTGACCGAGGAGCTGAGTCGCTTCCTCGCCGATCCCGCCGGCTAGGGTCAGCCCATCAGTTGAGCCGCCACGATGAGCAGGATCAGCGCCGACGACGTGCGCAAGGTCGCCAAACTCGCCCGCCTCGAGCTGCCTGAAGCCAAGATCGCCACCTACACCGGTCAGCTGGAGCGGATCCTCGATTACGTGGCCCATCTCGAACAGGTGGACACCGAGGGCGTACCCCCGACCACCCGGGCCGTGGAGGTGGTGAATGTCACGCGCCCTGATCACGTCGAACCGACCCCCGTGCGCGAAGAGCTCCTCAACCAGGCGCCCCAGCGAGAGGGCGACTTCTTCCGGGTGCCGAAGATCCTGGCCGACTGAACCGGAGCGCCTGGCTCAGCGCCTGGGCGCGATCGCGGTGCGATGCAGCAGTTCGATCACTCGCCGCCGGGCATGGCGGGTGGGCATCAGGGCCGCCAGCGGTCGCAACTTGCTGCGGCGTTTGCGATGACTGCGGATGCCGAGAAAGATGTCGTAGAGAAAATTGAGCCCATCACTGCGGGTCTCGAACAACCCGAGACGCTGCGGTGATCCCTTGGCATCAAGCAACGGCTTGGTGGCGTGATAAGCCGGGCGGTATTCAAACCAGGGAATCGACGGCCAGAGATGATGCACCAGATGATAGGTCTGGCCCATGATCAACCAATTGAGCACCCGACTCGGATAGATGCGGGCATTCAGCCAACGGTTGCGCGACTGAAAAGGGCGGTGGGGCAGATAATCGAAGAACATGCCCAGCGTCACCCCCACCAGTAGCGCCGGCGCGAACCAGCAGTTGAAGATGAAGGGCATGAACTGATACTTTGCCGCTGCCAGCACAATGGCGGCGAACACTCCCCTGCCCAGACCCCATTCCAGAAGCTCGTAACGCCGCCAGAGCCTCCGCTGGAAAAAGAAATACTCGTGATAGAAAAATCGCGGCGCAATCAGCCAGAGCGGCCCGAAGGTGGAAACAATGTGATCCGGATCATGCTTCGGGTCATTCACATGGGCGTGATGCTGCAGATGCACCCGCGTGAACACCGGGAAGCTGAAACCAAGCAGCAGGGCCGCGCCATGGCCCATCACCGCATTGATCACCCGATTCGGATGGGCGGCGTTGTGGCAGGCGTCATGAATGACCGTGCCCTCCAGGTGAAGCGCCAGAAAGGCCATCGCCACGAGCAGCGGCAGGGGCCAGAGCCCCACGAACCACCCCCAGATGGTGAGGGCCGCCAGGGCATAACCGCCGAGAAACAGGCCCACGGTCGGATTCCAGGCCGCCGGCGGATCGAGGAATTCCCGGGGCACCGAACCGAGGCGCTCCCGCGGGGCCGGCACCACTCCAGGGGTGAGCGGTTCAGGCATGGCGGCCACTGCTTGCGTCATCGCCTGAAAAGGACCACCGTCACAAGGTTCGATTCACCTTAGGCAGAACCCAACCCCAGCCATGCCCACCGGGGGACTTGAACCCCCACAACCGCAGTCACTGGAACCTAAACCCAGCGCGTCTACCAATTCCGCCAGGTGGGCAGGACACGACTCTAGGCATCCGCCCACAATGGGGCCAACGCCGCCCCACCGTTTCGATGCTCGCCACCCTCGGAGGCATCCTCGCCCTGATCGTCGGCCTGGCCCTGCTGCTGCTGCCCGTGGTCGTGGGCGAACTCAGTCGCCCCCGGGACAGCGCCTGGGGGGCCGTGGTGCTGTTGCTGGGCCTGGTGCTGGTCACCAGCGCCGATCGCCTGACGGGCGCTCCGATGCTGGCCGTGCTCTGCGGTGGCCTGCTGATCGGACGCCTCGGCACCGAAGTGGCCCAGGCGCGCTGGCGTCAGCTCAGCAGCGAAGAACAGACCGCCCTGGGCTCCAGCGACCGCTGGATCGCCAGCCTCAACCAACTGCTGACGGTCAGCGTTCAGCTGCTCGCCACCGCCATCGACACCCTGGCGAAGCTGCAGAAGACCGTGCAGCAGGCCATCGCCCGCCAACGCCAGCCCCGAGGCGTCGGCAAGCGCTGGGTCCGGAAGGACGCAGATTCCGACAGCGACAGCCAACAGGCGGAGGCACCGCTCGCCCGGTCCTCAGACGCCACCGAGGCACTGGAAGCCACGCCCCCGGCAGACGGGACGGACACCACAGACGGGACGGACACCACAGACGGAACGGACATCCCAGAGGCGATTGACACCGCAGGCGGGACTGACGCCGCAGACGGGACGGACACCGCAGACGGGACTGACACCACTGGCGGGACGGACACCACAGACGGGACGGACATCCCAGAGGCGATTGACGCCGCAGGCGGGACAGACACCGCAGACGGGACAGACACCACTGACGGGACTGACACCGCAGACGGGACTGACGCAGCAGGCGGGACTGACATCCCAGAGGCGATTGACACCGCAGCCGCAGCGGCGGAATCCGTGCCCCCTGAAGCCAGCCTCGCCACACCGGAAAAAGAAGCCCCAGACGAGGCCAGCACCGCACCTGACCCCGGGGCGCAGCCCGCCGTGGGGGTCGACGAGGACGTCATCGAACAGGACGTGCCGGACACCAGGGCGATCCCAGAGGACCCGGCGGCGGTGGAACCGGCTGACGCCGGCGGCCCGGAAGACCCCGTGGGCGCGGCCGGCCCAGACGCCTCTGGGGAGGCGGACGCTCCGGAGGGCGAGGCCGAACCGGCACCCGGCGCGGAAGCCGACGCCCAACCGGCGGACGCTCCACACCGCGATGCAGATCCGATCACCGAACCATCGGATCCGACCACCGAGCCATCAGCGGCCGATCCGCTGCGCGTGGTTCGCTCCTTCGAGGAGATCGATGCCCTGCTCGATCTGCCCCCCCGCCGCCCGGCCGCCCCCGAGGCGATCATCGACGTGGACGTGGAAGAGCTGGCGGCAGAAACGACGGACCCCGACACCAGGCCGCCCTACGCCCCTGACCGCCGATAATCCGACATTGCTGCCTCCAGGCGACGTGACCGCCAGCCCTGCGCCCGAGACCACCGCCGCTGCGGGCCAGTCCACGGCGAATCAGGGGGACGTGGGCCCGATCTCCTACAAGGACACGCTCAACCTGCTGCAGACGCCCTTCAACATGCGGGCCAACGCCAAGGTGCGTGAGCCCGAGATCCAGGCCTTCTGGGCCGAGCACAACCTCTACGAGCGCCTCAGCCAGCAGAACCCGGGCGAGACCTTCACCCTGCACGACGGGCCGCCGTACGCGAACGGCGCCCTGCACGTCGGTCACGCCCTCAACAAGATCCTCAAGGACATCATCAACAAGACAGCCCTGCTGCAGGGCCGCAAGGCGCGCTTCGTGCCGGGCTGGGACTGCCACGGCCTGCCGATCGAACTGAAGGTGCTCCAGGGTCTGAGCAGCAGCGAGCGCGCTGCACTGACGCCGCTGAGCCTGCGCCGCAAGGCCCATGCCTACGCCCTCGAGCAGGTGGAAGGCCAGAAGGCCGGCTTCCGGCGCTGGGGCATCTGGGCCGACTGGGACCAGCCCTACCTCACCCTGCAGACGAGCTACGAGGCCGCTCAGATCGGCGTCTTCGGTGCCATGGTGCTGGCCGGTCACATCTACCGGGGCCTGAAGCCGGTGCACTGGAGCCCCAGCTCCCGCACCGCCCTGGCGGAAGCCGAACTGGAATACCCCGACGGCCACACCTCCCCGAGCCTCTACGTGGCCTTTCCGGCCCTGGAGCTGCCCGAGGCCCTGGCCGCGCAGCTCCGCGACGCCGGCCTCAGCCCGGAAGCCGCCACCGCCACCGGCGGCCTGGCGGTGGCGATCTGGACCACCACCCCCTGGACCCTGCCCGCCAACCTGGCGGTGTCGGTCAATGAGCGGCTCGACTACGCCATCTGCGCCGTGACCGCCCGCGGTGAGACACCGGCACCGGCCGCCAGCCATCTGGTGGTGGCCGCCGAGCTGCGCGAAAGCCTGGAAAGCAGCCTCGGCCTGACCCTGACGCCGATTCTGAGCGTGAAGGGCGCCGCGCTGGAGGGAATCCTCTACCGCCACCCGCTGCTGGAACGCACCAGCCCGGTGGTGATCGGCGGCGAGTACATCACCACCGAAGCCGGCACGGGCCTGGTGCACACCGCCCCCGGCCATGGCGTCGACGACTTCAACACCGGCAGGAAATACGGCCTGCCGGTGCTCTGCCCGGTGGATGAAGCCGGCACCCTCACCGCCGAAGCCGGCCCCTTCGCCGGCACCAACGTCCTCAAGGACGCCAACCCGACGATCATCAGCGCCCTGGAAGCCACCGGCCTGCTGTTGAAGCAGGAACGCTACGAGCACCGCTACCCCTACGACTGGCGCACCAAGAAACCGACGATCTTCCGCGCCACCGAGCAGTGGTTCGCTTCGGTGCAGGGCTTCCGCAGCGCCGCCCTGGAGGCGATCGCCGCCGTGGACTGGCTGCCGGCCAGCGGCCGCAACCGCATCGAGGCGATGGTGAGCGAACGCGGCGACTGGTGCATCAGCCGCCAGCGCACCTGGGGTGTGCCGATCCCCGTCTTCTATCACCGCGAAACCGGTGAGGTGCTGCTCAACGCGACCACCCTCGCCCACATCCAGACCCTGATCGCCGAGCACGGCGGCGATGTCTGGTGGGAGCGCGATGAAGCCGGCCTGCTGCCCGCGGAGTACGCCGCCGAGGCGGCGCAGTGGCGCAAGGGCACCGACACGATGGATGTCTGGTTCGACTCCGGCTCGTCGTGGGCGGGCGTCCTCGGAGGACTGAACAGACCCGGAGCTTCCGGGGCGACAACCGGCGGACGGGATGGGCTGCGCTACCCCGCCGATCTCTATCTCGAGGGCAGCGATCAGCATCGCGGCTGGTTCCAGAGCAGTTTGCTCACCTCCGTGGCCGTCAACGGCCACGCCCCCTACAGGCGGGTGCTCACCCACGGCTTCACCCTCGATGAAAAGGGCCGCAAGATGAGCAAATCCCTGGGCAACGTCGTGGATCCGGCGGTGCTGGTGGAGGGCGGCAAAAACGAGAAGCAGGAGCCTCCGTATGGCGCCGATGTGCTGCGCCTCTGGGTGAGCTCCGTCGACTATTCCGCCGATGTGCCGCTCGGTCCGGGGATTGTCAAGCAGCTGGCGGATGTGTATCGCAAGGTGCGCAACACCGCCCGCTACCTGCTCGGCAACCTGCATGATTTCGATCCCAGGCCGGTCAGCGAAGGCGGCCATGCCATCGCCATCGCCGATCTGCCGCTGCTCGATCGCTGGATGCTGCAGCGCACCGCCGCCCTGATCGACAGCGTCACCGCCGACTTCGAGCGCTTCGAGTTCTACCGCTTCTTCCAGGCGCTGCAGAACTTCTGCGTGGTCGACCTCTCTAACGTCTACCTCGACATCGCCAAGGACCGCCTCTACGTAAGCGGCGCGGACGACGTCCGCCGCCGCAGCTGCCAGACGGTGCTCTCCCTGGTGGTGGAACGGCTGGCGGGCCTGATCGCGCCGGTGCTCTGCCACATGGCCGAAGACATCTGGCAGAACCTGCCCTATCCCGTGGCCGAAGCCTCGGTGTTCGAGCGCGGCTGGCCGACGGCGCCCAGCACGTGGCGCGACAGCTCCCTCGAGGAACCGATGGAACGCATCCTGGCGCTGCGGGCCCTGGTGAACCGCCAGCTGGAAGGCTGTCGCAAGGAGGGCCGTCTCGGGGCTTCCCTCGAAGCGCAGGTGCAGCTGGAGCTGAGCGAAGGCGCGGAAGGCATCGCTGCAGCCCTCGACTGGCTGAATGGTTCCGCCCACCCCACCGTCGACAACCTGGCCGACTGGCTGCTGGTCTCGGCCCTGCAGCTGGGGGGCGACGCCCCGGCGGCGGTGCTGAGCGAAGCCAGCGAGACAGGCGTCACGGTGCGCCTCGCCCGCGCCGATGGCGAGAAGTGCGAGCGCTGCTGGCACTACGAAAGCGACATCGGCCAGCACCCGGCCCATCCGACCCTCTGCGGCCGCTGCGTGGCCGTACTCGCCGGTCCCTGAGTCCGGCGTCAGAGCCAGGCCTGCGGGTCCCGGAAAGCCTGCGGCGGCAGGGGACCGGCAAGACGTTCCTCGGCGGTGGGGTTGAGCGGTGCCCGCAGCAGCTCCGCCGTGCCGATCACCACGCCGCCCGGCAGCACCGGTTGATCGGGATCAACGGCGATCGGATGGGTGGTGCTGCTCGAAAATCCCCGGAACACCAGCAGCTCGAACGCCTCTGGTTCCGCCTCCGAAGCACCCTCAGGGGCAACGGTCCGCAGACCCCGCAACCGCAGCACCCGATCGGGACGGAGGCGGCTGATCGCCTCGAGATCCGCCAGCAGGGAGGGATCCTCCGAACGGTCATCCAGCATCGACGGCGAGGACATCAGACCCTCCCTGGACGCTCAGAACTCACCGGCCACCCGCCCCATGCGGGGGAAGCGCACCACCAGCCACTGCAGCAGCCCGACCCCATAGGCCAGCAGCCCCACATAACCGAAGAAGACCGAAATCTCAGGCGTCCAGTTGCCGCCGAAGACGAAGCTGCTCATCCGGTCCACCTGGCGCATCAGCTCCGTGGGCGCCTCCAGCCAGACCTGACAGCCGGCGGTGCCACCCCGCTGGAGGCAGGCCAGGGCAGTGGCACTGAAGAGCGCCCCGAGGCCCGCGAACAGGGTCAGCCCCCAGCGCCAGACGCGCACGGTCAGCGGCAACGGACGCCAGGGGGGGAGATCATCGAGCTCCTCATTGAGATCGACCCAGAACCAGACACTGACGATGATCAACACCTGGGCCACTACCCCGAGCACATAACCGATCGGCCGGCGATCGCTCAGGAACAGCACCGTCACCGCCAGCAGGCTCGAGGCCTTCCAATACAGCGTCAGCAGGCGGGCGATCGCTCCTTCCCGCCGGACCGTCGCCCAGATCAGCAGCACCAGAGGCAGGGCGACACAGAAGACCACGGCCAACCGGTAGTCCAGCCAGACCAGGGCGCGGTAGGAGAGCCCCCAGAACGAGGGGTTTCCCGTCACCGGGGCAGTCGCAGGCACGATCACGAAGACACGGGGACGACGGGACGGGAGACCGCCATTATCCGGAAGACCTGTCAGACGTTAAGGTCCGGCCATGGTCGCCTTCACCCTGCCGTCCTGGTGGCAACGCCGAACCAACCAGCCCTGGTGCCGCACGGCCATGGGCGGAGGTCCCTCCCTGGAAGGCGCGGTGGAGGCCACCGTCCGGGAGCTTGGCAACGTCGGTGACGCCGATCTGGCCCTGGTGTTCGCCTCCACCAGCTATGGCAGTGACCTGCCGCGGCTGATGCCCCTGCTGCGGGAACGCCTGAAGGCCCGCCACTGGCTCGGTTGCGCCGGCGGTGGCGTGATCGGCACCAGCGCCGATGGCACGCCCCAGGAACGGGAGCAGGAACCGGCCCTGAGCATCACCCTGCTGCGATTACCGGGAGCCGAGATCCACCCCTTCGCGATCGACACCACCGCTCTGCCCGATCTAGATGCTCCCCCCGCCCCGTGGATCGAGGCGGTGGGTCTCGACCCGGCGGCGGCCCCATCGATGGTGCTGCTGATCGATCCCACCTGCACCGCCATCAACGATCTGATCAATGGCCTCGACTACAGCTATCCCCGCACCGAAAAGATCGGCGGCGTGGCGGGGCAGCACACCGCCAGCCACGGTTCCCTGCTGCTCGAAGACGGGGTGCACGGCGGCGCCATCGGCTGCGTGATCGGTGGTGGATGGCGCCTCGATCCGGTGGTGGCCCAGGGCTGCCGGCCGATCGGTCCGGTGTTCGAAGTGGAGGCGGCCCAGCGCAATGTGGTGCTGCGCCTGACGAGTGCCGGCCCTTCCGGGACCCCCGTGGCCTGCCTGCAGGCGATCCTGGCCGACCTCAGCCCCGAGGACCGCGAACGGGTCCGCCATTCGCTCTTCCTCGGCGTCGGCCGCAGCAGCTTCGATCTGCCGCTCACCCCAACCGATCCGGAGCGCCCCGAAAGCAGCGGCCAGGATGCCTTCCTGGTGCGGAACCTGATCGGTGTCGACCCCCGCACCGGCTCCCTGGCCGTGGCGGAACGGATGCGGCAGGGCCAACGGGTGCAGTTCCAGCTGCGCGATGGCACGACATCCCTGCAGGAGGAACGCCAGCTGCTCAGCACGGAGCGCCGCCGGGCGCCGGACCCGCTGGCCGCCCTGCTGTTCGCCTGTCTCGGTCGGGGCCGGGGCCTCTACGGCAAGCCCGATGGCGATGTGAGCCTCTGCCGCGAGCTGTTTCCGGAGCTGCCGCTCAGCGGCGCCTTCTGCAATGGTGAAATCGGACCGGTCAGCGGCACCACCCACCTGCACGGCTACACCGCCAGCTGGGGGTTTCTGGTGCCCGACCGACCCGAAGCCAGCCCCGCAACCTGATCGGCATCGGCCATGGTGCGCCAGCACGTCAATCCCCTCAGCCGCTTCTTCCAGTTGCCCCTGGAGCTGCCGCCGCCGCAGGAGCTGTTCGACGACCCGTCGCTGCCGCTGCATCTGGACATCGGCTGTGCCCGCGGTCGATTTCTGCTCGCCCTGGCGCCGCTGGAGCCCGACCGCAACCACCTCGGCGTTGAGATCCGTCGCGCCCTGGTGCAGGCGGCCCAGGCCGATCAGGGCGCCCTCGGCCTCGGCAACCTGCACTTTCTGTTCTGCAATGCCAACGTCAGCCTCGAGGCCTGGCTGACGGCCCTGCCTGCAGGCCTGCTGCAACGGGTGACGATTCAGTTTCCCGACCCCTGGTTCAAGAAGAAGCATCACAAGCGCCGGGTGCTGCAACCGGAGCTGCTGCTCGCCATCGCCGCGGCCCTGCCCCCCGGCGGTGAGCTGTTCCTGCAGAGCGACGTGCCGGCCGTGATCGAGCCCCAGGTGGCGCTCACCGAAGCCAGCGCCTGCTTCCAGCGGCCGAGCAGCGATGCCCGGCCCTGGCGACGCGACAATCCCCTGCCGATCCCGACGGAACGCGAAACCCACGTGCTCAGCCAGGGACTGCCGGTGTATCGCGTGCTCTACCAACGGACCGACGCGCCACCACCAGAGCTGGGCACCCTGCAGCAGCGTCTGGCGGACCAGACCGGGGAGACGGCCTAGCCTGCGGCCACCGACCGCCCCTGCCGCCGCCGACCGCGGCCCACCGATGCCTGATTCCGCCCTGCCGCCCAGCCCCTCCATCCCCTGGCTGCTGCGCTGGCAGGGATGGCTGCAGCAGCGGGATTCCGGGCCCCTGGGTCATCAGCTGCCGACCATCGCCGGCCTCGTGCTCTGCGCCCTGATGGCTGGCCTGCCCCTCGTCACCCGCGGCGGCCTCAGCCTGCTGATCCTGGCCAGTGGCCTGCTGTGGCTGCTCCTGGCCCTGCGCACGCCCCCCGGCCGCATCGGCACAATCAACGGCTGGGTGCTGGTGGTCCTGGCGCTGGCGGTGCTGGCGACCGGCTTCTCACCGGTGCCGGTGGCCGCCGCCAAGGGTCTGCTGAAACTCGTCAGCTATCTCGGGGTCTATGCACTGATGCGGCAGCTGCTGGCCAGTGCCCCGGCCTGGTGGGATCGGATCGTCGCAGCGCTGCTGGCCAGTGAATTGCTCACAGCCGTCCTCGGCATCCGCCAGCTCTATGGCGACACCGGCGAACTGGCGCGCTGGGCCGACCCCAATTCCGTGGCCGACGGCACGGTGCGGATCTACAGCACCCTCGACAACCCGAACCTGCTGGCCGGCTATCTGCTGCCGATCCTGCCGCTGGCGGTGGTGGCCCTGCTCCGCTGGACCTCCCTGAGCCACCGGCTCTTCGCGCTGGCCAGCCTGAGCCTCGGCAGCGTGGCCCTGCTGCTCACCTCCAGCCGCGGTGGCTGGCTGGGGATGGTGGCGGCCCTCGGCACAATCAGCCTGCTTCTGGTACTGCGTCAGACCCGCCACTGGCCGACGCTGTGGCGCCGCCTGTTTCCGGTGCTGCTGCTGATGGCGGCGGCGGCGGTGCTGGTGCTGGCCTTCACCCACGTCGAACCGTTGCGCGTGCGGCTGCTGAGCCTGTTCTCAGGCCGTCAGGACAGCTCCAACAATTTCCGGATCAACGTCTGGCTGGCGGCGCTCGAGATGATTCAGGACCGCCCCTGGCTGGGCATCGGCCCCGGCAACACCGCCTTCAATCTCGTCTATCCGCTGTATCAGCAGCCGAAGTTCAACGCCCTGAGCGCCTACTCGATCCCCCTGGAACTGGCGGTGGAGGCGGGCCTTCCCGGTCTTCTGGCCGGTCTCGGCCTACTGTTCAGCAGTCTGAGGGCCGGCCTGGGCCAGCTGCGCGCCGATGGCGCCATGGCCCTGCCCGCCCTGGCGGCCGTGGCGGCGATCGTCGGGCTGGGCGTCCAGGGACTCACGGACACGATCTTCTTCCGGCCGGAGGTGCAGCTGATCGGCTGGTTCTGCCTGGCCACCCTGGCCGCCAGCCGCCGCTGAAGCGATGGCCATATCGGAGGCGGAAGTCTGGCTGGCGGGTTTTGATGCCGGCCAGACCCACAGCCGCTGCCGCCTGGCGATCAGGCAGCCGGACGGCACCATCGAGATCCAGAGCGAAGGGGAGGGCCCCGGCGTCCGTCATCTGGCGGCCCCCGATGGCCCTGAGCAGTTCCAGCAAGCGTTGCGTCTGAGCCTGGCGGCCGCCGATCGTCAGAGCGGGCGACGCCCCCCCCTGGCGGCCGCCGCCATCGGCGCCAGTGGCATCGAGCGGGGCACCGACCGCCAGGCGCAGGGGCGGACCCTGGCCGCCGCCGCCCTGGCCCTGCCGGAAGCACGGCTGCTGGTGACCGGCGACGAACACACAGCCCTGCGCGGAGCCTTCAGCGATGGCTGCGGACTGCTGCTGATCTGCGGCACCGGCACGATCGCCATCGGGCGCAACGCCACCGGAACCGAGGCACGCTGCGCCGGCTGGGGCTGGCTGCTGGATCAGGCGGGCTCCACCCATGACATCGGCCGCGATGGACTGGCCGCCAGCCTGCGGATGGCCGATGGCCGCACACCGGATGGTCCCCTGCGGCAACGGCTCTGGCATCAGCTGGGGCTCGATCCGGAGGATCCGCAGGCACCCCAGCAGCTCAAGGGGTTGGTGGTGACGCCCGGTTTCGCCCCAGCGGGCTTCGCGGCCCTTGCCCCCACGATCGATCAGCTGGCGGAGGCTGGCGATGCGGAGGCAACGGCGATCGTGAGGCGAAGCGCCGAAGCGCTGGTGATGATGGCCGTGACCCTGAGCCAGCGACTGGGGCTTCCGGCCCCGGCGGTCTGTGGCGTCGGTGGCGGCTTCGAGCACCTCACCAGCCTGCGCCGGAGCTTCGGCGAGGGCCTGGCCCAGCGACTGCCGGAAGCCCGATGGCTCAACCCCGTGGGCGATGCCTGCCAGGGGGCGCTGCTGCTGGCGGCGGAGCTGCTCTGAGGCCAGGGGGCGAGGCGGCGCAAGCGACCTTCCCATGGGGTAAGGCGGCGAGCAGCGGATCAATCAGCTCAACGCGGGTTTCGGCTTCGTTCATCGGAGCAGGGAGGCCACATGATCAAGGAGCTCGGCACAGCGCTGGTTCCAGGTGTCACGATCAAGCGATTCCAGGTCCGGTTCTTCGTCGTAGCGGCGCAGCACAGCAAACAATGTGAAGCGACTGAGATCCTTGTAGGGCTCGATCGCCACGCCTTGATCGCGCAGCATCTGGAACAACAGGCGAAGATTGTGGGTGAAGGGAGGCTGCTCGGGCAACAGGAGCAGCAGCCAGGCTTTGAGGGCTTTTTCGGTGGCCTGCTGGAGATAGAAACCCTAGCTGTCTTCCTCGAAGACTGAGGGATCTGCCATAGCCTTGGGGCAGCTCGAAGATCGCGGTGGGCGAGGCGCAGAAAGGCAGCCGGTGTCTCAGCTGGCGCCATGCACAGACTCCGCTGGCTCCAGCTGACGGCCGTAACGGAAGGCCTCGGCGATCACATTGCTGCGGCCATGGCGCCGCTCCTCCACTTCACTGCTGGAGAACAGCAACAACTTAATCGGCAGTCGGTGATGGGCCAGCCGCCAGCCGAGGGCGTCCGTCTCCTCAAACCGCGAGTGGCTCGCCAGCCAGGCATCCGGCACCGTGACCAGGAGATCCAGGTCGGAATCAGGCCGGGCGGTGCCGCAGGCCCGCGAGCCGAACAGGCGCACCTCAGCGCCGGGGATCGCCGCCTGGATCTCTGCCGCGATCGTGCGCAGCAGTGGCTCATCCACCACGCAGCAATAGCTGGTGGGGCGAGAAGATGTGGCCATGGGCTCAGTCTGGTGCATCCAGCCGCCGATACAGCGCAATGCCGGCCCGATCGATGTGGGCCAGCAGAGCAGGGTGCTCCAGCGCGGCCAGGCAGGAGAGATCGATCATCCAGGGCAGCAGCAGATCATCGAGCTCGGCATCGATCCGGGCCAGGGTGGCTGCGTTGAGGGCCGGGCCGATCAGGGTGAGGTCGATGTCGGAAGCGGGGCGATGGCGACCGAGGGCACGGGAGCCATAGAGAATCGCGGCTTCCACCTCAGGGTGGCTGGCGAGCACCGAACGGATGGCCGTCAGGGCCGTGTCCGACAGGCCGATGGCCTGGGCTGAGGCCAGAGGGGCGTGCACCGTCATCAGGGCTGCCGGCTTAACTGCAGGAAGCGCTCCCGCAGCGCGGCGAACAGGGGTGCGTAGCACTCGATCACATCGCGCGCGATCGCCTGGGCCTACTCCAGGTTATACGTATGGGACGATTGATTGCGGGCTTTGATCATCGCCATCCAGCCCTCGCCATCCAGAATCAGCCCATTCTGAAAGGCCAGACGGGTGGCATCCCGTGAACCGATGATGCCGCTGATTCCCTGGTGCTGGAGGTAGTCCTTGAGCAGATTCCAGGCCAGTTCATGGGTGAATTCAAAAGCCTGAATCAGGCCCTGTTGCTCCAGCTCGCTCAGTGGCCGTTGCCGCCCCAGATCGACGCCGCGCTGCAGCACCTGCAGGGCCCGCTCGAAGTTGTCGAACCGCTGGCGCCAGCGGATGTCTGGGTCGGCCATCGGCTCAGGGTAGGGAGTGAGCCAGTCCAAAGCCGCTGACCCCAGGTCATCGGGTCTGCGTCCCTGGGGTGCTGCCATGGCCTCCAGATCACGGCAGCTCCAGCCAACCCCGCAGAGCCAGGCCTCCAAAGCGAACGCCGAACCGCACGACTCGGCGTACGATCGACTGAGCTGGCAAGAGTGCGATGCAGGCCATCCCGGCGAACGATCTGAAAACCGGCGGCATCGGCGCCATCTCACGGGCGCTGGAGCACGAACGGGAGGTGGGGTTGAGCGTGCGCGGCGAACTGCGGTATGTGGTGATGAAAGCCGATGCTTACCAGCGCCTGAGGGAGTGCGAGCTGGAAATCGCGCTGCAGGAAGCCCGCGCTGATCTCGCCGCCGGCCGTGTTGTTCACGAATCGGTGGACGATCACCTCAGTCGTCTGGATGCCATGGCCATCGGCCCTGAAGCCGAGCTGCAAACGACGCCGTTGCAGCCTTGAGTTGGTCGTTGCTGTTCACCGAGCGGTACAACCGCCGAGCCGCCCGTTTTCTGCGGCGCCATCCCGAGATGCGCGAGGTGTATCGCAAAACGCTGCTCCTGCTCGAAGCCAATCCGCACCATCCTTCCTTGCGACTTCATGCCCTACGGGGCCGCCTTGAAGGGCTGCATTCGGTTTCGATCAACCTGAGCTATCGCATCACGCTTGAAGTGCTGATCGAAGGCCAGACCTTGATCCCGATTGATCTTGGCTCCCACGATGTGGTGTACAGAGGCTGACAGCCTCAGAGCATCGGAGGATATCTCGATGATCATTCGCTCAGGCGCTGGAGCTGGGCTTTAGCTTCATTCCAGAGACTACGGGCGGGAGACGCTCACGTCGATGCCGATCACGCTTGCCGTGCCCATCTCAGGGATGCAGGAGGTTGTCCAGGCTCTCGCCACCCGGCAATCGATCAATCCCGAAGTCGCGTCGATCGAGAGTTGCAATACGACGGATCCCATGCTCCCGCGCCGCCCAGGGCAGGGAAGCATCCGCCAGATCCAGTCGCTCGGCTCAGAGCCGCTGGGGCAGAACGATGTTGGTGTTGGAGGGACCCGGCCTGACGAATCACCCCCTGATTGTGCGTGGTAGCCCAGTGAATCAGCCACGACGACCCTCAACGAAACCCGTCAGCGGCAACCCTCAGACTGCGTTGAGATGCTGCTCCGCCAGGGCCGCCAACGTGTCGCACCAATGATCGACATCGGCCCTCTCGGCCGCCTCCACCATCACCCGCAGCAGGGGTTCGGTGCCGCTGGCCCGCACCAGCACCCGGCCGCGCCCTTCCATCGCCGCCTCCGCCGCCGCCGCCGCCTCCTGCAGCGGCGCACACTGCTGCCAGTTCCGGCGCAGCTCCCGATCCGGCACGGTGATGTTCACCAGACGCTGGGGATAGGGTTCAAAGCTGGTGTCGATCCAGTCGGCCAGGCTCTGCCCTCGCCCCGAAACCAGGGTAGCCACCTGCAGGGCCGTGAGCAGACCATCGCCGCTCATGCCGTGGCTGGCCGAAAGAATGTGGCCGGATTGCTCACCGCCGAGGCCGGCCCCCAGCTCCTCCATGCGGGCATGGACGTACTGATCGCCGACGGCGGTGCGCTCCAGCAGCCCGCCGCGCGCCTGCCAGGCCCGCTCGAAGCCGAGGTTCGACATCACCGTGGCCACCAGCCGCCCCTCGGGCAGCAGGCCCTGCTCCAGCAGGGACGCGCCCCAGAGATAAAGAATCTGATCGCCATCCACCACACGGCCGCGGCCATCGACGGCCAGGGTGCGATCGGCATCGCCATCGAAGGCGAAGCCCATCGCCGCCCCGGTGTCGAGCACGGCCTGACGCAGGGGTTCGAGATGAGTGCTGCCGCAGTCCTGATTGATGCGGCGGCCATCCGGCACCCCATGAAGCACGGTGAGATCGGCACCAAGGGCCCGGAACACCGATTCACCACAGGCGGTGGCTGAACCCCAGCAGAGATCCAGCACGATCGGCACCCGATCGAGCCGTCGCCCTCTGACGCTGTCGAGCAGGCTCTGCTTGTAGGCCGCCAGCAGATCCGCACGCACGAAGGCCGCACCGCAGGCGCCGCTGACGGGACGGGCCAGGGCCTCGGGATCGCCGCGCAGGCCGGCCTCGATCGCCCCCTGGCGCTGACGATCAAGCTTGGCGCCATTGGCCCCGAACACCTTGATGCCGTTGTCATGCGGGGGGTTGTGGCTGGCGGAGACCATCAAGCCGCCGGCGGCCCCGAGGCGGCGGATCGTGCCCGGCACCGCCGGGGTGGGGCAGAGGCCCAGATCCCACACCTCCCGACCGGCGGCGGTGATGCCGGCGGTGAGGGCCGCCGCCACCATGTCACCGCTGCTGCGGGAATCCCGGCCGATCAACACCGGCCCCTCGGCCTGGAACACCAGCCCGCACCAGTAGCCCACCTGCAGGGCCAGGGCCGGGGTGATCACCACCCCGACCCGACCGCGGATGCCATCGGTCCCGAAGCCCACACCGTCCCCGAGGGGCTGACCGATCGGATGCAGCACCGAAGCGACCATGACGCAGGGGCGAATCAGCCGTCAGGCTAAGGGGCGCCTTTCAGCGCCAACGCTGCGGCCACCAGGCCAGGCGCAGCAGTTCAACCACCGTCCAGAGCAGCAGCAGTCCCACGATCCAGCCCGGCAGCAGCATCACAGGCAGGAACGGACGCAGCAGCGCCACCAGCCCACAGGCCAGAAGCAGGAGCAGAAGCCGTCTCCGCTGCCGCGCCCCGGGCAGGGTGGTCAGGTCTGGCGGCAGGGACCACCGGAGGCGACGAAACAGGGGCGTCCCCATGGCGTGACGGCATCCTCCCCAGAATGGCAAGGCCGTTGTCGCCCTGCCTTGAGCCTGGAGCCCTCCGTCGTCGAACCGCGGATGCCCCGGGGGCCGCAGTTGCTTCTCGGCACAGCCCTGACCAGCCTGGCGGTGCTTCTGATCGGCCGTCCACTGCTGGAGGCCCGTCCGGAACCGACACCCGCCAGCCGCGATCAACAGCTGCAGCGCGACTTGCGCTGGGCAACGGATCCGGAACGACGGCGACTGGCCGCTCTGCTGCTGGTGAGCCGCAGCAGCGATCAACCCAGACAGCAATGGCAGCTGCTGCGGGGTCAGGGCTGGGGCACCGGACCCCTGGCACCGGTGGCGATCAAACAACAGGCCCTGGCCGCCGAGCGACTGGGAAGGACAGCGGCGGCGAACCAGCTCTGGCGAGACCTGCAGCAACGCTTCCCGAAGGCCGCCGCCACCGCCGATGCCCTCTACGCCCTCGGCCGCCGGCAACCGGAGCTGCGGCAGCAGCTGTTGCAACGCTTTCCCGCCCATCCGGCGGCCCTGGCGGCGGCGATCGACCAGGCCATGGATCCCGCCCAGACACCGACGCATCGTCAGGCGGCAGCCCTGCATCTGGCCCGCTTCGGGCCGCGCTGGCCCGGTGCCCGGGAGGTGCTGCTGCAGCAATGCAAGCGGACGGCAGGCCCTGAGGCACCGCTGGTGCGCGAGCAGCTGGCCCTGGGGCTGGCACAGCTGGGGGAGAGCGCCCGGGCCCTGAGCTGCCTGAAACGTCCAGCCACCTCCCTCAACAGCGCCGCCGCCACCCTGACCCTGGGCACGGCTCTGCTGATGGCTGCTGACGGGCAGGATCCAGCCCTGCCGGCGCAGGGTCGTGCCGCCCTGATCAACCTGCTGCGGCACTGGCCGCAGGCCGACGCCACCGAGGCCGCCCTGCGGGCCCTGGCGGAGGATCCCTCCAAGGCCGGCCTCAGGGCCCTGAACGCCCTGCCCGCTCGCTGGCGGACGCAAGCCCCGGTGCAGGCGCGCCTGGCCCTGGAGGGCCTGGCCGATGGCGCCCAGGTGCTCAGGCGATTCCCCAACGCTCCCGCCAGCTGGGAGCTGCGCTGGGAGCTGGCGCGCCGGGCCTTGCGGCGACGGGACTGGCAGCGGGCCCGCACACGTCTGGAACTGCCTCCCGGCAGCCGATTGCCCTCTCCGCTGGCAGCCCGTCAGCGTTTCTGGCTGGGCTTCAGTCTCGAAAAACTGGGCCAGACGGCTGCCGCCCGGACCCTCTGGCAGACCCTGCTCCAACAGGATGGCGGTGGCTATTACGGCTGGCGCGCCAGTGTCCACCTGGGGCGGGAGGCCTTGATGGCCCGGCTGCCATCCGCCCGGGCCGATGCCGTGCTCAACCGCCTGGAGCAGGAGAGCTGGAGCCCCCTGAACAGCCATCAGACGGTGCTGGAACGCCTATGGCAGGCGGGGCAGATCCTGGAGGCCTGGGAGCTCTGGCGCCACAGCCGCAGCGGGGCGCTGGCCAGCAGCGCCGACGACCTGCGCGTGGAAGGGTTGTTGCGGCTTGGCCTCGGGGATGACGGCCACGGACTGGAGCAACTGGAGCGAGCCAGCCTTCGACGGGCGGCTCCTTCCTGTGGCTGGCGACAGCAGCTGGAACAGGGGCTGCATCCCCTGCGCTTCGCCAACGCTTTCCGCCGGGCGGCGGCCGGCAGTGGTCTCAACCCGGCCCTGTTGCTGGGGGTCGCCAAAGCGGAATCGCAGTTCATGCCAGCGGCGCGCTCACCGGTCGGAGCGATCGGGCTGCTGCAGCTGATGCCCGAGACCGCCCGCGAACTGGCGGGAGCCGCCGTGCCCGAACGCACCCTGGAGAACCCTGACATCAACAGCCGCCTCGGCGCCCGTTATCTACGACAGCTGCTGGAGCACTGGCACGGCAACCTGCTGCCGGCGGTGGCCAGCTACAACGCCGGCGCCGGTGCCGTGACGCGCTGGAATCCGGGCCTGCTGGAACGGGAGCCGGAGCTGTGGGTGGAGACGATCCCCTACCCGGAAACACGCCTGTATGTGAAGAAGGTGCTCGGCAACGCCTGGAGCTACCAGCGCGGCGCCCGACTCGGCTGCAGCGGCGGATCCTGACTCAGGCAGCCACCGTCAACGTCAGATCACGGCACCGGCGATTCCTGGATTCTGGAGATAAAGAAATCGACCGGCGGCCATCATCACCAGACACCAGCTGCTGAGGCCGATGAAGGCCGCGAGAGGATGGGGAACCACCCGGACGCGCGCCATATCGAGACGGGCGAGCAGCACGGAGCTGGCCAGAATCGAGACATTGGCCAGCACACTGAGATGCAGGAGATACAGCCCTCCGGTGATCACCAACAGCAGGGTGACCACCAGGCTGACGACGCGGCTGATGGCCATCAGGGCCGAAATTTCACGCATCAGCAGATTCGGCATCGTGCTGAAGATAATCACAGCGATCGCCTGCACGAACTGCATCGGCAGGTAGAAATCATTGACCAGCGGCAATTGCAGGGCCGAGCTGATACTGGCATGCATCTCGGCGCTCCAGTGAATCCCGAGATAGAGGCTGGTCAACGCCAGCAGCAGCAAGGCCGGAGCCCGGAGGGGCAACAGCAGGAAACCAACGAACGCGCGGATGGGATCCCTCATGCCGATCTCAGCCCTCCGGGATCGAGCACCAGGCTGATCGCCTCAAGGGGGCAGCTGGGGATGCATTGCTCGCAGACCAGGCAACGGGCCGCATCGAAGTGAAGCGACCACAGGGGAGCCCGGCTGTTGAGGGCACCACTGGGGCAGACGCTGGTGCAGATGCCGCAATCGACGCAGCGCTCACGATCAATGCCGATCTCCCCCTGGGCGTGATGCAGCGCGAGTCCGAGGCTCTCCAGCCAACCTTCCGCGGCCTCCAGTTCATCGATGTCTCCAGAGAGCTCGACCACCATCGTGCCGCTCTGATTCGGAGCGATCTGAGCCCGGAGAATCTTGGCGGCGATATCAAAATCAACGGCGAGCCGGTAGGTGATCGGCTGATGCACCGCTTCGCGGGGGAAATGCAGGGTCAGACGACGTTTCAAGCCTTCAGTCCTGGCCTGCCCGCGGACGTTAGCAACGCCGGCGCAGGAACGCCCAGCACCCGTGGACCGGCCAGGCCGCCGGAGCGGTCGTCAGCCTCCCATCGGCCCCGATCGCTGCCAGAGTGCGCTGAAGTCCAGGAATCCTGCGTGGATTCCCAGCCACCCATGACCTCGGAATCTCCAGCCACCAGTCCACTCGGACGGCCGGAACGCCTGCTGCTGGCCGCTGTGGCCGTGGTGCTCAGCCTGGCGCTCGTGGTGCTGCGGGGCGGGCTGCATCCCAGCGCCCCCCTGGAGCGGCTGGCCCGGCAGTCCCTTGATCTCCCCGTGGCCCTGAACGACGGCCGCCCGACCCTGGTGGAGTTCTACGCCGACTGGTGTGAAGCCTGCCGGACCATGGCGCCGGCGATGGAAGCCCTGGAAAAGCAGCAGCGCGGCCAGCTGGATGTGGTGCTGCTCAATGTCGACAATCCCCGCTGGCAGCCCGAACTGGATCGCTTCGCGGTCAATGGCATCCCCCAGCTGGAGCTGTTCAACAGCAGCGGCGATGACATCGGCCGAGCCCTTGGCGCCCGCAGCGCCGCCGAACTGACCTCCCTCAGCAACGCCCTGATCGCCGAGGCCCCCCTGCCGGTGCTGCCGGGGGTGGGCACCCTCAGTGACCTCCGCTAGGGGCTGGCGGCCGGCAGCACCGGCAGGG
>JBJTBH010000146.1:0-2423 GCA_046091285.1 Cyanobacteriota bacterium | reverse complement strand
GTGGAGATGACACCATCAGCGGTGAAGCCGGTAATGACAGCCTCCTGGGTGGTGCTGGCAATGACACCATCACTGGCGGTGCTGGCAATGACACCATCGACGCGGGTGGCGGCGATGACACCATCGAGGGCGGCACTGGCGGCGATTCGCTCACAGGCGGCAACGGCAATGACACCTATGTCTTTGCCACTGGTTCCGGCGGGGGCCTGTTGCAGAGCTTCATCGATACCGGTGGTCAGTCCGATAACACCTTCAACACCGGTGACATCTTCAACTTTGACGGTGCCATTGACATCATCACCGGCTTCGCCACCGGAGACAAAGTCAGTGTTCAAGCTGGAGGCAACGACCTGGCAGGAGTTGCAACGGCTACCGGCGTTGCCCAAGGCACAGTCAACTTCATCCGAGGACGCTGGTATACCAGCATTACGCCGGTGACGTTTAGATTCACTGTTAATACAGAAGACGGCGCCGATACCTTGATTTTCTATAGTGCTCTCAACGGTAACATCAGGGACAACAGCAATACGCTAAGCAACTGGGCCGTCTTTACCGGCGCCAATCTTGCCACCGGCGATTTCATTGCCTGATTCCGAAGGTTTATCACCTTCCCTCATCAACTGAGCACAAGGTCAGCACCCACTCCCACCGCGCCCCAAGCCGCAATGCTCCGCCGCCCCTCCCAGGGGCGGCTTTTTCTTGGCCAGACGGCCGATCACCAGGCAACCGATACGGTGGTCAGAGCAACAGCACTCAGCCATCCGCCCCTTTTCACCATGCGTCTGCTGTTCATCCATCAGAACTTCCCCGGTCAGTTCAAACATCTGGCGCCGGCACTGGTGCAGCAGGGCCACCAGGTGTCCGCCCTCGCCTGGGGGGACGGGGCACCGTCGCTCTGGGAGGGTGTGCAGGTGCATCGCTACCGCTCCACGCGCGGCTCCTCGAGCACAGTGCATCCCTGGCTCACCGATCTCGAAACCAAGGTGATCCGCGCCGAAGCCTGTCTGCAGGCGGCCCGCAGCCTCCGCGATTCCGGCTATACCCCCGAAGCGATCATGGCCCATCCCGGTTGGGGGGAAAGCCTGTTCATCAAGCAGATCTGGCCCCAGGTTCCGCTCGGCCTTTACAACGAATTCCACTACGCCTCCTCCGGGGCTGATCTGGGATTTGATCCGGAATTCAGCAACGCTGATCCGATCGCCGAAACCTGTCGCCTGCAACTCAAGACCGTCAACAATCTCCTCCAGCTCCCCCAGGCCGAGGCCGGCCTCAGCCCCACCCACTGGCAGGCCAGCACCTTCCCCGAACCTTTCCGCAGTCGCATCTCCGTCATCCACGACGGCATCGATACCGCCTCCCTGCTTCCCGATCCTTCCGTCTCCCTGCAGCTCAGCAAGGCCTCAGGCCAGGCCCTCACCCTCACGCGCCAAGATGAGGTGATCACCTTCGTGAACCGCAACCTCGAGCCCTACCGCGGCTACCACACCTTCATGCGCGCCCTGCCCGAGCTGCTGCAACGTCGCCCCCACGCCCATGTCCTGATCGTCGGTGGCAACGAGGTCAGCTATGGCGCCAGACCCAGCATCGAGCGCTACGGCAACCGCTCCTGGCGTGACATCTTCGCCCAGGAGGTGCGTCCCGCCATCAGCGATGCCGACTGGACTCGCATTCATTTCCTCGGGCGTATCCCCTACCCACAGTTCATCCAGCTGCTGCAACTCTCCACCGTTCACGTCTACCTCACCTATCCATTTGTGCTCAGCTGGAGCCTCCTCGAAGCGATGAGCATCGGCTGCGCGATCATCGGCAGCGATACAGCACCCGTCCGGGAAGTGATCCAGCACGACCACACCGGTCGGCTGGTGGATTTCTTCGATCCCCAGGCCCTCGCCTCCAGCATCAGCGCCCTGCTCGAGGATCCCGAAGCCCGTGAACGCCTGGGCCAGGCCGCCCGCGCCCATGCCGTCACCCACTACGACCTCCACAACCACTGCCTCCCCCGTCAGCTCGAGTGGGTGAACCAGCTGGCATCCACCTCCCTGATCACATCCCCGGCCGCCTGATCACGCGCCCCTCCCCCGCCGGGCAAGCCAAGCCGGGGCCAACACCCCTCAAGCCAGCCACGCCTCCAGATCGGCACGGCCCCTGAAATCCAGCAGCGCTTCCGCCAGCGCCTCCAGCTGCTCCAGCGGCAGCGCCTCAATCCGTCCCACCAGCTCCGGCGCCAGCACACCACAGCGGCGGGTCAGCAATCGCACGGTCACCCGAGCGGCTTCCTCAGCCTTACCGCGCGCTTCACCAAGCGCCAGGCCGCGCGCTTCGCCGATGCCCACGATCTCCCGGTAGATCCGGCTCTGGCTGAACTCCTCGACTGTGATGCCGCCCATCGCGCAGATCTCAGGGATCGACCGGCTCGGAAACCG
>JBJTBH010000145.1:0-5939 GCA_046091285.1 Cyanobacteriota bacterium | reverse complement strand
CTAGGTTGCGCTCAGACCCTTCGGCGGATGGCGCCTTGGCCCCCCTGCGGATTCTGATCAGCAACGATGACGGCGTCTTCGCCGCGGGGATCCGCACCCTGGCCAATGCGGCCGTCGCTCGCGGCCATCAGGTGACGGTGGTGTGCCCGGATCAGGAGCGCGCCGCCACCGGCCATGGCCTCACCCTGCAGACGCCGACACGGTGCCGGAATAGAGCACATCGGTGCCGAGATTGGGGCCGTGGTTGATGCCCGAGAGCACCAGATCGGGCCACTCCTCCAGGAGTGAAAAGAGCGCGAGCTTGACGCAGTCGCTGGGGGTACCGCTGCAGGCCCAGGCCCGCACGCCGTCATCGAAGAGCTCATCGGCCCGCTCGGCCCGGATCGGCGTCTGCAGGGTGAGGCCATGGCCGGTGGCGGAGCGCTCCTGATCCGGGCACACCACCGTCACCTGATGGCCGCGAGCGACGGCCGCATTGGCCAGGGTGCGGATCCCCTCGGCGAACACACCGTCGTCATTGCTGATCAGAATCCGCAGGGGGGCCAAGGCGCCATCCGCCGAAGGGTCTGGCCGCAACTTAGGCGCCGGCCGCTTCTTAAAGTCAGACGCCGTGTTCCCGCCGACGTGAGCGCCACCACCAGCCTGCAGCAGCTCACCGATCAGCTCGAACAGCTGGAAGCCGAGGCCGCCGCCGCCATCGCCGCCGCCGGAGCCGCCACCGACCTCGAGGAGCTGCGCGTCGGGCTGCTGGGCAAGAAGGGCCGGCTTTCAGCAGTGCTCGGGGCCATGGGCCGCCTGCCGGGAGACGAGCGCCCGATCGTCGGGCAGCGCGCCAACGTTCTCAAGGAGCAGGTGCAGAGCCTGCTCGCCGAACGCCTCAGCGCCGTCAAGCGGGCAGCCCTGGCGGAGCGGATCGCCCGCGAGACCCTTGACGTGACGGCCCCCTCCAGCCACGTGCCGCCCGGTCATCGCCATCCGCTGCAGAGCACCGTCGAGGAGATCGTCGACATCTTCGCGGGCCTCGGCTATCGGGTGGAGGAAGGCCCCGAGATCGAAAGCGATCACTACAACTTCACGGCCCTGAACATCCCGGAGAACCATCCGGCCCGGGACATGCAGGACACCTTCTACCTCTCGGAGCATCAACTGCTGCGCACCCACACCTCACCGGTGCAGATCCGTCACCTCGAGAGCAATCCGCCGCCGGTGCGGATCGTGGCACCCGGCCGGGTGTTCCGCCGCGATGCCGTCGATGCCACCCATTCGCCGGTGTTCCATCAGGTGGAGGTGCTGGCGATTGATGAAGGGCTGGATTTCAGCCATCTGCGCGGCACCGTCACCACCTTCCTGCAGCGCTTCTTCGGTGATCTGCCGGTGCGCTTCCGGGCCAGCTACTTCCCGTTCACCGAACCCTCGGCCGAAGTGGATGTGCAGTGGCGGGGCCGCTGGCTGGAGGTGATGGGCTGCGGCATGGTCGATCCGGCAGTGCTCGAAGGGCTGGGCCTGGATCCGGAACGCTGGAGCGGCTTCGCGGCCGGCCTGGGCGTGGAGCGCTTCTGCATGGTGCGCCACGGCATCGACGACATCCGCCGTCTATACACCAGCGATCTCCGCTTCCTGGAACAGTTCTGAGGCCGGATCCAGCCCGGAAGCCTCCGGGGCCAGCGGCCGTCGCCCGGCCAAGCCCCGCCTGTAACGCGGTCGGCCTGGGATCGGCTCAGGCCCCATAAACTCAGATGTTCCTTCGCCTCCCGATCGGTGCCCCGTGTCGGACTGATCGTGAATGACGGCAAGGAGCTGGCGCTGGCCACCGCCGATGCCATCGAACGCCGTTTCCAGGCGGCCGGCTACAGCGTCGTACGCGCCAGCAGCGCCGGCGGCATGGTCGGCTTCGCCAATCCTGATCAACACCTGCGCATCCAGTCGTACAACGCCTGCGTGCCGGGGACCTTCGATCGTGATCTCGCCCTGGCGGTGGTGCTCGGTGGCGATGGCACCGTGCTGGCGGCCGCCCGCCAGACCGCTCCGATCGGCGTGCCGATCCTGACGATCAACACCGGCCACCTCGGCTTCCTGGCGGAGGCCTACCTCCACAACCTCGACCAGGCCCTCGATCAGGTGATCAGCGGTCAGTGGACGGTGGAAGAACGCACGATGCTGATCGTGAGCGTGATGCGGGGGGAGCAGCGGCGCTGGGAAGTGCTCTGCCTGAACGAGATGGCGCTGCACCGCGAGCCGCTGACGAGCATGTGCCACTTCGAGATCGCGATCGGTCGTCATGCTCCGGTGGACATCGCCGCCGATGGCGTGATTCTGGCCACCCCGACAGGCTCCACCGCCTATGCCCTCAGTGCCGGCGGTCCGGTGATCACCCCCGATTGCCCGGTGCTGCAGCTCACCCCGATCGCTCCCCACTCGCTCGCCTCCCGGGCCCTGGTCTTCAGTGATCGCGAACCGGTGACGATCTTTCCGGCCACACCGGAGCGGCTGATGATGGTGGTCGATGGCAGCGCCGGCTGTTACGTCTGGCCGGAGGATCGCGTGCTGATCCGGCGCAGTGACCAACCGGTGCGGTTCGTGCGCCTCACCGACCATGAGTTCTTCCAGGTGCTGCGCAACAAGCTCGGCTGGGGTCTGCCGCATGTGGCCAAACCCACCAGCAACCAGGGGCAGGCCACCCTGATCAGCAACCCGGAACAACAACGGGTGGAGTCGGCCGTCGTGATGGACGGTGAGGTCGGATCAGGGTTCAGCGCGATCGCCAGCCACCCATGAGCGCCGATCCCCGTGACATCCAGCGCCAGCCCCCTCCCGAGGCCTGGTTGCTGTTGATCGGCGAGCGGGCCCTGGCCCAGCAACCGCGCCTGGAGCTCTCGGGCTACGGCTGCCTGCGCGAAAACGATGCCGACACCAGGGGCGCCAGCGATGGCAGCAGCCCCCCTGAAGACGGGCAGCCCCCGGAGCCGGCCCTGCTGCTGCTCAGCGCCGATCAGGCGGGGCGCATCGGCAGCCTGCGGCAACACTGGCCTGGTTGCCCGATCCTGCTGGACAGCGAAACGGACAGCATCGAGACCCGAACCCATTGCCTCACCGCCGGTGCCGATGACTTCTGGCTGTCGGATCTGGGAGCCTCGGATCTCCTGGGCCGTCTGCGGGTCCATCTGAAGCTGGTGGCCCGCCAGGCGCGTCGTCCGGTCTGCCTGCGGTTGGCGGATCTGGAGATCGATCCGGCACGGCATCAGGTGCGTCGCGGCCAGCGTCGCGTGGCGCTCACCAGCCGCGAATACAGCCTGCTGCTGCTGCTGCTTCAGAACGTGGGTCAGGTGGTGAGCCGTGACACGATCCTTGCAACGATCTGGTCCGATCAGCAGGGAACGGCCAGCAACGTGATCGAGGTCTACGTGCGCTATCTACGCCAGAAGCTGGAGGAAGACGGCGAGCGGCGCCTGATCCACACGGTGCGGGGAGCCGGGTACTGCCTGAGCGAGCGTCCCCCTGGCCAGGAGGGTGTGACCGCAGGCGCGAGGCTGCGCTGAGCGACAGCCCAACCCCCTGAGCCTGACAACGTCAGCGACCAGGACGGGCAGAGCGACCGGGGCGACCGGAGAAGAGGGCCTGCCTACTGTTTTCGACACAGCGTCACCAGCCTCGGATGCCCCAGACCGCCCCACCCCCCCAGGTGCTGCCGATCACAGCCCGCTGGTGCCTGGAGGCTCCGGCTCCAGCCAGCACCGCCAAGGCGCCCTGCATCGATCTGGAGGTGGCGATCACGCCGCAGCAGCAGAGCCTGGGCCTGATGGCACGGCCGCCGCTGCCGCCACTGCGGGGCATGTGGTTCCCCTACCAGCAACCCCAGCTGCTGCGCTTCTGGATGAATCACACCCCCGCACCGCTCGACATGCTGTTCCTGAACCAGGGCCGGGTGATCGCCATCGACGCGGCGGCGCTCCCCTGCCCCCATCTCCCCTGCCGCAGCTACGGCCCCGATCAGGCCGCCGATGGCGTGGTGGAACTGGCAGCCGGTCAGGCGGCGGCCCTGGGGATCAAGGTGGGAAGCGCGGCCACGATCGTGCCGATCAGACCACCGCAGGCGGGCGCCGGCCGCTGAGCACCAGCACCGGATTCAGGGGCGCCAGGCGGGTGCCCTGCGCCAGGGGCGCCCCACGCCAGGCCTGATGCTGGCTGATGGCCACCATCAGCCCCGCCTGCTCCAGCAGCGGTCGAAGCTCCGCGAGGGCCTCAACGGTGGCCAGGGGAATCACCACTCCCCCGCCGGGGCGGAGCCTGGCCAGCACGGCCGCCAGCACGGCGATCCGCTCGCGACCGCCGCCGCCGAGCAGCACCCGGTCGGGATCCGGGAGATTGGCGAGGGCCTCGGGAGCACGACCTTCCAGCACACCGGCCGGCCGCACGCCGAGCCGCACGGCGTTGGCGGCGATCAGAGCGGCGGAACCGCCCCGCTGCTCAAGAAGCCAGGCCTGCAGCCCCGGCCGCAGTCGCAGAGCCTCAAGGCCCACCGATCCCACGCCGGCACCGATATCCCAGAGCACACCACGCTCAGGCAGGCAAAGATCAGCGAGCAACTGAATGCGCACCTCGCGTTTGGTCATCAGGCCGGGACGATCAGCGTGCTGCAGAAACAGCCCGTCCTCAAGACCGAAGAGGGGCAGTCCGGCGGGATCGAGCGGAGCCTCCGGCGGCTCAGCGATCAACAGCACCAGGTGCAGGGGGTCGAGATCATCGGGAGTGGACGATTCAGGCGCCAGGCGTTGCACCCGCTCCGCCGGATGCCCCAACCGCTCACACACCCAGAGCGCATAGCTGCGCTCCAGACCCGACGCCCGGAGCAGCCGCCGAACCTCCTCGACACCACCCCGGCTGGGGTCGGTGAGCACCGCCAGGGCGGAGGGGCGCTTCTGGAGGGCCGCCACCAGGGGGTCGGGATCGCGGCCATGCAGGCTGATCCAGCTGGCGTCCTGCCAGGGGCGGCCGAGACGGGCGAAGGCCAGCTGCATCGAACTCGGGGCCAGGTGAAAGCGCAGTTGCTCAGGCCTGAAGCGCTGCAGCAGCAGCCGACCGATCCCGAACCACAGCGGATCCCCGCTGGCCAGCAGCACGGTGGGCCGGCCTTCGCTCAGGGCCCGCTGCAGCGGTTCGAGGATCTGCTCGGGCCGGTCACTGGCCAGCAGTTCGGGACAGGATGCGGTCCAGGCAACCCGTCCCGCCTCCTGCTCACCCTGCCACCAGGTGGGGAGTGCCAGCAGCAGCCGCTGGGGCGCCACCAGCAGCTGGGCGGCACGCAACCGCGCCTGGGCCGATACCGCCAGGCTGGCGGGAGCACCGGCATCGGTACCGATCACATCGAGGACAGCCGCCACACTGCCCTGGCCTTGGTCGCTCAGGAGATCACCCGCCACTGGCGTCATGATGCTCAGCGTTCGTCCATCCGGCCCGTCCATGCACGACCGCCGCCAGCGCATCCACGAGTTGGTGGTCGCATTGCTGGCCCAGCAACAGGATCTCGACCTCCTGGCCGGCGAAGGCAGCGGCTTCCCGAGCGGTGATGCCAGCAGCTGGCTGGAGCGCAACCGCCGGGTCGTGCAGCGCTACCAGGCCCTGGTGCGCTCCGCCGTGACGCTCGACGCCCTGGTGGACCAGGAGGTGAACGGCAGCTTGCAGGCACCGGCACCCACGGCCTGAGCCTCGACAGCACAACGTCAGGATCTGTTCAGCGGTGGAAATTAGGCTAGGAGCGTGTCGCAAGTTGCGCCGAGGCCCGGCGGCAGTGATTGAGATCCGGGATTCCGGACTGTCCCGATCGCAGCCGTGGCGATCTGAACCAAGCCCTCAGGCCGCTGCCAGAGAGGCCCTGAACAGCTTGAGCAAGTTGTGGGTGGTGGCCATCAGCGCCCACTCCCCGTTCACCTGCTCCAGCCCTC
>JBJTBH010000144.1:0-8279 GCA_046091285.1 Cyanobacteriota bacterium | reverse complement strand
TCAGTGGACTCTGCAGGCTCTTGAAATCAACCTGCGCCAGGTTCAGCGGCTCCAGCGGCACCAGGGCGTTGCCCTCACCGCTGAATCCCTCGTTGAGCTTGACCACGCAGCGGCGCAGATCCGGCTGTTGTTCCCACAGCTCCGCCGTCGCCTCCGCCAGGTCGTCCACGGTGTGGACCAGGACACTCCCGGGAGGATGGGGAACGCCGCAGCGGGCCAGGAGCTCCCGGCTGCCCGCCTTGCTGCCCCAGTGCCGGAGGTCGGGATCATTGCCCAGCAGCGGCACCTGCAGGCGCTCGGAGAGCTCCCGCTCCAGCGGTGTCACCGTCAGGCAGGTCATGAAGCTGCGCCCCGGACGGAGCTGTGCCGCCAGACGCCGCAGCAGGGCCGGTCGTTCCAGCAGCTTGGCGGTCAGGGGGCGGCTGGAGGCATCGTCGGTGTCGAAGAGCTGCAGCCGTCGGTGGGCATGGGAGGTCGGCACTCCAGGCAGCAGCTCCAGGACCGTATCGACCACCAGATCCGGCAGCAGCTTGCTGGTCACATAGATCGCCCGCACCCGTGGATGGCGAAGGCGGATCAGGCTGAAGAGCTGCCGTTCCTCGTAGTGATGGCCTCCCCGGATCAGGCGCAGCTGCTCCGGTTCAAAGCTCAGTGAGGGCACCACGAGCTGGTCGAAGTCCGCCTCGTGCCCTTCGTGGTTCTCCGCCCAGGAGGGATCGAGTCGGGCCTGAAGCTCGCGGAAGCTCAGGGGCATCACCGTTCTGCCATCACGGCTCTTTCATGATGACCTCACCCCTCGTTGCTGCCGCCGGTGCGCGCTGCCCGTGGAGACGCTTCCGCCGACCCTCTGCGATCTCCGGCTCCGGAGTCTTCCCCGGCGTCGGGGCTGGAGACGATCCGGATCCATCACCTCGATCCCTGGTTGCTGGTGGTGGACAAGCCGTCAGGTCTGCTCTGTCAGCCTGGACGCGGGCCGGCGTTGCACGACAGCCTGTTGGTGCGTCTGCAGCGTCGCTGGCCCGAGGTTCGTCTGGTGCATCGTCTCGATCGCGACACCTCCGGTCTGCTGCTCCTGGCCCGCGACCCTGAGAGCCATCGCCAGCTCAGCGGCGCCTTCGCGGAACGGCAGGTGGAGAAGCACTATCTCGCTCGGGTGCTCGGAACTCCGACGGCCGCGGCGGGTTCGATCGATCGACCGCTTCTGAAGCGCTGCCATCGACCGCCTCTGTATGGCGTCGACGATGGAGGTCGCGCCAGCCTCACCCACTGGCAACGTCTGGAGGCCCATCGGTATGGCTGTGACCTGCGTCTGCGGCCGATCACCGGCCGTTCTCACCAGCTGCGGGTGCATCTGCTGTCGATCGGCCATCCGATCCTCGGCGATCCCCTCTATGGCCAGCCCCTGGCCGCCAGGCTCTGCCGACGTCTCTGTCTGCATGCCAGCGGGCTTGGATTCCGGCATCCATGGACTGGCGACTGGTTGTCGCTCACCGCGCCGGCGCTGTTTCCTCCCCTTGTTGCCTGCGATGCCGTGCAGTCAGGCGCTGAAGGCCTTGCGGGGTGAGATCGGATAGGGAATGCGGCGATGGCGCATCCGCTTCCAGACCCGGACGAAGGCCCGGATCACCAGTTCCAGTTCGGCGCGGCTGATGCCACTGGCGCTGAGCTGGCCGTCCCGCTGACGGGCCTCCACGATCCGTCGCACGGTGTTGCGCGCTTCCTCCTCGCAGCAGTTCGGGGGCAGGGCCCTCAGGGCCGCCTCACAGCCGTCAGCGAGCATCAGGATCGCCGTCTCGCGACTCCGGGGTGCCGGGCCGCGGTAGCGAAAGGTCTCTTCGGCGACCTCGGGATCGAGTTCCCTGGCGCGATGTAGGAAGTAGCCCATCTTCAGGGTTCCCTGATGTTCAGGGATGAAGTCGGCGAGGGGACGGGGCAGCCGATAGCGCCGGGCCAGTTTCAGGCCCTCATCGACGTGGGCTTGGAGGATGCGGGCGCTGGCGAATGGATCATCGAGGCGGTCGTGCGGATTGTCGTCACCGCTCTGGTTCTCAATGAACCACTGGGGCCCGTGAAGCTTGCCCACATCGTGGTACAGAGCACCTGTGCGCACGAGATCGGTGTCGGCGGCGACCGCCCGGGTGCCTTCCTCCGCCAGGCTCGTGATCATCAATGTGTGCTCAAACGTCCCCGGCGCTTCCCTGGACAGTCGCCGCAGAAGCGGCCGTTCAAGGTCGGAAAGTTCCAGCAGACGGGCGCGGGTCAGCAAGTCGAAGAAGCTTTCCACCAGCGGCGCGATCAGCAGCCAGGCCATCAGCAGCCCCCCCATCAGCAGGGCCTCATTGAGCAGTTCGCTGCCGCTGGGCAGGCGGCTGTCGCCACCGCTGATCAGGCCACTGCCCTGGATCAGCAGCCACTGAAGCACCAGGGCCGCACTCGGCAGGAGCAGGGCCAGCTCCAGCAGTTCGGCACGGTTGCGTTGCCGGCCGGCGAGCAGCGCTGCGGTGGCCGCGATCGCGGCAGCGATCAGCAGACGCAGCTCCATCAATCCCTGCAGGTGCTGTGGCCAGACCATGGCCGCCACCGCCAGCCAGCAGAGTCCGGTCGTTGGTCCCAGGCCCTGGGCCAGCAGCAGGGTGGTCGGTACCAGCAGCACCAGTGGACTGGCGGCTTCTCCCAGCCAGAGCTTCATCCCCTGCACCACCAGCAGGGTGCCGAGCACCAGCAGGGCATGGCGAGGTTCGAGGGAAGGACGCCAGCGGCGGATCAGCAGCAGCATCAGGGCTGAGGCCGCCAGCGCTTCCCCGAAACGCAGGGCCCAGTCGAGGGTCTGGGGACTGCGGTTGACCAGGCCGAAATAATCGAGCACATCAAAGGCCTGGGACGTGATCGGCTCTCCCTTCAGGGTGATGCGATCTCCCTGCAGCACCCGGATGTGGGGGAGGCCCTGCTGGGTGATCAGTTGTTCGATGCGGCGCTGGCTGAGGCGGGCGTCGGTGCGCAGATTGGTCTGACCGACCAGCGTTTCGGCCAGGATCTGGGCCCCGAGGCCGCGGGCTTCCGGATCAAGGCCCTGCAGCTGCTGCAAGGCCGCGTCCTGCAGCTGTTCCTCGGCGACGCCGGGATTGAGCCCCTGGTGGAGCATCCGCCCCTGAACCTGCCGCAGAGACTGGGCCCATCGGTCGCGATCGGCCGGCGACAGGCGGCGCAGCCAGACCTCCTGCGACGGACTGAGGCTGATCGCTCCCACCACGCCTTCCCGGGAACCGGCGCGGCGATCCAGTTCCCGAAGCCGACGTTCCAGCTGGGCCCTCAGGTCGCGGTTGGCTCGGTCATCCACCACCTGAACCTGGGTGCGCAGACCGATCTGCAGGCGTCGTCGGGCCAGGGACGAGCTGTCGATCACCGTGGCATCCTTCGGGGCCCGTGCGGTGAACGGAGCCGGCCGTCCGGCCGCCAGATTCGGTTCCACCAGCTGCGGCCAGCTCGAGAGCAGCGCCACCAGCAGACACAGCACCAGCACCCCGAAGGCCTCCCGCGGTCGCCAGAGGGCCAGGGCTCCGCAGGGAGTTTCCTGGCGGCGCCACTGGCGCCAGAGCGATGCCGGACCGCGCAGCCGGACCAAGCGAGCGTTTCAAGGCGTGCTCACGCTAGCGATGGCCGCGGTTCAGGCCTGCGGCCAGCCGGAGGATTGTTGGGCATGCTGGATCGATGGGGCCCCTGGCGGTGCTGACCACGGCCCCTCGCCTCCCGTCACCGCCCCGATCCCGATCCCGATGGCCCAGATCCTCGATGGTCGCCAGCTGGCGGCAGAACTCGAACAGCGGCTTCAGGCCGTGGTGGCGGAACGGCTGCCGCAGGTCGGTCGTCCTCCGGGGCTGGCGGTGCTGCGGGTCGGTGACGATCCGGCCAGCGGCGTCTACGTGGCCAACAAGGAAAAGGCCTGCAGCCGTGTCGGCATCACCAACCTCGGTGCCCATCTGCCGGCCGATACGGCCGCGGCGGAGGTTCTGGCCACGATCGAGCGTCTCAATGCCGATCCGGCCGTCGATGGCATCCTGCTGCAGTTGCCCCTGCCGGCCGGCCTCGAGGCTGAGCCGCTGCTGGCGGCGATCGATCCGGAGAAGGATGCCGATGGATTGCACACCCTCAATCTCGGTCGGTTGCTCAAGGGGGAACCGGGCCCCCGCAGCTGCACCCCGGCAGGCGTGATGGCACTGCTGGCCCGTCATCAGGTGCCTCTGGCCGGGGCTCGGGCCGTGGTCGTGGGCCGCAGCATCCTCGTCGGGCAACCGATGGCCCTGATGCTTCAGGCGGCTGATGCCACGGTGAGCGTGGCCCATTCCCGCACCGTGGATCTGGCGGCCCTCACCCGCGAAGCGGACGTGCTGGTGGTGGCCGCCGGCCGGCCGCGCATGATCGGCGTTGAACACGTGCGGCCCGGAGCTGTGGTGATCGATGTCGGGATCCACAGGCTGCCGCCTGATGCGGACGGCCTTTCTCGCCTCTGCGGGGATGTGCGCTTCGAGGAGGTGGAGCCGATCGCCCGGGCGATCACGCCGGTGCCCGGGGGCGTCGGGCCGATGACGGTGGCGCTGCTGCTGGTGAACACCGTGGCCGCCTGGTGTCGCCGCTGTTGCGGGGATCAGCCCCTGGCGGATCTGCTGCCCTGAGCGGTCGACCGCTGGATCGGTTCAGGGGGCGGCATCGCAGCGCGGCCATCGCAGCGCCTGCCGCTGACCACAGGGGCCAGCGGGGAGCCATGTCCGCCGGCGGCTCGCCAGCCCAGGGTGGTGGCGGCCTGCTGCCACCAGCGTGTCAGCGCCGCCGGCAGGTCATCCTGCAGCGGTCTGCCGTAGGGCACGTAGTCCCAGTCGAGGGCCTGCGGCACCGCTTCCGGATCGATCGCGCTGAGGCTGAGGTTGCGATCGAGGGCCAGGCCAAGGGCACAGGCCAGTCCCTGGCCCACCGTCACATTGAGTTCGATGATGCGGCCGGCGCTGACGCCGAGCCCCCCGAAACCGCCGGCTGGTCCGAGCACCGCCAGGTTGTCGACCTCCCGAGGCAGGGTGTGCCGGTAGCCCACGTTGAAGGTGACCGGCTGGTTCGGCAGGGTCGTCCGCTGGCGGAGTCCGCCGCGGATGTCGAGTCGGTAGGTGAAGGTGCCGACCGATTGCCCTGGTGTCGTGCCGCCCGCCGCCATCACAGCCGCCGAGAGCGTCTGCCTCGGGGTGCGGATCTGATCGGCGACACGCACATACAACCGTGGGCTCCAGTGCACCCCGGTTGCCCCGTGGCGCAGGAAGAACGCGGTGACCGCCTTCCGATAGGGCAGCATCCAGGGCAGGGGACGGCCGGCACGCGCCAGCACCTGCCGGTTCTGCGCGGCGTTGTTGCGCAGCAGCAGGGCATTGACGCTGAGCCGATCCTGCAGCTGGGCGATGTTCGCCAGATCGAAACGGATCGGAGAGGCGACCAGCCCCGGGGGATGTGGGATTCGCCATGGAAGGCGATCGCCAGGGCCGGGCTGATCTGGTCGGCACTGTCCTCGGTCCAGCTGATCGCCACCCGTGGTTGCTGGAGCGGATCGAGCAGGGCCCGGCGCAGGGCCTGGGGATGGCGTCGATCGGTGGGCCAGGCCAGCAGCCAGCCCTGGGCTTCCCGGTCATCGGGATCGAGCAGCCGTTGCGTCAACCGGCGTTCCAGGGCCCGGAACCGCTCCAGATTGAGCCCGCGGAGTTCAAAGATCCATCCCAGGGCCAGGCTCTCGCCCGCCAGGACCCCAGTCCCCATGCCGCCGTTGAAGGCGACACCGCTGAGGTGGGCCAGGTCGGCGCCGAGGCTGTTATCGATCAGATGGCGGGCCGGGAGCCTGCCGTAACGACGGGTTGTCAGGCTGCAGATCCGCCGACCGCTCAGGCTCACGCCCGTCAGACCGGCGCCGGAGAGGGTGACCACGCCATGGCGGGCCAGGGCGGCCCGGAAGCCCCGGTCGCTGCGCCACGGATCAGCGGCGATGCCACGGGTGCCGCTCAGTTTCAGGAACTGGCCGTACAGCCTGGAGGAGGGCGCCAGTGGGTCCCGGCGCCAGATCCATTGATCCCAGGGCAGCTGATTGCGATCGAGGTAGGCTAGGCCACTGCGGGTGAGCGTGCCCCCCAGGGGTTCCGTCTCGGCCTCTTCCCGTACCACGGCCACCCGGGCCGGATGGCGGGAGGCTCCGTTCCGCTGAGTCGCCAGGGCCAGGGCCGTCAGCAGTCCGGCCGGTTCATCCCCGTACACGATCAGATCGAACCCCTGCGCTCCGGGAGGAGGGCAGCCGGAGGGCGGCTCTGCCCTGGCTGATGTCGCAGGCAGGGTCAGGATCAGCAGCCAGGGAATCAGGACCAGCCAGGGACCGGGGTGTCCGCTGCCCAGGGCGGGGGCTGAAGCAAGCCGCTGCCTACGTTGGAGGCCATCGCCTGCCATCGATCGTGTCGTCTCTGCGTGGGTGTCGCCGGACGGGCGGGGGACCTGGGTCGATCCTGGCAGCGTTGGCGGCTCTTGTCGTGGCGGCCGGTGGCATGACCGCGGCCGGTGGCCTCACCGCCCCTGTCACCGCCTCTCCCCAGCTGTCGTCCCGGTCAGCTTCCGCCAGCCTCGGGGTCTGGTTGACCACGGTCGACAGTCAGGTGATGCGTCGGCCGGATCAGGCCCTGCAGGCCTCCCGCTGGTTGGCGGAGCAGGGCATCCGTCGGGTGGCTCTTCCTCTGTACACCGGTGGCGAACTGCTCTGGAATGCCGCCGCTGCCAGCAATCCTCTCGCCATTCCACGCTCCAGGGCCACCCTCGCCGATCCCGATCTCGGGCAGCTGTTGCACGATCTGCGCCGTCGCGGCCTGGAGACCGTCGGCTGGTTGGAATACGGCCTGATGGCCCCTGAGACCGCCCCTTGGCTGCGGGGGCGTGAGCGGCTGCTGCTGCGGGATCGTCAGGGTCGCAGTCGCTGGCAGGACTTCGGGGGTGACCAGCGGGTCTGGCTCACCCCCGTCGCTCCGGAGGTGCGCCGGCTGCTGGTGGATCTGGTGGTGGATGCCTGCACCCGCCTGCCCGTGGATCTGATCCAGCTGGATGACCACTTCGCCTGGCCCGTGGATCTGGGCTACGACACGATCACCCTGGAGGCCTGGCGCCAGAGCCGCTGGGGTCGCCGTGATCCCACGCCCCCTGCCGATGATCCGGCCTGGATGGCCTGGCGCATGGATCGGCTCACGACATTGCTGGCCGAGATCCGTGCGGCGATGGTCCGTCGCTGCCCTGGGGTGCGCCTCTCGCTTTCGCCCCAGCCCCAGCCGATCAGCACCGCGTTGTTTCTGGCCGACTGGCCCCATTGGGCGCGGCGGAACCTGGTGGATGAGCTGGTGGTGCAGCTCTATCGCGATCGCCCCATCGATGTGGAGGAGGCTCTTGAGGAGCGCTCCCTGCAGGAGGCCGCAACCCGGGTGCCGCTGCGCATCGCCCTGCTGGCCGGCCTGCGCACCCAGCCGAAAAGCAGCGCCACCCTGCGGCGGGAGCTGGAGCTGGTGCGCGGGCGGGGCTACCGAGGCATTGATCTGTTCTTCTACGAATCGATGCGCGAGAAGGGCGAGGCCTGGACCCTGCCCTGACGTCAGATCAGAACGAACCGGTTCAGGAGCAGGACAAGGATCTGATGCACGGTCGCCCCGACCAGGCTGTCCGGATCGCTGGGGCCGCCCGGGCGTTCCGCGACGAAGACAAGACACTGATGCACCGCGGCCGGTGCGGTGCTGCCAGGACGGCATGGACCGACGTCCATCCTGCATCGCTCCTGGCGGATCGCCTCCGCCTTCGATGGGGTGGCCCGGCGCCTGAGAGAATCCCCCAGACGATCCCCCTCCATGACCGCGGCGGTGACCACGACTTTCGATTTCGCCGCCTATCTGGAGGCTGCCCGTGCCCGGGTCGAGGAGGCTCTCGACCAGTCCCTCCCCCCGGAGCGACCGGAATCCCTGCGGGACTCCATGCGGTACTCCCTGCTTGCCGGTGGCAAGCGCCTGAGGCCGATTCTCTGCCTGGCGGCCTGTGAGCTGGCCGGAGGCGATCCGTCCCTGGCGCTGCCGACGGCGGTGGCGCTGGAGATGGTCCACACCATGTCGCTGATCCATGACGATCTGCCCGCCATGGACAACGACGATCTGCGTCGCGGCATGCCCACCAATCACAAGGTGTACGGCGAGGCCAACGCGATCCTGGCGGGCGATGCCCTGCTCACCCGCGCCTTT
>JBJTBH010000143.1:0-2831 GCA_046091285.1 Cyanobacteriota bacterium | reverse complement strand
TCGCCGATCTCAGCCTCAGCGCGATCAGCGCCGCAGCACGGGCTGCCATCCAAAAGCAGGCCCCGGGCCGAGATCCGCTGTTCGGCCAGCTGGATTTCAGCCTGAACGACATCGCACCAGGGAGTCTGCAGCGACTCGATCTCACGCTGCCGCAGAAGGGCGTGAACGACCCGGTGGTCCTGAAGCAAACGGCCAGCGGCAACTGGGAAACCTTCGGCTACGACCCGATCACGGGCACCGGCGCCCTCTTCTACGACGACGACGACAACGGCAGCGCCGATCGGGCGGTGCTCTGGATCCGCGATGGCGGACGCGGCGACAGCGATGGGCTGGCCAACGGCCGGATCGTCGATCCGGCGGTGCTCGCCGCGGCACCACCTGCGATCACGCTGAGCGTGTCGCGCCCATCAATGAAGGAGGACGATGCCGGCTTCATCGTCTACACCTTCTCACGCACCGGCCCCACAACCTCGGCACTCACCGTGCATTACACCCTGGGGGGCAGCGCTGTTCTGGGCAGCGATTACACCATCGCCGGACAGACCGGCAACGCCACCAGTCGTTCGGTGACCTTCGCCATCGGCTCCTCGACGGCCAGCGTCAACGTGGACCCCAACCAGGACAGCGTGGTGGAGCCGAACCGCACCGTGACGTTCAGCATCGCCAGCGGCAGCGGCTACAGCATCGGCAGCAGCGGCGCCGTGACGGCCACGCTCCTCGACGACGACAGCCCGGCGCCATCGCGCAACCTCTCGATCGCCAGCAGCCTTCCCGCCGCCATCGGCAACACAATCGCGATCCCGATCCAGATCGACAACACAGCGGGATTGCTGGCCTTGGAACTGACGGTGGACTTCGATCCACTGGTGCTGGCGATCGCCGATGGCCTTGCGGTGGTGACAGCCGGCGAACGCAGCGGCAGCTGGACGTTCACCGCCAACACCAACACAGCCGGTCGGATCGTGATCTCCGGTTACGGCACCGTGCCGCTGGAGGATGGGTTCGGTTCGATCGCCACACTGCAGCTGCGGGTGAACACGGGCGTCATCCCTGGCCCAACCAACCTTGATCTGGTGGCGGCCCGCATCAATAAAGATGCGCTCAGCGCCAACCTGATCGATGGCAGCCTGATGCTGCAACCACCCACCTTCCAGGTGCTCGGGATACGCCAGATCCCCGGTGGCGTGGCCCTGAACCTCTCCGAGGCGCCGGATCTCTCCCGACTCAATCTGTACGACGGTCCCGATCCCTCGACCGATGACCCAGACCTGCGGCTGACGACAGCCGGCGGCCAGGCCGTGAACAATCTGTCCCTGCACTGGGACGACGCCCACAACGAGCTGCTGCTGATCCGCAGCGATTCGTTGACGGGCATCGCGGCGTCCCCGTTCAACACAGATCTCCTGGCCGCCGGCGACTACACGCTCAGGATCGCGTCGCGCAGTGATGGCCTGGTGAGCGCCTCCACGGGTGAACTCCTCGATGGCAATCGCGACGGCATCACCGGTGACGCCTACACCATCAACTTCGCCAGAGCGGCGTACAACAACCTGATCGCCATCGGCGACACGGCGCGAGGCCCGGGCCAGGCCCTGAGCCTCAATGGCAGTCCGCTGGTTGGTGGCCAGAGCGGCTTGCCCGTTCTGCTGAGCACCACGGCCACACTCAACAGCCTGAACGGCACAATTCAGTTCGACGCCAGCGTGATCAACAATGCTGGCCTGATGGCGGGGGCTGACCTGCCAGGCGACTGGATCCTGACAGTGCAGCCGGCTGGGGCGGGTTCCCTCCACTTCAGCGCCTCCGGCAGCACTGCCATCAGCGGCAACAACCGGCAGCTGTTCCGCTTCACCGGCACGGTGGCCAACGCGGCTATCTATGGATCCACCAGTCTGGTGAAGGCCGCGATCAACACGAGCAGCAACCCATCACTGGCCTTCGCCAGCGAGCCGGGCCTGCTGGCCGTGGCCTTCTCCGGTGATGTGACCGGCAATGGCAGCCGATCCGCAAACAAGGCCTACAGCAGCCTGGATGCCTCCTACATCCAGCGGGTGGTTGTCGGCCTTGACTCAGGCTTTGACGCCTATGCCGCCATTGCGCCGACCCTGATCGGCGACGTGACCGGCAATGGCGACCTCTCCAGCTTGGACGCTTCGCTCCTGCAACAGCGGGTTGTGGGGCTGCCTGTCGCGTCGTTCCCGGAGCTGTAATGCAATGTCCAATCACCAGCTCGTAGCAGCAAGGCCACAATGAGGTGGTCTGGCTTTCCTGGACAGGCCCCATCGTTAACCTCTGAGGCGGGGTACCGCCCCCTGAAAGGGGCTCCCACCAATGAGCAGGCGCCGCACTCACAGCCCCGAATTAAAGGCCAGAGTCGCCATGGAGGCGATCAGTGGCCGCAAGACGATCCAGGAGATCGCCGCCGACCACGCCATCCACCCGATCCAGGTCAGTCAGTGGAAGAAGCAGCTGCTGGAGGGAGCCAGCGAGCTGTTCACCAGGGGCAAGAAGAGCAAGGACAAAGAGGAAGGGCAGGTCAAGGAGGCGGAGCTGTTCCAGCAGATCGGGCGGCTGCAGATGGAGCTGGAGTGGCTCAAAAAAAAGTCTCAGCTGCTCTGATGCCCATGAACTACGCAAACTGGTCGATCACGATCATTCCGAGCTCAGCATCAGCCGCCAATGTGCGCTTCTGGGCCTGCCCAGATCCACGCTCTACTACCGACCCACACCAGTGCATGAATCGACCCTGCGGATCATGGCCAGGATCGATGCTCTCTATCTGGAAGACCCGTGCAGCGGCAGCCGCCGGATGGTGGACTACCTGGCCCGAG
>JBJTBH010000142.1:0-10364 GCA_046091285.1 Cyanobacteriota bacterium | reverse complement strand
GCGGATGGCTGGCAGGGATCCGCTCCTCGATCGAGACGTAGGAGAACAGGGAGCCGCTGCGCTCCTGCTGACCTCGCATCACGGGATGGACGGTTGCCCCATTTTCGCAGAGGTTGCTGGGTTTTTCAGCGAACTCCTAAGCCGGTTTCCAGGGCTCGGATCTCCCATGCGCGGCGCTCCAAGGGAATCGGCAACGCTGTTCAACATGATCGACGGCATCTTTGCCGTGGCGATCACCCTCTCACCCACGGCTCTACCTTCCAGCCTGAATGATGAGAGTCGAGCGCAGTTTGCATTCGTTTCCATAACACTGCTATTGATTGCATTGACGATGCTGTTGCTGTGGCTGAAGCTGCGCACCATCGTTCAATTGAAGGAGAAGCTGGCCTACACCGATGTGATTCTGATTGCCGCCATCCTGATGGTGGCTGTGCTGATTCCCCGGAGTGGCTATCTGGCCATCAAGCTGGGGCATCTGGAAGGGAGCTTATGGGCCTGGAATGATTCGCAGCGGGTGAACGTTGAGTATCAGGGTCTGCTGCTGTTCGTGGAGGCGGCCCTGTTGGCACTCTCCTGGCGAACCATGAAAAGCCCGAAGGCGAAGATCTATCCCAGAGCACTGCGTCGCTGGGTCTTGGGGACGGAAATCCTCGGGCTTGTCTGCCTGCTCGTTCTGGTGATCGCTGACAATCTCATTGTTGGCATCAACGGTCTGTATATCTATGCCATCACGGTGATTCTGCTTCTGGAAGAAGGGCTGTGCCTGGCGCGAATGAAGGTGTTCGAGCGCTCCGCTCATGGTGTCAGAGCGATCTCGGGGCCGGACAACCATCGCCGTTCTTCCTAGGCTGCAATCCCCTGAGCCACCTGTGATGGTCGCTGCCAAAGATTCCGTTGTTCCTGCGTGCTTCCACACGGTCAGGGCCCGCGTCGGAGGCGATCGAGCTCAGCGCCTGATCGCTCCTGTCCTGATGGTCCTGATTCTGGCGGCCGATGCCGTCACGGGGATGGCGGTGCGTGCGGAAGGGGCCCCTCAGAGCGTCGGTGGGTGCAGCCTCTCGACGGTGCTGTCGAAGCGTTTTCGGATGGCTCCAAGCCCCGGAGATCCCGGCTATCACCCCAGTGGCAGTCCGCTCGGCAAGGAGGTGCTGATCAGCCTGAAGAATGGTATCGGCGTCTATGCCGGGGATGGAGATGCCTTCATCCTTTCCAATCACTTTGCGCCCGGTCACCGGGTGACCCTTTGCCTGGTTTCGCTCCCGAAAGACTGCCCGCCGGGTGACAACCGCGGCAAGGTCTATCGTCTCACCGATCAACAGACACGTCTGACCATCCAGGGCATCGATTCCTGGCACCTCTGTGGTGGGGCCTGAGCAGACAGGCGATGTCGCCTCCGGCAGGTCAACGGCAGATCAGGAAGGCCCGCCTCAACGCGCACCCAAAACGCGTGCCACGCAAGGCCATGTCATCGTCTGTCTGCCTGTTTGACGGCCTTGCAGTTGATGGCGTTGCTGCGGATCCTGAGCCGCTGCCAGAGCCTGCGAGATCTTTAGCGGTTTGTCAGCTGTCATCGGCGGTCCTGGTCTTGGCAATCAACCAGGCCTGCTCCATCACCAGCGAGAACCATGAGCGTGCTCTGTTCAGGCAACGGTTTGAGGTGCGGTGACGTGAACCCGGAAAGCAGTCCGAGTCCGGGGTCGATGGGAGCAGCGGCTTACGGTCATCGCACGTTCTGTGGCGCGGTCTCCAGGGATGTAGGTCCCCGGAGGTGCGCAGGGGCCTGGATCGGCCTGCGCTTCTGCCATCGCCTCGGACGCCTCGCGCCCATGCCTGAACCAGAATGTCATCGTGAGGAGGTCGCACCAGCAACCTGTCTCCAGTCTCCAATCATCAATGAAAGCCAGACATTGGCGTTCCTTGATGTCTGATTTTTGATGCCAGGACCCAGATTTGAACTGGGGACACGGCGATTTTCAATCGCCTGCTCTACCAACTGAGCTATCCCGGCCCGTCACCGGAGCGACTTGATCATCTTAGACCATGGCCCAGGGACTGGCGTTCTGGCGCCGCGGTGTGCGGGCCAGGCACAGAAGGCCTGCCACGGCCCAGCCCCGCTCCTGCAGGGCCTCGGCGGCCGCACGGGCGGTGGCGCCGCTGGTGAGGATGTCGTCGATCAGCACCACGGCAGGACCGTTGGCCGGCGCCGGATCCAGTACCGCAAAGGACCCCCGTTGATTGCTCTGACGCAGGCTGTGATTGAGGTGGTGCTGGCCCACGGTGGGTCGACTCCTGCGCAGCAGTGGGCGCTCCTGGCAGCCGAGTCGTCGTTGCAGGGCGTTGCTCAGCTGCGCTGGTAACGGGTTGCTGTGACGTTTCCAGCCTGGAATCGCCACCAGCAGCGGCGCTGCTCCCGTGAGCTGGTCCTGCCAGCTGAGGTTGCAGGCCAGTCCCCGGCTCAGCTGCTCGGCCAGGGCTTCGATCAGCTCCTGACGGGGGTGGGGCCGGAGGTTCAGCAGCAGGCGTCGCAGATCCCCTTCGTACCACCCCAGGGCCCACCAGGGCAGCGGTCGATGGCCCTGAAGGCCTGCCTTCGACAGCCCGAGATCCGCCTGACACGCGAGGCACAGGCCATTGGCCGGCTCCCCTGGCGTCAGGGCCCGGCGACAACGCGGACAAGGAGAGACGCTGATCAGCTCGCGCAGGCCATGCCAGAGGAGGGACAGCATCTCCGGAAGCTGCGGCTGCTTCCAGGGTTCCCCGGGTCCTCAGCCCCGCTGTGCCGCGATCAGCGCTCCTGTGGCAGTGAGCGGAGCATCGCCACCAGGGTTCGATGGGCATCCTCGCTGTCGCTCAGCTGATGGTCGAAGGCCACCAGGAGCGTTTCGCCATCGGCTGAAAGTTCCATCGCCTCCGGGCGCACGGCCAGCATCTGCGCTTCACGCGCCTCCGGCCGACCGCCGAAATGACGGGCATAGGCGAGCACGGCTTCGCGATGGTCACGGTTCATATGCGAACAGATGCGTTCGCTGACAGCCTCTGTGAGGGGATCGGCAGCCATGGGGATGACAGGGATGGTCGGGCGGATTCTGGCGCTCAGCCGGCTCCGAAACGTTGCCAGAGCAGCAAGGCCAGGCGACCACCGCTGAAGACGACGTATCCCGCCAGCAGGACGAACAGCGCCATGGACAGAATCTGGCTCAGGCGTTGGTTCATGCTCGGGGGCCGCAGATCGGATCAGCCTCCAGTTTCAGGTAGTTCAGGGCGATGCGAGCCATGCCGAGGGCCGGTTCGGCATCGGGGCAGTTCCGGACCGGTACTCCCAGGGCCTGCTGCCGCAGTCGACGCCACAGGGGATTGCGTGCGCCGCCGCCGATGGTCAGGAGGCGTTTCGGTGCCGGTACCCCCAGGGCGATCAGCCGCTGCCAACCCTCGGTTTCGATCGCGGTCAGTCCTTCAAGCAGGGCCTGGAGATACAGGGCATCACTCACCGGCCTCGGCTCCAGCACCGGCTCCAGGGTCGGATCATCGCTTGGGAAGCGTTCGCCACGGCTCAGCAGGGGCCGTAGGTTCAGGCCACTGGGGCGGCTGAGGTCGATCTGACGGCTCAGTTCCAGCAGCTGATCGTCCGTGAAGAAGCGGCGCAGTACCGCTCCTCCGGCATTGGAGGCGCCGCCGATCAGCCAGCGACCGGCCAGGCGATGGCAACTGATGCCGACGGCCTGGATCGGTTCTGGGCTGAAGCGTTTCAGCACCAGGGTGCTTCCCAGGACCGTCACACCGTCGTCGGCTTCAGGGTCGGCCGCCAGAACGGCGGCATTGGCATCGGTGCTGCCGGCCACCACCCGGCAGCCGGGGTTGAGGCCCAGCCGTGAGGCGATGGCTCCCGCCACCACCCCCAGAACCTGACCGCTGGGGACGATCGTCGGCAGGGCTTCGGACCAGCCCTGGTCGGCGATCGATCCCGCCCAGCACCGCTGCTGCAGATCCCAGCCGAGGCGCAGGTTGTTGCCCTCCTCACCCCAGCTCCAGTCATCCAGCAGCCAACCCATCAGCCAATCGGCCTGGTGCCGCAACCTCCAGCCTCCGGATGGGCGAGGGCCGGCCTGATCCAGCAGTTGCAGCGCCCGGGCCAGGCTGCTGCTCGGGCTTGCTGCCGCCTGGTTGGCTGGCACCAGCGTGTTCAGGCGGTGCTGCTGCTCCGGGCAGGCGAGGGAATAGGGAAGGGCAGGGCCCCGGGGAACGCCGCCGGAATCGCAGAGCAGCAGGGTGCCGGAGGTGCCCGCCAGGGCCAGGGCTCCGATCGCTGCCCGCTGCTCTGGGGGCAGCTGCAGCACGATCGACTCCAGGGCCCGGCGCCAGCCTTCCGGCTGCTCAAAGGGCAGGGGATAGCGGCTGCTGCATGTGCTCAGCCGTTCGCCATTAAGGTTGAGCAGCGACAGGCGCAGCCCGCTGGTCCCCAGATCCACGCCCAGAGCGAGCGGACCTGGCGGTTGCTCCGGCAGCGGTCGGCGGTCAGCCATCAGTGCGGCCGATGCTTCGAATGGCGTGCGCCTGAATCAGCCGGCCGCGGCGGCAGGCACGTCGGCGGTGGCGTCCCGCAGCACCTGGGCTGTGGCGTCCACATCCTCCCAGGGCAGATTCAGATCGCTGCGTCCGAAGTGCCCGTAGGCCGCCACCTCCTGGTAGAAGCGACCGCCCCGCTGGCCAGGAAGGTGCCGGAGGCCGAAGGCTTCGATGATGGCTCCGGGGCGCAGATCGAAGTGCTCCTGGACCAGGTCTGTCAGGGCGTCATTGCTCAGGCGGCCGGTTCCGAAGCTTTCCACCAGGATGCTCACAGGCCTGGCCACGCCGATGGCGTAACTCAGCTGCACTTCCACTTTGCGGGCCAGCCCGGCGCTCACCAGGGATTTGGCCACGTGGCGGGCGGCATAGGCCGCAGAACGGTCGACCTTGGTGGGGTCCTTGCCTGAGAAGGCGCCACCGCCGTGACGGGCATAGCCACCGTAGGTGTCGACAATGATCTTGCGGCCGGTGAGACCGGCATCCCCCTGCGGCCCACCGACCACGAACTTGCCGGTGGGATTGACCAGGAAACGGGTGGCTGCCTTGTCCGGTTTCAGCGCCAGATCGGCGGTGGCAGGCTCAACCACCTCGCGCCAGAGATCGGCGGCGATCCGTTCCCTCAGGCGGCTTTCCTCGCTGATGCCATCAATCTCGGCGGTGTGCTGGGTGGAGATCAGGATCGTGTCGATCGCCACCGGTCGGTCGTCTTCGTAGACGACGCTCACCTGGGTTTTGCCGTCCGGAAGGAGGTAGGGGAGGGTGCCGTTGTGGCGGACGGCGGCGAGCTGGCGAGCGTGGCGATGGGCCAGGCTGATCGGCAGGGGCATCAGCTCCGGCGTTTCATCGCAGGCATAGCCGAACATGATCCCCTGATCTCCGGCCCCGACCAGATCGAGAGGATCGCCGGCGTGGTCATCGGCCTCATTGACCCCCTGGGCGATATCGGGCGACTGCTGATCGAGGGCCACCAGCACGGCACAGCTGTTGGCATCGAAGCCACCGGCGCGGGCCCCGTTGTAGCCGATCGAGGCGATCACGCCCCGCACCAGGGTGTTGAAGTCGACGCGGGCGTTGGTGGTCACCTCGCCGGTGATCAGGCAGAGGCCAGTGTTCACCACGGTTTCACAGGCCACCCGGCTGGTTGGATCCTGGGCGAGGAGCGCATCCAGCACTGCATCGCTCACCTGATCACAGATCTTGTCGGGATGCCCCTCGGTCACCGATTCCGAGGTGAAGACGTGACGACCCATGCCTGCGGCACAAACGGAGTTGAGCCTATCGCCCGGCCCTGAACCTCAAGGTGTGCCCCGGGACACCCGGGGGGTCAGCTCTCGGTCTGGACCGTCAGTTCATGCCAGTGCTGGATCAGAGGATGACGATCGCCGAGGGGAGGCGCCTGCCCCCAGCCTGCGATGTACCCGAGGGCCCGATGCCTGGGAATGCCGGCGGCTGTGGCCATCTGCAGGTCGCTGCTGGCATCGCCGATCAGGGCGCAGCGGCTGACGGCAACCCCGAGCTCGGCGCAGAGACCATGCACGGCTGCCGGATTCGGTTTGCGGGGTGAGTGGTCGGCGCTCCAGATGCCGCTCACATGACGGCTGAGCCCATGGCGATCAAGAAAGCGGGCGATGCCGGCGCTGGTGTCATTGCTGATCACGGCGCAGTGAATTCCGGCCGCTGTCAGTCGTTCGATCGCGGCCACGGCCCCTTCGGTGGTCGCACTGGCGGCATGATCGGAACGATCACAGCGGTCAAACACGTCTTCGCTCAGTCGCAGGGCTTCGGGCCAGCCGAGTCCCACCTGCGCCAGGGTGGTGGCGGTGGCCAGAAGATTGTGGTCACGGGTCGCCACGGCGGTGATGCCGGCTGGATGCACGCCACCCTGATCGAGGCCGTAGGCCTCGATCAGACGCAGACGCAGCTCCGGGCGCCGTTGCTGCGCAACGGCCTCGAGGCAGCGCTTCATGCGAGCCGTGGCCAGGGCATGGAGTTCGGGTTCGCTATGGCTGAGGGTGCCGTCCTTGTCGAACAGCACCGCTTCCACGGATCCGAGGTTCTGATCCCTGAGCAGCAGGGCGGCCATGGCGACCGTGTTCCGTTGATCAGTCGAGGGTGACGCCCATCGGTTCGGTTTCGGCCTGCTCGAGCAGCATCTGCTTGTAGCGGGCGGCCATTTCCTCGGCCTTGTCAAACACCTTCTGGGGATCGGTGAGCATGTCGCCGGGCTCCGGTTCCAGAGCCTTGGTCGACAGGGAGATCCGACCACGCTCGGCGTCGAGGTCGATGATCATCACCTTCATCTGATCGTTGACATTGAGCACCGTGTGCGGAGTCTCGATGTGCTCGTGGCTGATCTCGGAGATGTGCAGCAGACCGCTGACTCCACCGATGTCGATGAAGGCACCGTAGGGCTTGATGCCCCGCACCGTTCCGATCACCACTTCGCCGACTTCGAGGCGGTTCATCTTCCGTTCCACCAGGGCGCGGCGATGGCTGAGCACCAGGCGGTTGCGTTCCTCGTCCACCTCGAGGAATTTGAGGGGCAGGAAGTCGGCAACGAGCTCTTCCTTCGGCTTGCGGGTGCTGATGTGGCTGCCCGGGATGAAACCACGCAGGCCTTCGACGCGCACCAGGGCGCCACCGCGGTTCGTCGCGAACACTTCGCTGTAGATGGTGGCGTCTTCCTTCTGCAGCTGACGCACCCGCTCCCAGGCCCGCTGGTATTCAATCCGGCGGATCGAAAGGGTGAGCTGGCCGTCTTCGTTCTCTTCGCTGAGGATGAAGAACTCACGGACCTCACCGGGTTCAAGCACATCGCTGAGGTTCTCGACGCGATTGATCGACACCTCCTGCAGCGGCATGAAGGCGGCGGTCTTGGCGCCGATGTCGATCATGGCGCCCTTGGGCTCCATGGCGAACACGGTGCCGTTGACGACGTCACCGGGCTTGAAGTTGTAGTCGTACTTGCTCAGGAGGGAGGCGAATTCCTCCAGGGTGAACCCCACCCCATCCATGTCACGGGCGGCGGCACGGCTGCTCGGGTCATCGGCCGTGGGAACGTCCTCGGGCACGGACAGATCGAGCAGTTCGTCGGTCGCTTCCAGCTCGTGATCGACCGCGTCATCGACGAGGCCGGGATCGGTAGGGGTCAGGGTCATGGGATCGGGGTCGGCGGTCTGCCTGCGGCAGTTCGATGGGTGCCCGTCGCTGCCCGCCGGCAGCACGCGCGAAAGGCGACTCTACACAGCCAGTCGAGTCCTTTCTTCCCGCATCCCTGCCGTGAATCCTCAGCCTGCGAGCAGCGCCGCCAGGGGGGGCGGCTCCCGGTGGGGCTGCCGGCGGCTCAGGCCATCGAGGGCAGCCACGAAGTCGTCGATTCCCTGGAACTGGCGATACACAGAGGCAAAGCGCACATAGGCCACTTCACTGATCTCTCCGAGTTGCTGCAGCACCAGTTCGCCGATGTCATTGCTGCTCACCTCACGACTGTTCCGCTGTTGCAGCGTCTGTTCGATCGCATCGATCACCTCTTCGAGACGTGCGGGCTCCAGGCCTGTTTTCTCACAGGCCCTCAGCAGACCATGGAGAAGCTTCGAACGGCTGAAGGCCTCGCGGTGGCCATGGCGCTTGACCACGATCACCGGCATGGTTTCGACCCGTTCGTACGTGGTGAATCGGGTTGTACAGCTGAGGCACTCACGCCGCCGCCGCACGCTGCGGCCTCCATCGGCGGAGCGGGATTCCAGCACCCTGCTGTCGGTGTTTTGGCAGGAGGGACACTCCATCCCTGAAATTCCTACAACGATGAGTCAAGTGTAGACAGTGAACAACAGCTTGAAAAGGTCTCCTTGGCATGGGTCTTGCGATCAATGACCTCAGAAGCCTTGTCATGACATGAGACTGTCCGTCTTTTCTCTCTGTCCGGTCCCACGCTGAGACCCTGCCGGCCTTCGTTGCCGGCAGCAGGCCTGGGCGCCTGCGGTTCAGATGTCTGACCGGTAGCCCTGCCGCCAGTCCGGTCGCCTCACTTCCATGAAAAAGCCCCCGGCCTTTGAGGGCCGGGGGCGGGGATGGTCAGGGGATCATCCTCAGAGTTTCTGGGCTCACTTGCCGATCTTCGGGGGATCGCGGAAGGCGATGGCGAAGAACAGGGTGGAAATGGCCAGGGCCAGGATCAGGATGTCAGCGAAGCTCTCCATGGGTTTCGTCGGGATACCGGCGATCAGCTGAGGGTGGTGCCGGCCGGCGGCACGTAGCCCTCCGGCAGACGGCGGGTGGTGCGGTCGCCCAGTTTCTGGAACAGACCGAATTCCACCTGCTCGCCGAGATCGGGATCGATACCGGCGAACACATCACGGTAGAGGGTGCGGGCACCGTGCCAGATGTGGCCGAAGAAGAAGAGCAGCGCGAAGGTGGCGTGGCCGAAGGTGAACCAGCCGCGCGGTGAGCTGCGGAAGGTGCCGTCGGAGTGGTAGGTCTCGCGATCGAATTCGAAGGCTTCACCCAGCTGGGCCTTGCGGGCCAGACGCTTGACGTCGGCAGGGTCGGTGAAGGTCTGACCGTTGAGGGCACCGCCATAGACGGTTGCCGTCACGCCGGTCTGCTCGAACGAGTACTTGGCTTCAGCACGACGGAAGGGGATGTCAGCACGCACGATCCCATCTTTGTCCTGGAGAACCACAGGGAAGTTCTCGAAGAAGTTGGGGAGACGGCGAACTTCCAGATCGCGACCATCCTGATCGGTGAAGGCGATGTGACCGATCCAGCTGGTCGGCAGACCATCGCCATTGACCATCGGACCGACGCGGAACAGACCGCCCTTGGCAGGACTGTTGCCGACGTAGTCATAGAAGGCCAGCTTTTCAGGAATGGCGGCGTAGGCCTCTTCCTTCGTGGCGCCCTGATCAAGGGCTGTCTGAACGCGACGGTTGATTTCCGTCTTGAAGTACCCCTGATCCCACTGATAGCGGGTGGGGCCGAAGAGCTCGACCGGCGTTGCCGCGGCTCCGTACCACATGGTGCCCGCCACGACAAAGGCGGCGAAGAACACGGCGGCGATGGCGCTCGCCAGAACCGTTTCAATGTTGCCCATCCGCAGCGCTTTGTAGAGACGCTCGGGGGGACGGCTGGTGATGTGGAAGATGCCCGCGATGATGCCGACGATGCCGGCCGCGATGTGGTGAGCGACGATGCCGCCGGGGTTGAAGGGGTTGAAGCCTTCCGGTCCCCACGCTGGTTGCACCGGTTCAAGGTGCCCGGTCAGACCGTAGGCATCGGACACCCACATCCCCGGTCCGAAGACACCGGTGAGATGGAAGGCTCCGAAGCCGAAGCAGCCGAGACCGGCAAGCAGCAGGTGGATGCCGAAGATCTTGGGCAGGTCGAGCGCCGGTTCACCGGTGCGGGGGTCCTGCCAGATCTCCAGATCCCAGTAGGTCCAATGCCAGATGGCGGCCAGGAAGAGAAGGCCGCTGAAAATGATGTGGGCAGCCGCCACACCTTCGAAGCTCCAGAAGCCGGGATCAACACCGGTCTCACCGGTGATGCTCCAACCGCCCCAGCTGCCGGTCACGCCCAGGCGGGCCATGAAGGGCATGACGAACATCCCCTGCCGCCACATGGGGTTGAGGACCGGGTCGGAGGGATCGAAGATGGCGAGCTCATAAAGCGCCATGGAGCCGGCCCAGCCGGCAACCAGAGCTGTGTGCATGAGGTGCACGGCCAGCAGTCGGCCCGGGTCGTTGATGACGACCGTGTGCACCCGATACCAGGGCAATCCCATGGGGTTTAGGTCCGGGGAA
>JBJTBH010000141.1:0-4171 GCA_046091285.1 Cyanobacteriota bacterium | reverse complement strand
GTGACCGGCAGGTTTCAGCCGCTCGGCAGCAACCGTCCGGCGGCCTCGCGCAGGCGCTCGTCAGACCATGTCTCCACGGTCGCCAGGATCCACAGATCGAAGGCGCTCGGACGGCGCAGGCTGGCGCACTGCACGAATCCTGCGGCCCGCACCGTTCCCGTCAGCACAGTGCGGGTGAAGCCGCAGCGATGGGCCATGTAGTGGTTGCCCGCCGCCAGCGAAGCCCGATGTCCGTAAAGGATGTCCAGGGGGGTGATCGGCCCCATGCCGCTGGTGTACGCCGGCTCCACCAGCCGGTCCTCCGCCACCAGGGCCGCCACCGTCTGCAGGTCCGGGCAGGTGATCACCACCAGGCCGGATGGTTTCAGGACCCGCCGGAATTCGGCCAGGGCCGTCGGCACCTCGTGGGGATAAAGATGTTCCAGGTTGTGGGAGGAAAAGACGGCGTCCACCGAGGCGTCAGCCACGGCTCCGAGGTCCGTGAGGCTGCCCACCAGGTCGGGTTCGACGCTCGGGTCAATGTCGAGGCGCAGTTCCTGCCAGCCGCTCCCGGCGAAGGGTGTGCGGTCGATGCGTTTGCCTCCGCAGCCGACGTGCAGAAGCGTGCCGTGCTCGGGAAGGGCATGGTCCATGGGGCAACGCAGTGGACGTGAGAGGTCTGCCAACTCTGGCTGGCGACGCGGATTCCGCCCTGGTCTCCGCCCGAAAGTCCTGGCCCCGCTGAGCGGGCGGCCGCGTCCGGGCGTCCGCTCTCTCGATCCCTTCGGAGGGACGATGGCGCCCGCTAGAACGCAGGAAGCCCTGCGGCCCCTGCGGCCCCGCTTCTCCATCGATTCCGTTGTTCCCATTCCGCCAGGTCCCGCGGCGGACGCCCCCGGATCCCCGGTGAAGGCACCCCAGCGGGTCACCGATGACCTGGATCGTCTGCTGGAGGTGCTTCCGGCGCCCGTGCGTCAGGCCTTGATGACGCCCGAAGCCCGCGACCAGTTGCTGGAGGTGGTGCTCGACCTCGGGCGGGTGCCGGAGGCCCGTTATGCCGGCAAGGCCGTCGACCTTGGCGATGTACCGATCGATCGTGAGGATCTGGCCGCCGTGCTCCGTCGCCTCGGGGCCTTCGGTGGTGATAACCGGGCCGGCATCGAGCGCACCCTGCATCGCATCAGCGCCATCCGCAACCGCACTGGCGAGGTGGTGGGTCTCACCTGTCGGGTTGGGCGGGTGGGCTTCGGGACCGCCGTCCTGGTGCGCGATCTGCTCGATACCGGCCAGTCCCTGCTGCTGATGGGGCGCCCCGGCGTCGGCAAGACCACGGCGTTGCGCGAGATCGCCCGGGTGCTGGCCGATGACCTGCAACGGCGGGTGGTGGTGATCGACACCAGCAATGAGATCGCCGGCGACGGCGACATCCCCCATCCCGCCATCGGTCGGGCCCGACGCATGCAGGTGGCGAGGCCGGAGCTGCAGCATCAGGTGATGATCGAGGCGGTGGAAAACCACATGCCTGAGGTCATCGTCATCGATGAGATCGGCACCGAGCTGGAAGCGCAGGCCGCCCGCACGATCGCCGAACGGGGGGTGCAGCTGGTGGCGACGGCCCACGGCAACGAGCTGGCCAATCTGCTCAAGAATCCCACCCTCAGCGATCTGGTCGGTGGCATCCAGTCGGTGACCCTCGGCGATGAGGAGGCCCGCCGCCGCCACACCCAGAAGACGGTGCTCGAACGGGCGGCCGAACCGACCTTTCCCCTGGCGGTGGAGATGCACAGCCGCCATCGCTGGCTGGTGCATCGCGATGTGTCCCGCACCGTCGATCTGCTGCTGCGGGGGCAGAGCGTGCGGCCCCAGATCCGCGTGCTCGGCGACAACGGCCAGTGGCGCCTTGAGGAGGCGGAGTCCTCCGCTGAATCGCCGCGTGAGCGGCAGGCGCGTCCGCCTCGGCGCTCCCTCGGCCGGCCCCTGGCGCCGGTGCCGGTGCCGGATCCCCAGGGGCGCCCCTTCGCCGGCATCGAGGACGACGAGGCGGCCTCGACCGCGCCTCCTGTCGCTGAGCCCGCTGAGGCGGCGGCAGGCCTGACCTCCGGAGCTGTGGCGGACCCGGAGCCGGTGCTGCGGCTCTTCTGCTGTGGCGTCAGTGCGCTTCTGGTCGAGCAGGTGGTTCGCCAGCATCAGTGGCCGGTGCGTCGCGTGTCGGCGGTGCCGGAGGCCGATGCCGTGCTCAGCCTGCGTCAGCAGCTGGGCCGTGAGCCGCACATCCGCCGTCTGGCTCAGCAGATGGGGGTGCCGATTCTTGTGATCAAGGCCGATGCCGCCGCTCAGATTCAGCGCGCCATCGAACGTCTGCTGAGCCGCCAGCGACGGTCCCAGGGGCCTGGGGTGGAGGGGACTGCGCCGTCCCCTTCTCCCTCCGATCCCGCCGACGTCCTGGCGGCCCTCGAGGAATGTCGACTGGCGGTGGAGCGGGTGGTGCTTCCCGAAGGCCGGCCCGTGGAATTGTTGCCGAGGGAGGAGTCGGTGCGGGAGCGGCAGGCGGACCTGGTGGAGCGCTACGGGCTGCGGTCGGCCAGCTTCGGGCGCGGAGCCTGGCAGCGGCTGCGGGTCTTCCCCCGTTGAGCGCTGGGGCGCCGGCGGGGGGATTGGCGGGGTTCTGCCGGCGGTGTGGCCTCCCGCAGCCGGTGGGGTTGTGCCGCCGTAGCGCTGCAGAGGCCTGTTTCGCCTGGTGGAGCGATTGACGAAGGCCCCCCTGTTGTGGGTAACTATCTGAGGTCCAGCCATTGGCTGGAATCAAGGACCGGCCACAGGCCGGAACGCATCCCCGGCCTGAAGCCGGATTATTGGGCCGTCGCCAAGGGGGAAGGCTGCGGGTTGTGGTCGCGGGATTCCTTGGTTCGAATCCTAGCGGCCCAGTTCTGATCACCTCTCCAGACCCGTTGCGCTCGCCTCGGTGATCCTCCGGTCTGTCCGCGGAGCCCCATGGCGATCCACCCCCTGCTGGTGTTCGATTTCGACGGCGTGCTGGTGGATGGCATGGCCGAGTACTGGTGGAGCGCCCGCCGCGCCGCCCTGGCCCTGCGCCCCCAGCAGCAGCTGCCTGAGCTGGCCCCGCCGGGCTTCGCCGTCCTGCGGCCCCTGATCCACAAAGGCTGGGAGATGGTGCTGATGGCCCTGGAGCTGTCGCGCCCCGATCTCGACCTGCCAGCCGTCCTGGCCGACTACGACAGACATCTCGGCGCAGCCCTGCAGCGCTGGCAGCTGGAGCCGACGGCACTGCAGACCAGCCTGGAGACCCTCCGTCACGACGCCATCCGCGACGACCCCGCCGGCTGGCTGGCCCTGCACCATCCCTACCCCGGTGTGCCGGAGCGTCTGCGCCAGCTGGTCGGCGAAGGCAGCGACTGGCTGGTGCTGACCACCAAGGGCGGCGCCTTCGCCCGCGAGCTGCTGCAGGCCTATGGCCTGGAGCCGCGTGCCGTCTACGGCCATGAGCAGGGCAGCAAACCGGAGGTTCTGCAGCAGCTCAGCGCCGATCAACCGGCGCCGCTGTGGTTCATCGAAGACCGCCGCCCCACCCTTGAAACCGTGCGCTGCACGGCCGGCCTGGAGGCGGTGCGCTGTTTCCTGGTGAGCTGGGGCTATCTGGGACCCCACGACGCCGAGGACCTGCCGCAGGGCATCGCCCTGCTGGAACCCGAGACCTTCGCGCAATCCCTGCAGGCCTGGCCCCTCCACGGCTGAAGGGCACAAGGCCGACCCTGGCGCCCACCGCCACGACCCGCTAACGTACACCTGTACTACAGGCCAGGTGGAACGGTTGGCCCCTCGGGTGGCACTTCTCCCTGTGAGGTCGCGCAGGATGGCTCCGGTTCCGCCGGCTCCCTTGCTCCGCGGCCTGCTCCATCGCTGATTCGTAGACATGCCCGCCGACGACAAGACCAGCCGCAGCAGCTCCAACTCCGCAGCCACCGGAACCACCACCGCCAACCCCGCCAATCCCGAGCGCGACAAGGCGCTGGGCCTGGTGCTGAACCAGATTGAACGCAATTTCGGCAAGGGCTCGATCATGCGCCTGGGGGATGCCTCGCGCATGCGGATCGAGACCAGCCCCACCGGCGCCCTCACCCTTGACCTGGCCCTGGGCGGCGGCTACCCCAAGGGCCGGGTGGTGGAGATCTAC
>JBJTBH010000140.1:0-4258 GCA_046091285.1 Cyanobacteriota bacterium | reverse complement strand
CTTACCGCGCGCTTCACCAAGCGCCAGGCCGCGCGCTTCGCCGATGCCCACGATCTCCCGGTAGATCCGGCTCTGGCTGAACTCCTCGACTGTGATGCCGCCCATCGCGCAGATCTCAGGGATCGACCGGCTCGGAAACCGTGTCACCAGAATAGCCGCAATCAACTCATCGATCCCTTCTCCAGGCTCCGTTGCCAACGCCTGCTCACGCAGCTCACGCGTCCTCCCCACAATCTCCAGCTCCGGTTGCAGCAGCAACCCCAGCACCCGCTGCAGCAACGGCACAGGCTCCTCCCAGCACCCTGGCTCCAGCTCCACCCAACGCACCCGACGCTCCACGAATTCCGCCACCGCTTCCACAGCTCCGAAATTCAGCTGTCGCGATGGCGTGATCACCACCACACACCAGTCACCAATCTCAGGTTCCTGCTGCAACAACCGCGCAGCTTCCGCATACAAACGCCGCAGAAATCCTGGATCTGCTGCCATCTGCGCCTCCAGAATCACCGCCGGCAGATCCTCTCGACCAGATGGCGGCAGGAACAATCCATCCCGTCGATACTCCCGTTCCTTCAGGACCGGTGCCGTGAAGCGGCATCCCTTCGCATCCTCCGGCATCCCTTCCAGCAACGCCACAATCCGATCCGGCGCGCTCTGAAACAACCAGAAAAACAACTTGTCAGACAGCACCGTGACCGCAGCCCTTGGATCCCATTCTCCGCCCCTCTCCTCCCTTCAGCCACCGACCCGTGAGAATCAGCCATCAGCCAGGCCTGTCATCGATTCAGCCGGCGGCTGTCGCCCATCAGAATCACCGGCAGCCGCGCAGCGCACACCATGGCCAAGAAGGGGGGCTGGCAGGAGTTCAGCACCACGGGCAGCCTGGGCAGCAGCCTGCAGCGTCCGCCGGGCCCGGCGGCCGAACCCACCCCCAAAGCCCAGCAAAGGGTGCGGGTGCAGCGCACCAAGGCCGGCAAGGGCGGAAAGCTGGTGACGGCGATCACGGGCCTGGAAGCCCCGGACGCCGAGCTGAAGACGCTGCTCAAGCAGCTGAAGGCGGTGGCCGGCACGGGCGGCACCCTCAAGGACGGCGTGCTCGAACTGCAGGGCGATCAGGTGGCGCCGGCCCTGGCGGCCCTGGAGAACGCCGGCTATCGCCCGAAGCAGGCGGGCGGTTGACGGCCTGAGCGGCGGTCCCCCCTGAGAGCAGGATGGATCGATCCGCAGCGGAGCACCATCCGTGACCCCGGCTGATCTGCTGCTGCAACTGGGCCTGTTCGCCGCGGCCCTGGTGGCGAATCTGCTCTCGGCCCTGGCCGGCGGGGGAGCCGGCCTGGTGCAGCTGCCGGTGCTGATCCTGCTCGGGCTGAACTTTCCGCTGGCCCTGGCCACCCACAAGCTCGCCAGCGTCGCCCTGGGGATCGGCGCCACCCTGCGCCATGCCCGCGAACGTTCATTGAATCCACGCCTGGCGGCCTTCATCCTGGCCACCGGCCTCCCCGGCGTGGTGCTGGGGGCCCGGGTGGTCCTGGCCCTGCCACCCAGGCTCTGCACTCTGATGCTCGGCCTGCTCACGATCGGCATCGGTCTCTATTCCCTGGCCAATCCAACGCTGGGCACCACAGGCATCAGGCGGCCGCTGACCCCAGGGCGGATGGTGGTGGGCGGCATCGGGCTGGCCACGATCGGCGTCCTGAACGGCTCCCTCACCTCCGGAACCGGCCTGTTCGTCACCCTGTGGCTGGTGCGTTGGTTCGGGCTCGATTACAGCCGCGCCGTCGCTTACACCCTGATCCTGGTGGGACTGTTCTGGAACGGGGCCGGCGCGATCACCCTCGGCAGCCAGGGGCAGATCGCCTGGAGCTGGCTGCCGATGCTGCTGGCCGGTTCGATCACAGGCGGCTACCTCGGCGCCCATCTGGCGATCGTCAAGGGCAACCGCCTGGTGAAACGGGCCTTTGAGACCCTCTCGCTGCTGATGGGCCTCTCGCTGCTGATCAAGAGCTTCTGAATCGCGCCGTGACGAGGCAGCGGACCCGGCCCACCTGGGTGCTGGAGCAACCATCCCCAGGGAGGACAATGGGCGCCAGCCCCCAAGCCGTATCGCCATGACCGCCAGCTCGCCCTACGGCGCCATCACCAACCAGGGCTCCGCCACCAACATCGTCTGGCACCACTCGACCGTGACCCGGGCGGCCCGGGCCCATCAGCGGGGTCATCGCAGCGCCATCCTCTGGTTCACGGGGCTCTCGGGAGCCGGCAAGAGCACTCTCGCGAATGCGGTCAACTCAGCCCTGTTCGAGCAGGGGCTGGCCTGCTACGTGCTCGATGGCGACAACGTCCGCCACGGGCTCTGCAAGGACCTGGGCTTCTCCGATGCCGACCGCGAGGAGAACATCCGTCGCATCGGCGAAGTGGCACAGCTCTTCCTCGATGCCGGCGTCGTCGTGCTCACCGCCTTTGTGTCGCCGTTCAAGGCCGACCGCGATCGGGCCCGGGCCCTGGTTGAAGACGGGGATTTCATCGAGATCCACTGCGCCGCCGATCTGAGCACCTGCGAGACGCGCGACACCAAGGGGCTCTACGCCAAGGCCCGCGCCGGCGAGATCAAGGAGTTCACCGGCATCTCCAGCCCCTACGAAGCACCCGAATCCCCGGAGCTGCGGGTGGACACCGGCAGCCAGACCCTGGAGCAGAGCGTGGCCCAGGTTCTGGCCTACCTGTACACCAACAGCGTCATCCCGGAGGCCGGCGAAGCCTGAAAAGCAAGCAACGGAGGGGTCCGACCACGACGATCCGCCTGCCAGGACGGAGGACCATCAGGGTCAGGCTCTGAAAGCGGCACCGGCACCGCCACCGGCACCTGTGCCCTCAGGACCTCTGAACCGGCCCCTGGGAGGCAGCGGAGTCCCCCCGAAGCCGGCCCTCTCCGCCCCCAGGCAAGACCCCCACTCAGGGCAAAGGCTCCACCTGCTCTCCAGCCCGCAGCTGCATCGCCCAGACGTCGAGAAAGGTCTTGAGGCAGCTGGCCACCGGCACCGCCAGCAGCAGCCCGAGCAGCTCACCGAGGCCCATCAGGCTGCCCACCCGGGCCCCGATCGGCAGGCACACCAGCAGCCAGGCCGGTTGCAGCCCGACGATGCTGCCCATCAGCCGCGGCTGAATCACCTGATCCACCACCTGACCGACGCTGATCGCCGCCGCCAGCACCTCCAGGCCGGTGCGGGGATTGTCGAGGGCCAGCAGGGCACTGACCAGCAGGATCGTCAGGGCAGCGGCATAGGGCACCAGGGTGGTGAAGCCGATCGCCACGGCAAACAACACGCCATACGGAATCCCCAGCAGGGTGAACACCAGAATCTGAGCACCGCTCAGGATCACCGCCAGCAGCACCTGGCCGCCGAAATAACCACGGAAGGTGCGGTTGAGGGTATCGAGCACCAGGCTGCGCACCGACGGCGACAACCAGAGCACCAGGCCGCGGGCCGTGGATTCACCACCGACGAGCAGAAACACCGCCAGCACCAGCACGATCACGGTGTTGAGGGTGAGGCTGAAGGTGGTGCCGAGCACCACGAACAGCTGCTGGCTGAACTGACTGGCGAGCTGACTGGAGCGACCGAGCAGATCACCGGTGAGATCACCGAAGTCCGTGGGCCAGCCCCGAGCCGCCGCCCACTGCTGCAGCTGCCCCAGCAGCACCTGCCCCTCCGCCAGCCAGCCCGGCAGGGCCGCCACCAGCTCCACCAGCTGGTTGACCAGCCGCGGCAGCACAAGCAGGATCGAACCCACGAGAAAGCTGCCGCTCACGCCGAGCACCACCAGCAGGCTCAAGGGCCGTGGCAACCCGCGATCGGTGAGCCACTGGCAGGGGATCGACAGCAGAAACGCCAGCAGGGCGGCGGTCACGAACAGGGCCGGGAAGGGCGCCAGGGGCAGCAGCAGCTGACGCAGCACCCAGAGATTGAGCACCAGCATCTGCAGCGCCAGGCTCAGAAGCAGCCAGATCGGCAGAACCAGGCGCTCCAGCATCGACGCAGCATCACGGCCCGGGGCCGGCCATGGAACTCCGTTCAGCTTGGCGCCCTCGGGCCTGCCCTGTCAGCTGCCCACGGCCGTCGGACCGGTGGACGGGGTGCCACGGCTGCGGGTTGCCCGCTCTCGCGAACTGGCCCAGCGCGTGGCGGCCGTGGGGGCCAACCCGGCGCTGGGGCTGGGTGGACACCCGGCCGGGCGCAGGGTCACCAGGGCCACGGCT
>JBJTBH010000139.1:0-7842 GCA_046091285.1 Cyanobacteriota bacterium | reverse complement strand
AACTGGCTTCTTCTCTTGAAGCTTTGCGACTCTATGCTGTTCATCCCAAAAGCCTCTCTGCCCCATAGTTCGCACGGATCTTGTTGCTCTGATTCTAGCTCATCTGGGTGCCAAGTCAGCCTTTATTCCGATTTTTCGAGATGCCCATCAGCACAAAGGGGAAGACCTGATTGGCATGGCGGCTCAGCAGCTCCGCCAGTCCAGGCAGGCGCGTGAGGCGAAACGACACGAAGATCCAGGTCAGAACTGCCGAGTAGCACACGGCGATCGTCAGCAGGGAGGCGCCGAGGCTGCTGTTGCCGAGCAGGGGGATGTAGACGGCCAGATTGTTGGCACCATTCGAGATGGCGATCGCCGCCACCACATAGCTCCTTCGATCACCAAACGCCTGCAGCAGCCCCTGGCGCGCTGCCCCGGCTGTGCCGGGGATGGGGCGAGGCAGGGTCGCGTCCGGATTCAGGCCGCTTCGTCCGGTGGGCCCACGGCTCTGCGGAGAGCGAATCAATGCCACCAGGCTGAATAGGCCCACCAGGATCGGAACCACGCCAAGCCAGCCGGTCTCCTGTGAGGCGGCGCTGTGGCGCAGGATCTGGCTGGCGACCAGGCTGGTCGCGATCAGGGCTGAAAAGCCCAGGCATTCCCCGACGACGACATGGGCGGTGTGGAAGTTGCGATCCCGATCGGCAAAAAATCCGGTGAGATAGATGATGTCGTCGAACGTCGTCGCCACCGCCACGGCCACTGCTGCCTGCAGGCTGGTTGCCAGCGATGCGACACCGCTCATGATGAGGACGGATCCGTGTTCGGAACCCTGGCCGTGGCGCGGTTCACCGCGACGGGTCCGATGGGCGCCATGCCCAGTTGGCTGAGCCCGTTGCAGCGCGTCGGCGCCACGGATCAGACCCCAGCGGCGATGGTGTCCCGGCGGTAGGACTTTGAGCCTTCGCAGTAGGACCAGCGGTAGCCGGCCGGATCGAGCGATTGAATCCAGGTGGCGAAATCACCACGCCGGCGGCGGGCTGTGATGCTCTGGTGTGCCACCCCGAGGCGCCTGGACAGGGCGCCGACGCTGATCACCTCCTCCACCTCAGGAGAGTTGGTGTTGGAGGCGGGACCTTGGCCGGCGTGAGATGCCGCAGCCGTGGGTGCCTCGGGTGCCGATTCCGTGGTGGCCTGCGGCTCGGGGGGGGGCGCCGCAGCGGTCAGGCTCCGGCTCCTGAAGCCGAGCACCCGCAGGGCGTTGGCGGCAGCCACGAGGCAGGAGCCGTTGTTGAGAAGCACGGCGGCGATCGGGCTCACCGGCAGGAATGTGCCGATCACCAGCGCCGAGAGGTTCGGGACCCCGACGATGCCGATGTTCTGCTTCACCAGGCTGAAGGTCTCTCGGGCCAGATCCATCGCCACGATCAGGTCCGACACCTTGTCATTGGTGAGCACGATGTCTGCCGTCTCGCGGGCCAGATCGCTGCCGGAGGCGAAGGAGACCGACACGTCGGCGTAGGCGAGTGCGGCGGAGTCGTTGATGCCGTCCCCGACGAAGGCCACCTTGTGTCCCTTCTGGCTGAGCTCCTGCACGAGCGTCGCCTTCTGGTCCGGCAGGGCATCGGCGTGAACCTCCGCGGGTTGCAGGCCGAGGCGGCGGGCCACCGCATGGGCGACGCTGCTGACATCGCCGGTGAGCCTGTGGGCCTGGATCCCCCGGCGGTGCAGTTCGGCCACCATCGCCGGGCTGTCGGGACGCAGGGCGTCGGCGGCGTAGATCACGGCGACCACCCTGCCGTCCACCGCCAGATACACCGGTGTGGCGGTCTCAAGCTCCGGATCGAGGCTGGGGGTGGCCGGCTCGAGCTGCTCCTCGCGCAGCAACTTGGCGTTGCCCACGAGCACGCTGTGACCCTTGATGCGGGCGACCACACCGCGGCCGATGCGGTAATCCCATTCCTCGCACTCCTCGGTGCTGAGGCCCAGGTGTTCGGCGTGCTTGACGATCGCTTCGGCCACCGGGTGATTGAGGCCCTGCTCGGCCGAGGCGGCGAGCTGCACCAGTCTCTCGATCGCGTGCACACCCTCCACCACCTCCACATTCACCACCGACGGGTGCCCCTGGGTGAGGGTGCCGGTCTTGTCGAACACCACCACGTCGATGTCGACCAACTGCTCGAGCGAGCGGCCGCTGCGGACCAGCAGACCCTGGCTGCCGGCGCGGGTGAGGGCCGCCATGATCGCGGTGGGCACGGACACGCGCAGACCGGAGCCGAGATCGAACATCAGCAGCGAGGCCGCCTGGGCGATGTTGCCGGCGCTCAGCAACAGCGAAAGCCCCGCCAGCGCCAGGGTGGGCAGCACGAAGCGATTGGCGACCCTGCCGGCCACGTTGCCGACGCGGGTGTCGTACACGGGAGCCGACTGGATCATCGCCGTGATCTGCCCGACGCGCGTGGCTTCACCAACCGCCTCGGTCTCCACGACGAGGTTGCCCTCCAGCAGCAGGAAGCCCGCCAGCACCTCGTCGCCGGGGCCGGCATGACGCGGGACCGATTCTCCCGTCAGCTTCACCACGTCGAGGGATCCCTCGCCACTGACGATGCGGCCGTCCACCGGAATCTGGTCGCCGGGGAACAGCACGATGCGGTCCCCCGCCTGCAGGCTGGTGCTGGGCACGATCACTTCGGTGCCATCCACCAGAAGCCGAACGTCGGTCTGGAGGCTGGCCAGCAGATCGGTATTGGCCGAGCGGGCGGTCCGCTGGGTGGCGTCGCGTACCGCCTCGCCGCCCTCGATCATCGTGATCATCATCGCCGGCCCGACCAGGAAACCCTCCAGGCTGTGCAGGGTCACGGCCATGGCGTCGAGGAAATCGACGTTGACCTTGCGTTCCTCCTTAACGCCCTGCCAGGCCCGCTTGAAGGTGAGGTGTGAGGAGACCAGGATGAAGACCGCCACCGCCAGCGGCGGCAGCGACAGCGGACCGGCCAGCAGCGACAGGATCAGGGAGCTGATCGGGAGGATGATCCGGCTCGGGACGAAGCTCTCCTCCTCGTCGTCGGCGGCGCTGTCGCCGCTGGAGGCCGCGGGGCCGGCCGGTGTGTCGGCCAGCCGCTCCAGGGAGGGCAGGGCATCGGGGAGCTGCGCGAGCCACTGCAGGGGATCGATCCCGGCCTGGCGATCGAACTCAACCGCACAGCAGCCGGCGAGGGAGTTGAGACGCACATGCCTCACCTCCCGGGACTGGCTAAGGGCCTGCTGGAGTTTGAGCCAGTTCGTGGCGGGACCACCGATGCGGAACCGGACCCGCCGCGGACCGTGGTGCAGCACCTCCTCCACTGTGAAGCCGTCGGCGGCGGAACCGCTCCGGGTCTCGGGCACCACGGAGAGATGCGGCAGACGGGGTGTTTCGGAAAGCACTTAATTGGTCGCGGCGGGAGTGGCGGTCGGGTGTGTGATCGACAGAACGTCGGTTGGGTGTCAGTCGACGCTGACCTTGGTGATGGTCGTCTCGGCGGCAGGAGGCTTGTCGGCCGCAGCGGCGTTGTCGTCCAGCTCGGATTGGGCCTCGGCGACCAGATCGACGAATGATTCCGCCGCCTCAGCCGCCGTGCGGGCAACGTTTCGGGCGGCGCTGCCGGCGACCCCGGCGACGGTGATGCCGACCTTGATGCCGCTCTTGGCCATGGTCTTGCCGACGCTGCTCATCGAATCACTGAGCTTGTGGTTGCCCATGCGCCGCACCATCGGGGCAAGGGCAACCAGGCTCGCTCCCACCCCGAAGGCGAGGACGGTCTCGAACTCAAACATGCCGAGGGTGGGAAGCGGTAAGGATACGCCGGACTGTAAAGCTGATCCAGGCTGATGCGCATCACCGCAGCCCGATCACGACATCGTCACCCGTTGATGGATCCCCAGGGTCAGGTTCTGCATTTCATCGGCGCCGATCTCGCCTCGCTGGCCTGCGGCCTCGTGCTGGCGGACCAGCGTCTGGGGGGGCGTGCGGAGATTCCTGTTCTCGACCTCAGCGGTGAGAAATGGCTGGAGCACAATCCGTCCCAGCTTCCTGAGGGACTGCTGCGCTCCTATGCGGCCGTTCCCTACGCCCTTGGGCTGTGGCAGCAGCTGGAGCCCCGTCTGGAGGCCTGGATCGACCTGCTGCAGCTGCAGGCGATGGAGCCGCTGTTGATCCCGCCCCTGCCTGGTGTGGACATGCTGCTGCGGTGCCTGTGTCTGGCGGAAGCGCTCGAGCGGAGCCCTGCCCTCACCGTGCTGCTGCCGGCGCCGGCTGAGGCGCTGGCCCTGCTGGAGCTGGCCCGCACCGGGCCGGCGCTGGTGGAGACCCTGCTCGAACCGCTTCTGCTCTGGTGGGATCAGACCCGGCAGTCGCTCGCCAGCCTGGAGATCGTGCTTCGTCTGCGGCTGCCACCCTCGACGAGCCTGCGTCTGGACGCGCTGTGGCGTGCCCGGCTGGAGCGCATGGCTGAGCTGCTGGCCCCCGCTGGGCCCTGGCAGCTGAGCCTGGCCCTGGAGTGTGCCGATCCGGAGGCGCGCCTGCTGCGTCAGCGCCTCAGCTGTGCCGCCCTGCGGGGCTTTCTGCCCAGTCGCCTCGGGCTGCATGGCCCTGCCGCGGATGGGCTCCTCACGACACGACCGCCCTGGTGGCCGCAGGAGCTGGTCGGTGCGGCGCTCGGCCATGGCACCGACGTCGTCGCCCTCCAGGCGTTCCTGCAGGCGGTCGTGCCCGCTGATCGCCACCTTGTCGATGCGGCGGCAGGCACGTGGCGGCTGCCCATGGCCGGCGTCAACAAGAGCGAGTTGGACGTGCGGCAGGTCGGGACGATGCTGGTGCTGATCAGCGGGGGCCAGCGCCGGCTGCTGGATCTGCCGGCAGCCCTCCAGAAGAGGCAGTGCTCAGCGGCCCGGCTCGAGAACGGCTGGCTCGAGCTTCGGTTCAGCTGATTCGGGAGCGGTCTCGGGACGCCAGCCGAGCCACCAGGCCATCAGAAAAAAAGGTGTGCCGGGCAGGATGGGCAGGGCCCAGCCGGCAATCGCCAGGGCCATCAGCACCTTGATCGAACCCTGGCGGGTGTCGTCGAGCCAGAGGCTGAAGGCGGATGGGGGCAAGGCCGGGCCATGAATTTCATCAGCCCGGATGACCGCCGCGAGCTGGCAGACCGCCAGGGCGGGGCACAGCAGGGTGTCGTCGGGTCGTGTGATCACCACGCCACGCCGGTGGGCGGTGGGACGGACCACCAGATCAGGGTGGAGCAGAACCAGTTGGGCGGTGACCAGCTCAAGCTCTGCCCCACTGAGCTCCCTGGAACATGCCAGGCGGAGCCGATGGGGGAGCTGGTGGCGGATCGTCAGGGCGGCGACGACCGCTGTCTCACTCACCAGAGCTGAGGCGCGACTGGGCCAGGTCGGCCTTGGCCTCGGCCAGCACGTCGGTGAAGCTTTCGCCCACCTCCGCCAGGCTGCGGCCGATCCCTTTGACGGCGCCGGAGGTCTTGTCGGCCACCACCAGGCCGATCTTCAGACCCTGTTTGGTGATGCTGCGACCGGTGCCGGCGATGGCTCCGGTGAACTTGCTGTCCTTGCCCGCCACCACAGCGACCACAGGGGCCAGGGCCATCAGTCCGGCACCGAGGCCGAAGGCGAGCAGAGTCTCCAGCTCCAACATGACATTCAGAGAGTGTTCTTTTGGCACATTACCGCCCATGTCCTGAGAATGCCGCGCGCCCCATTCGCATGGCGAAATGCCCATCTCCCGGCCTGGTTGTTCCCCCCTGGTCCCCCGCGCTCCCGGGGCGCACCCGGTTCAGCCGGCGGAGCCGCGCCGGGTTGGAAGCCGCCGCCATGGGCAGCATGGGGGCAGCCATGGGACGACCCGTCGGGAGGCATGCATGGGTTCAACGCACCTGGAGCTGATGCACGCCACGGCCCAGCGGCTGCGGCTGCGCTACCCCCGCGAGATGCCGGCTGAGACGCTGGTGGCCGTGATCGAAGGCCTCGCGCTGCAGCCCTGGGTGAGGGGCCTGCACCACCGGGTCGCCAGCGCCAGCCTGGTGATCGAGCTCGCCCCGGGCTTCTCGCCGCTGCGCTGGCAGCTGGGCCTGGCCGAGCTGGACTGCGCGCTGATGGATCGCCGCTGGGCGGAGTCCGCGCCCGACTCCAGCTGGGAGCGCATGGCGCGCCAGATCGGCGGCAACATCATCGGCGCCACCCTGGGCCAAGTGGTGATCGGCGGCAGTGCCGGCCTGCTGGGGGCCTGGCTGCTGGGGCCGCGGGCCGGGGTGATCCTGGGGGCCTGCGGCGCCCTGGTCGGCTCCGTGCTGGGTTCGGTGGCCGGCGGCGAGCTGGCCGCTGGCGAGAGCCCCCTGCGCCAGGGCGATCTGGGCGCGGTGACGCTGCGGAAGCTGGGAGGTCGGCTGGGGGAGGAGGCCGGCTGGAGCACGGGTGCCGTGATCGGCGCGGCCCTGGCAGGTCCGGCCGGTGCGCTGGCCGGCAAGACGATCGGATCGATCGTGGCCGGACAGGCGGTGGAGGATCTGATCCAGAGCCATGGGCAGGCCGGGGGCGTCGGCCGTCTCAGCTGGCTGGTGCGCCTGGGCCAGGACCAGGGCGGGGAGCGGGCGACCGAGTCGCTGATGGGAGGACTGGGACGGAGCCTCAGCGGCGGCCAGGACTGGGGTGCGCGGCTCGGAGCCCGCCTGGGCGCCTCCGTGGGTCGCAAGATCGACTGGGCCGGCAGCCTGAGCGCCCATCACCTCGTCAACCGGATCAGGCCCCGTCCTGCGCTCCCAGCCACCTGACCTCCAGGCTCACGAGCTCGAAACAGGCCGCGTGGATCTCCAGTCGCCCGCTCCGGAGCCGCTCCCGCAGCAGGGTGCTCGTGTTGATCAGCTCCCTGGCGGTGATGCGGGCATGCAGGTCATAGGCCCGCTCCAGATCCACCGCCGGCGCGAACGCCAGTCCTCCGCGCTGCAGCCCCTCGCGGATGTGCCCCACGTGGTCGAGCAGCGTCGGGGTGAGCAGATGTTGCGGGGCACAGGCGGCGCCCACGGCCCCACAGCCGGAGTGGCTCATCACCACCACCACGGGCACTTGCAATTCCTTCACGGCGTATTCCACCGAGGCCAGCGTGCCCGGTGTGGAGGAGTTACCGGCATTGCGGATCACGAACAGATCGCCGAAGCCGCTGTCAAACAACAGCTCCACCGCCACCCGTGAATCGGAACAACTCAACACGGCGGCCTGGGGTGCCTGGCCGCTCTCCAGCTCATGCAGGCGCGCCTCCGTGGCATGCGGATGGATCGAGCGCGCCTGACGAAAGCGCTCGTTTCCCTGCTTGAGTTCGCGGATCACCTGGGCCGGGGAGCCGCTGGTCTGCAATGTCACATGAACCTGGATCGCAGTGTCCGTGAGGGAGAACTTCGTTATTATGCCGCCACTTGGGATCTCGTCGCGTGAGTGGAGCGCATCCGGCCTGTTTCCGTGACGGCAGCCGTTTCCTGCGGTCGCTCTCGGTCGGGATTGTGGTCACCGTCGTGCTGGTGGAGCCGCTGCGGTTGAGGGAGGCCTTCCCGATCGATTTTCTGATGGCGATCGTCTTCGATCAGGCTCTGTTCTTCCGCGAAGGGTTCCGGGCGAATGCCGCCAAGACCCGTGCGATCTTCGGCCGCTGGCTTCCGAGTCGGGTGCTGCTGCTGGGTATCTGTTCAGGGGTCGGGATGGCTCATCTCGAACTCCAGCCCTGCTGAACCCTTGACGGCAGCTTGATTCCTGGTTGGATCTCAGGCAGAGACTGTCTGTGATGAGCACGCCTCCTGCCGGGATTTCAGAAGCGGATTGGCT
>JBJTBH010000138.1:0-6672 GCA_046091285.1 Cyanobacteriota bacterium | reverse complement strand
TTGTCACATAGAAAGGTCGAAGATGTAATCAGAACGCAATTTTCACTGTTTCTCTCCATCAGCCACCTGGTCCCTCGTTCGCCGCGGGCTCTCGCCGCACCACTGCCGGTAGTCGACCGCGGTGGCAGCACAGGCCAGCAGGCCCGAGGCCTCCATCAAGGCGGCGATCGTCAACGCCTGCGTCTGAGGGTTCTGCAACGACTCACGCAACCACAGCAACCTCAGGGGCTCAGTCACCTGGCTTTCCATCCATTGCACTGGTGCGTGCCCCTGGCCTTGCTGGCGCGGTGTTTGGGTTGATCATGGCCTGCATGCGCTCCTGCAGCGGTGGGTCGTCCGGCACCTGCAGCAGCAAACGCGTCAGCCAGCGAATCGCCTCCAGCCGATCACCGCGTTCCTCCGCCAGATCGGCCAGGCCTCCCCAGAGGACGCGATCGGCAGCAGGCCAGTACAGATGCCGCAAATAGGGGTTGTGGCAGGCCGGATGCCAGGGGCCGATGGGTCCGTCGCCATGGTTGGGGCGATGCAACTCCACAATCCGGGCACCCTCCTCCAGCCAGAACCGGACTCCGGCGCTGCGACCCAGGGCGCGCAGGCTCACCACCAGCATTGTGATCGCCGGTAGGTAGTCGGGCTGAATGGTGAGCAGTTCCGGTAGCAATCGCACCACCGCCGCGTGGTTGTTCAGCTGGTAGGCGTAGGAGGCTTCGCGGTAGAGGCGCGCGCAGCGGTAGTGGTCATCATCCGGCGCGCGCAGGGAGAGCAGCGCCAGCGGAAGCCGCTGCACCCGCTCCAGCGCCTGGACGGGATCGGCGAGGTGGTTGGTGGCATGCAGCTCCGCTTCATCGAGCATGGGCATCACCGGGCGAAAACGCTGCAAGTAGTCGCGCACTCGCTGATCGCGCAGCTCTGCCGTGAGCCCCACCCGCTGCAGGAGGGCATCCAGCTGCGGTCGTTCCTGATCGATGAACGCCAGGCCCTGGCTGCAGAGCTCTTCCCCGAAATCAAAGCGCAGTTGCTCCAGGCACTGCTCAAACAGCTCCGGGCTGTAGAGGAGCACCGCACAGCGCAGGCTGTTCATCAGCAGGGATGGCACGCCGGAGCAGCTCCGGTCGGCATGGCGGCAGGGGGCGGCAGGCAGCTGGACGCCGTCCACTGGCATTGGATCTGCGCCTGGCTGAACCGGCTGGCCCTCCGGGGCTTCGGCAAAGGCGTCCTTGTAGAGGTGGCCCACCTGAAGGTCCTGATGGAGCCAGCAGCGGTAGCCGTTCAGCCAGGCCCACATCGAGAGGAAGCGGTCCTCATGGCCCCAACCCTCCAGGAAATTGGGGAATCCCCCCAGTTGCTCGTAGACATGGCGGCGGATGGCGAAGAAGCCGCCGTTCACAAACGGCACCTCGATGCCGATCAAAGGGTCGGACTGCAGCGGCACCCAAGCCGGATGCTGATGACACAGCCTTCGACTCGTATAGACGTGCCCTGCTGTGACCTGACCGTTGCGGGTGTCGTAGCAGTCGAGCGCGAGCAGATGGCAGGCCGGATCGCGGAAGCGCGCCTGCAGCTGACGCCAGAGATCGGGCTGGGGAAAGGCGAGGTGAGCGTCGAGGAACACCAACACCTCGCCGCGGCAGGCCCGTGACGCCTGCCGGCGGCCGCCGAGACCCCCAGGGACTGGGACACGCGCTCCAGGCGGAGGGTGCCCTCCCGCCGGCGTTGCAACCAGGGATCCCGGTCGCAGAAGGCGCTGCAGCTATCGGTCGAGCCGTCGTCGAGCACCGAGGCCTCCAGGCCGCCCTCGGGGGGGTCAAGGGCGAAGGCCGCCGTGAGTGTGCTCTCCAGATGGTCGCCTTCGTTGCGGCTGCCGATCACCAGGCTCAGCCAGGGGCGTGGGGGGCTCATCGGGCGACGCCGATCAGGGACTGCCGATGGTGAGCACGAACGAACCCTGGCCGCCAGCGCTGGTCGGCATGGTGAGCCTCACGTCGAGGGGGAGCGGCAGCCGGCTGGTGTCGCGGATCGTGAAGGTCTGATCGGTGGGTTCGTACTCGATCTCGGAGGGCAGCGCTCGCCCATCCGGCAACGTGGCCCGGCTGCGGGAAGGATCCCCGCCGCGGTTCCGCTCATTGATCAGTGCCTGCGGCACCTCGTAGGTGAGCGACACCCCACGACGGATGCGGTCCGTTTCCGCACGGCTCTGGATGGAGGCCGGTGAGACGGACCTCGGCAGCAGGATGGGGCCGTTGCGGTCGGAGCCACCCCCGGGCGGCTTCACGCCTGCGGAGGTTGGATCCGGGGCCTGCGCCGGCACGGCTCCGGTCGGACGCACCACACCCGCCGTCGGCGTTGGTGCCAGCGTCGGAACCGCTCCCGTCGGTTGCGGCACTGCCTGCGTGGGCTGTGGCGCCTGCGGTGGCGTGGTCGGGTTCGGGGCGCGGGTCGGTGCGGATGTCAGCGGTGACTGCGTTGGGCCTGGCGTAGGTGCAGCCGGGCCCTGGGTTGGACCTGAGGATGGCGGAGCCACCGTGGGATCAGGGGTGCTGGCTGGGGGCGAGGTCGGCGCGGCCGTCTGGGACGCCGAGGTCGGCGCAGGGGTGAACTGATCCGGGCCTGGTTTGGAGTGTTGCGACCAAGTCGACACGGCAGCTCCAGTGGCCGGCTTGGCCTGGCGATCAATTTTGAAGATGTCTGTGAATGTGCGGGTTTCGGTGGTGTCGGTCCCAGGCGTCGTGACCGTGCGCGTCACCTGTGGGGTCACGGGAGCGAGCCAGGGATTCTTCGGTGTGGAGTCCGGGCTCCACTGGCCAATCGGAACGACGTAATAACGGCCGCCCACTTCATACACCACATCGGTGGCCGCCTAGGCGTCAGGAACGAAACGCTGCTGTCCGGATGCATCGGTGACAAAACGGCCCTTCCAGAACGTGGCGGTCCCACGTACTTCTGGGCTGCCACCTTTGCAACCGCTGTTGCCGGTGTGGCATGGCTGCCAGCTGTTGCCCTGAGTCCCAGGCGTCGCCTCTTTGGAGACGAAGGAAACTGATTCGCCCGCAACCCCGCTGACGCCCGCCGGAGGGGTGCTCGTGCCCTGGTCAATCGCCGAGCCGGCGACAGTTTCGGTTGTCGTCGTTGGCTGGCCGGGCGTGGTGACAGTGGCGGTCCACGTGATCTGGCCGGTGGCGATGTCGAACGTGCCACTCTTGCTGTTGGTGCCCTGAATGCTGGCCTGACCAGCGTTGAACAGGATGGTGAAGGGCCCGGGGCCAAAAGCCTTGACGAATTCAGGCCCCATCGAGCCACCAGGATCCACCAGCAGGTTTCCGCTGCTGATCTGGCCGTTGGCATCCACCGTGATGTCGTTGGCCTGGATCAGGGTTGCCCCAGTAGGTAGCTTCAGGCCGAGAATGTCGGGCTCAAGTTGATCATCAATCAGCTGGTGAGTCTGAGCGTTAGTCAGCGTGCGACGCAGGCCTCCTGAAGTCGACTGGCGATGACCTTCCTCGATCGCTTCAATACCATCGTAGACATAGAAGTCAGCGGCCCGGAACGTAGGGGAGAAGAACAGCTGGTCGAATTGACCAGGTACAGCTCCACTGGAGCCGATCACCACCCGTTCAAAGTCGTAGGTAGCCTGAAGAGGCAACTGGATGCGCTGTTGTGATGGTTTACCACCGACCTGGGTGAAGCCAAAGCCAGTCGGCAGCGTCGGCAGATTGTCACCCGGCATTCCAGGGATTGGCTGGGTATAACTCGTCGTGGAAAGTCTTGTCGTACCAATCCAGAGGGATCCCTTGGCCTCAACGCCATTCACGGTGACATTGAAACCATCCGTGCCCGTCCCACTGTCACGTCCTCCCAACGACTTGATCGTGGCCGAGGAGCCAACGGTGAGGCTGGGAGCGATCAGGCCGATCCCACCGCCATTCGTGGATCTGATCGTTCCATCAACAGTCAAAGGCCCATCGCCACCACTGAGCTGAATGCTGATCAAGGGTGGATTCAGACCATTGCCATAGTTCGCGCCCTGCACGAACTTGTCGAAGCTGTCTGGGAGAAGACTGCCGGTACTCAACAGGATGCTGGGGACTGAGATCAGCGCAGTGCTGCCAACGGTGATACCCTGGTTGTTGAGCAGAATGATCGGATTGGTGGTCCGCAGGTTGCCATCGATGCGACTGGCACCACCACCACGATGCATGTAGTTCAGAACAGTCTTGTCATTCTGGAACTCAACAGATTTCCCGGATTCAATGTTGAAGTCCTTCCAGCTGATCACCGTCCGACCCTGGGTCTGGACGGTGAGCTTGTTGGCATCCGAGCGATCCACGCGGACGGGATTGCCGCGTTCGGTCTGCTCCCCCGTTGGCAGAGCAAGCACCTGCAGCCCACCCACCAGCGGCAGAGAACTGGACAGGGCCAGCAGGGCCAGGCCCGTACGGGAGCTCCGAATGAACAGCCCTTTCCGGGTTGGCCTGGCAGGGCGCGATGGGGCGGACAGGGAACCCAGCAGGGACCTGAGCTGTGCAGACATACCTTCTCCTCCTCAGAACCAGAAACGCTGGGAACCCCAGACCCGCAGGCCCTGGCGGTATCCATCGGCATTGGTGTCGTCAACGCTGCCGGGATTGGAGCCGATCGGAATGCCGAGCTTCACCGAAGCCAGCCATTCGCCCGAACGGCCCAGATCCACACCCACGCCTGTTCCAGCGAGGCCATAGGCATTGGGCTGCAGAGATCCAACATAGGGGTCTGTCCAGCGCCAGATGTAACCACCATCCAGGAAGGCCACAAACGCGAGGTCGGGCGTAGCCCGGTAAATCAGGTCCAGCTGCCCACTGAGGCCACTGTCACCCGGCGCCTCACCGGGGGGGTAGGCCCTGACGCCATTGGGGTATCCCAGCGACAGCTTCTCGGCGCCATCCAGGTTCTTGAACCCCTTCTGCGCCTGCACGAACACCTTGGCCTGCCAACGATCGGAGAACACCTGATAACGGCTATAGATCAGGCTCACCTTGTTGAAGATCCCATCGGTCTGGGCTGTGCCGACATCAAGGGTGAAATCCTGCGGATTGCCGCTGCGATCCAGATCACCAAGGCTGTACTGGAGGAAAGCGGTGTTCAGCCCAGTCCCCAGCCAGGCATCCTGTGCCTCCATCAGAAGCGATAGACGGCCGACACGACTGTCCTTGTCTCGAATCTCCAGGTCCTGAACATTGTCGACATAGACGTTGTATTCACCGCTCAGGCCAGCCCAGAGAGAGAGCATCGGACGCCGCCACAGGGGCTGCTTGAAACCCAGCCTGGCATTGGCGGAGTAACCATGGGTGTCGGAGCTGTAGAGCTCATCCAGAAGGCGGTAGCTGGAATAGTTGGCATAGGCATTGAGCTCAGCACCGTCCGGGGTCACCGGCATCTGGTAGCTGAGGCTGCCCACCAGGCTGCCGGTATTGGCATTGTTGAACCACCACTGACCATCGAAGGTGAGCTGCTCCCCACGTCCGAGATGATTGGCCGCAGTCAGGGTGAGATCGAGATCAGCTGTGCCCAGAAAGCGGTTGATCTCGTTGTTGATGTTCACCAGACCGCTGCTGCGATCCGTATCGGCGATGGTGAGCAGGACATCGGTCTGCCCCGGGGTGCCACCCGCCTGGAGGGTGGAGCGGACACGGACCCCAGCCAGGTCATTCAGTTTCAGCAGGGCAGAGGTGAGCTTGTCGAGACGCAGCAGGCTGTTCCGGGGTACGGAGGCCAGCACCGTTGCCTGAGCAATGCCGTCGTTGAGGTGATGGGGCACGGAGCCGTCGATCTTCACCTCTCCCATCCGGGATTCGCTGACGGTGATCAGCAGTTCGCCCCCCTGGCCGTTGCTGGGATCCAGGCGCACCAGCGCCATCAGGTTGCGGCTGCGGTAGGCGTCTCGAACGGCGGTCCGCAGCGTTTCCAGCTCCTGCAGGCTCACCGGCCGGTTGAGATAGGGCTGTGCCAGGGCCTGCAGATCCGCCGCCCAGGGCACGCTGACGCCCTCAAAGCGCACGCTGCTGTAGCGGAACGCCGGTGTGGTTTCCAGCTGTTGACCTGGATCGGCGTCGCCGGGCTTTCCCTGCTCCTGCTGGCGTTCCTGCAGCTGGCGCTGGTTCTGCTGATCGATCACATCGCGCAGCTGCTGATCCCGCAGAAAGCGCTGCAGGGCGCCCGATGGCAGCTGCTGCGCGGCCGCCTCCAGCGGCACAGCGGCGATCAGCAGCAGCAAGGCGAGGCGGCCGAGCCGAGCCATAGCCGGCCGAGGGCGGAACCGGTGCCGGGGGCCAGCCAGCGTCATGGTGCCGTCGTCACGGTGCGGCGCCGACGCAGCGGTTTTGAGCAAACGGATGGCAACTATCTCGGACTGATTGGCGTTCGGATCACAGCGGCCGGTCATGGCCAGGCTGGAGTTCCACTGGGAGGGATGCGTTCATGTTCAGCCCCCGGGGCTGGGATCGCACCCCCCATCCGGGGGACCGCCTCCGCCCCTCAGTCGCCCGCGTGGCAGGCGGCGATCAAGGGTTCTTCACGAACTCCGTGACGTTGCCGGCCCCATCGGTGTTGCAATAGCCGGAATGGTGCTTGTAGCTCCAGTTGTAGCTGAGGCCGCCCTGTTTGATGTCCTTGAGGGTGGTGGTGCCGGCGTCGATGCTC
>JBJTBH010000137.1:0-4333 GCA_046091285.1 Cyanobacteriota bacterium | reverse complement strand
CGCCATGTTGAGGCATTCGTAGAACTGGCCCACGTTGCAGGTGCCGTCGCCGAAGAAGGCGGCCGTCACCGCATCGCTGTCGGCCTGGCCGAGGCCGTCGCGCTTGTAGCGGCTGGTGAACGCGGCGCCCAGCGCCACCGGAATTCCCTCGCCGATGAAGGCGTAGCCCCCCAGCAGGTGGTGCTCGCGCGAGAACAGGTGCATCGAGCCGCCACGGCCCTTGCTGCAGCCGGTTTCCTTGCCGAACAGCTCACTCATCACCTCGCGGGCGGGCACACCGCAACTCAGCGCATGCACGTGATCCCGGTAGGTGCTGCAGAACCAGTCGTGCTGCAGCTTCATCGCCTGAATCACCCCCGTGCTCACAGCTTCCTGGCCGTTGTAGAGGTGAACGAAGCCAAACATCTTGCCGCGGTAGTACATCTCCGCGCACTTGTCCTCAAAACGCCGCCCGAGGGTCATGTCGCGATAGAGCCAAAGCCCCTGATCGCGGTTGACCGTGGCCGGCACCGTCGGCGCCAGGGACAGCAGGCGCTCGGCGTGACTGCCGGCACCATCGGCGTCCCCGTGGGACGCTCCATGGCCGTTGGCCGTCGATGGTGACGCCAGAGCCTGAGCAGCCATCTCCTGGGTCATGACAATCGCCGCAGTCCACAGTCCTGGACAGACTCTACGGGGTCCATCCTCCGGAACCGGACCAGAGACACATGCAGACCGCTGGATCTTGCCTAAAGTCGCGCAGCTGGCAACGGTTTGGGTTGGAACTGCCGATCGACCACTTTCGCCTTCTGGGCGTCAGTCCGGCCATCGACGCCCAGAGCGTTCTCCGCACCCTTCAGTTACGACTCGATCGGCCCCCGGAAGAGGGATTCACCGATGAGGCCCTCGAAGCACGGGCCCATCTGTTGCGGGAAAGCGCCGACCTGCTCTCCAATGACAAGCGCCGCCAGCGCTATGAAGCGGAACTGAACGCCGTGATCAGGGGCGAGCCGGGGGTGATCCCCGCCCTCGTCATTCCGTCAGCCCGTGAGGTCGGCGGGCTGATTCTGCTCTGGGAGGCAGGTCTGGGGCTGCAGGCCTTCGAACTGGCCAGCCGCAGCCTCCAGCCCCCGCGCGCCCCGGCCCTGCGCAGCGGTCGCGAATCGGATCTGGCGCTGGTGGCGGGCCTCGCCAGCCGCCAGGCCGCCCAGGAGGATCAGCAGGAACGTTATTACGAACGCGCCGCGGAGCTCCTGCTCAAGGGTCAGCAACTGCTGCAGCGGATGGGGCAGCACCACGACCTTCGCCAGAAGCTGGCCCAGGAGCGGGACGCCCTGTTGCCCTATCGGGTGCTGCAGCTGCTCAGCCGTTCAGGGATGCAGGAGCGGCGGGAGGGACTGACCCTGCTCGACAAATTGGTGGAACGGCGCCAGGGGCTTGATGGCCATGCCGACCCCGCGTTCGCACGCCCGGCCTTTGAAGCCTTCCTCGGCCAGATCCGCTCGTACCTGACGGTTCAGGAACAGATCGATCTGTTCGACCGCTGGGCCGAGGCGGGATCCCGGCGGGCCGATGTGCTGGCGGCCCTGGCCCTGGCGGCCTCCGGCTTCGCTCAACGCAAACCGCAGCGGATCGCCAGGGCCCTGGAACGGCTTCAGAGGATCGATGCCACCGGCCTGGCCGCGCCGGTGGCCTGTCTGACACTGTTGCTCGGTCAGGTCGAGGAGGCACAGCAGCTGTTCCAGGCCCTGCAGACGCCAGCGTCCAAGGGCTCAGACAGCCCCCGTCAACGGCCTGAGGAAGCCGGCATCGCCGCTGCGACCGACGAAGCGAACCATCCGCTGGCGGAGCTGTGCCAGGCCTGTGTCGCCTGGCTGGAGCGTGAGGTGCTTCCGGGGTATCGCGACGTCGAGGTCGAGGCCGATCTCGAGGCCTGGTTCGCCGACCGTGATGTTCAGAACTTTGTGGAACAGCAGGACCGTCGCCTGGGCCGTCGGCGCGCCGTCCAGGCCCCTGCCGCCGCCCCTGAATCCGCGGCGGCGGCACCTCCTCCCTTCCTCAGCCGGCCTCCGGCGTCTGAGCCGGGCTCAGCCGCAGGGCTGACGACCGGCATGGCCCTGGATCACGAGCCGGTCCCGGACCACGACGATCGGGACGATGCCCTCGATGCGGACGAGGACGAGAACGAGGACGACGATGAGAACGAGGACGACTTCTGGGATGACGAGAACGACCCTCGCGATCACTGGCACTGGCCTGAACTACCGACCCTGAAGCTGCCGAACCTGACGCTGCCGGATCTGAACCTGGAGCTTCTCCGACCGCTGCACTGGGTCGCCATCGGCACCGGGGTGGCCGTGACCGCGACGCTCCTCTGGACGCTGCGACCGAAACCTCAAACGCTTACGGTGCAACCGCTGGTGCCCTCGGTGGCCCCTGGAAACGCCGGACTCCCCCGGACACCGCAGCCACCGATTGCCGAAACGGCCGCCAGACCGGAGGCCCGGACGCCGGACGCCGCCGAAACCCGCCGGTTGCTGGAGCGCTGGCTGGAAGCCAAGGCCCGGGTTCTGGCAGGGGACGCCACCCCGGAATCCCTCGCTGAGCTGGCCGCACCCGAGCAGCTCGAGCGGCTGCAGCGCTCCCGCGCCAGCGATGAACAGGCGGGCCATCGGATGAGCATCGATGCCAGGGTCACGGACCTGCGGATCGTTCCGGTCAACGCGGACACGATCGAAGCGCATGCCACCCTTCGCTACAGCGACAAGGTCGACGATCGGAACGATCGAACCATCAGCACCGAGACCCCCAGAACGCTGCGCAACACCTATGTTTTCGGGCGCGGCAGCGATGGGCTCTGGCGCCTGACGGACTTCCGCCCCGGCTCCTGAGCCTGCGCCTGCATACCATCCATCCAGTCCCGGCCCCCTGCGAAAGACAGGCCCCCACGCGATGTTCGACGAGCTTTCCCAGCGGTTTGAGGATGCGGTCAAGAGCCTGAGGGGCCAGGACCGGATCACCGAAACCAACATCGACGGCGCGCTGCAGCAGGTGCGGCGTGCCCTGCTGGAGGCGGATGTCAGCCTGCCGGTGGTGCGCCGGTTCATCGACGATGTGCGCGCCAGGGCGGTCGGTGCCGAGGTAGTGCGGGGGGTCAACCCCGACCAGAAATTCATCCAGCTGGTGCATGAGCAGCTGGTCGACACCATGGGCGGCGAGAACGCCCCCCTGGTGGGGGCCGGCAGCACCGGCGCCCCGAGTGTCGTGCTGATGGCCGGCCTGCAGGGCGCCGGTAAGACCACCGCCACCGCCAAACTCGGCCTGCACCTGAAGGAACAGGGTCGGCGGGCTCTGCTGGTGGCGGCCGATGTCTACAGGCCTGCGGCCATCGACCAGCTGCGCACCCTGGGCAACCAGATCGGCGTCGAGGTCTTCAGCCTCGGGGCTGAGGCACGCCCGGAGGACATCGCCGCCGCCGGGATCGCCAAGGCACGGGAAGAAGGCTTCGACACCGTCCTGGTGGATACCGCCGGCCGTCTCCAGATCGATACGGAGATGATGGAGGAGATGGTGCGGATCCGCGAAGCCGCGGCACCGGATGAGGTGCTGCTGGTGGTGGATTCGATGATCGGCCAGGAAGCCGCCGATCTCACCCGCGCCTTCCACGAGCAGGTGGGCATCACCGGAGCGGTGCTGACCAAACTGGATGGTGACTCCCGCGGTGGCGCCGCCCTGTCGATCCGCCAGGTGAGCGGAGCACCGATCAAATTCATCGGCACGGGCGAGAAGGTCGAGGCCCTGCAGCCGTTCCATCCGGAGCGGATGGCGAGTCGGATCCTGGGCATGGGCGATGTGCTCACCCTGGTGGAGAAAGCCCAGAAGGAGGTGGAACTGGCCGATGTGGCCCGCATGCAGCAGAAGTTGCAGGAAGCCTCCTTCGACTTCTCCGACTTCCTGCAGCAGATGCGCCTGATCAAGCGCATGGGCTCCCTCGGCGGGCTGATGAAAATGATCCCGGGGATGAACAAGATCGATGACGGCATGCTGCGCCAGGGCGAACAGCAGCTGAAGCGCATCGAGGCGATGATCGGGTCGATGACACCGGATGAGCGCCGGAAACCGGAACTTCTGGCCGCCCAGCCCACCCGTCGACGCCGGATTGCCGCCGGCAGCGGTCACACCCCGGCCGATGTCGACAAAGTATTGGCGGACTTCCAGAAGATGCGTGGCTTCATGCAACAGAAGAGCCGCGGCGGAATGCCGGGAATGCCAGGGATGCCGGGATTCCCTGGAATGGGGGGGATGCCGGGCATGGGAGGCATGCCGGGAATGCCTGGAATGGGCGGCATGCCGG
>JBJTBH010000136.1:0-31361 GCA_046091285.1 Cyanobacteriota bacterium | reverse complement strand
GTGGTGATCCCCTGCTGCCCCTGGCGGTGCGCTCCAGCGCCACCGCCGAAGACCTGCCGGAAGCGAGTTTTGCCGGCCAGCAGGAGACGGTGCTCAACGTTGTCGGGGAAGAGGCGCTGCTGGCGGCCTGTCGGATCTGCCTGGCGTCGCTGTTCACCGACCGTGCCCTGTCCTATCGCCAGGAGCATGGCTTCCATCCGACCTCGGCCGCGCTGTCGGTCGGTGTTCAGCGCCTGGTGCGTTCCGACCAGGCCTGCGCTGGCGTGATGTTCAGTCTCGACCCTGAGAGTGGTTGCCCGGCCGTCGTGCTGGTCAGCGGTTCCTGGGGGCTCGGGGAGCTGGTGGTGCAGGGGGCTGTCAACCCGGATGAATGGTTGGTGCTCAAGTCAACCCTGGAGCAGGGCTATGCCCCGATCCTGAGGCGGCGCCTGGGCCGTAAGGAGCAGCGACGGGTGACCGTTTCCGCTGCCACCGGTTCGGTGGTGGTGGATCAGCCCGTGCCGATGACGGAGCGCAGCCGTTTCTGCCTGACGGAACCGGAGGTGCTGCGCCTGGCTCGCTGGGCTGTGGCGATTGAGCGCCATTACAGCGAAGCTCGAGGGCTGCTCATGCCGATGGACATCGAGTGGGCCAAGGATGGCCCCAGCGGTCAGTTGTTCATCCTTCAGGCCAGGCCGGAGACGGGGCATCGGCACCGTCGCCCCTGGCTGGATCGGCGCTGGGAGCTCGATCCCCATCCCCCCACCCCGATCGTCACCGGTCGGGCGATCGGTTCGGCGGTGGTGCACGGCCGGGTGCGCCGGCTCACCAGTCCGGCCGAGATCGAACGGTTTCAGCCTGGTGATCTTCTGGTCACCGGTCGCACGGATCCCGACTGGGAACCGATCCTGCGCCTGGCGGCCGGCATCATCACCGATCAGGGAGGCAGCACCTGCCATGCGGCGATCCTGGCCCGGGAGCTCGGGGTGCCGGCGATCGTCGGCACAACGGAGGCCACCCGGTGTCTGCAGGATGGGGCACCGGTCACGCTGAGCTGCTGCCACGGTGAGGTCGGGGCGGTGTATGCCGGCTGGATTCCGTTCCGGTTGGTGGAGGAACGCCCCGAGCCTTTGCTTCCGATCCGTACCCGGCTGCTGCTGAATGTGGCGGATCCCGGGGCCGTGCTGAGCCTGGCGTCCCTGCCATGCGCCGGAGTCGGTCTGGCCCGGCTGGAATTCATCCTGGTTCATCAGCTGCGGGCCCATCCGTTGGCGCTCCTGCATCCCGAGCGGGTCGAGGATCCCAGCGAGCGTGCCCAGCTCAAGGACCTGTCGGCTTCCTGGCCCAGCCCCTGGTCCTATGCCCTTGATCGATTGGTGGAAGGGACGGCGATGATCGGCGCCGCCTTTCATCCGCGGCCCGTTCTGGTGCGGTTCAGCGATTTCAAGAGCAATGAATACGGCGCTCTGCTCGGCGGACGCTGGTTTGAACCCCGGGAGGAGAATCCGATGCTGGGTTGGCGTGGGGCGATCCGTTACGGATCCGAGGCCTACGCCGAGGCTTTCGCTCTGGAATGTGCCGCGATCCGGGAGGTGCGCCAGCGGATGGGGCTGCGGGCCGTGATGCCGATGGTGCCCTTCATCCGTACCCCGAAGGAGGCCGATCAGGTGCTGGAAGCGATGGATCGCCACGGCTTGAGGCGCGGCCAGGACGGGCTGGAGATCCACGCCATGGTGGAACTGCCGAGTGCCGTGTTTCACCTCCAGGCGCTGGCGGATCGCTTCGATGGCTTTTCGATCGGCTCCAACGACCTCACCCAGTTCACGCTTGGGCTCGATCGCGATTCAGCTCTGGTCAGCGATGGGTTTGATGCCGATGATCCGGCCGTGCTGGAGCTGATCACCCTGGCGATTCGCACCGCCCATCGCTGCGGTCGGCCGATCGGCATCTGTGGGGAGGCCCCGGCCACTTCCCCGGCACTGCTGCGGTTGCTGATCAAGGAAGGGATCGATTCGATCAGCGTCCAGCCGGATGCGCTGTTATCCCTGCATCGCCAGGTCGCGGAGCTGGAGCAACAGGATCGAAGCGGTGTTCAGGCCGGGCGCCATTGAGGTTGATCAGGGCCGGTGCTGCGGAGCTGCCAGACGAGGACCCCATGGGCCAGAAAACGGACGGCGCTGAGCAGGGCCAGGCCCATGCAGAGGGGGCAGTGGCTCAGGCCCATGGTGATGTCGTTCCTTAGGACGGCGGCCCCACCCTGACAGGCGGATCGATGCGGTTGGCGGCCTTGCAATGGTTCGAGAGCTGGAACGATGCAGAGCGCGGCAGCGGTGCCGCTGATCCATAGCGGGTGGCCCAGAACCCTGGGTGGTGGCGGTTGCCCTGGGGCCTGGGATGATCCAGTCAGGCGAATGGAGCGGCGGTGCTTCGGTTGAGTGAACTGAAACTGTCCCTGGATCACGACGATGCCGATCTTGAGCAGGCCATCTGCCGTCGTCTGAAGATTCCTGCCACGGCCCTGGGCCATGTTGCGGTCGTCAGGCGCAGTGTGGATGCCCGGCGCCGTGATCAGATCAGCCTGGTCTACAGCGTGGATCTCCGGGTGGACGATGAGGCGGCCCTGTTGCGCCGTTTCCAGCGCGATCCCCATCTGCGTCCCGCCCCTGCGACGACCTACGAACCGGTGGCTCGCGCATCGCACAATGACAAGGCGCCGCGGCCGATCATCATCGGGGCTGGACCGTGTGGTTATTTCGCCGCTCTGTTGCTGGCCCAGATGGGGTTTCGCCCTCTGTTGCTCGAACGTGGCAAGGCCGTGCGAGAGCGCACAGCGGACACCTTCGGATTCTGGCGTGGTCAGAGGCCCTTCGACCCCGATTCCAATGCCCAGTTCGGCGAAGGAGGGGCCGGCACGTTTTCGGATGGAAAGTTGTATAGCCAGATCCGGGATCCCGGCAACCACGGCCGCAAGGTGCTGGAGGAGTTGGTGGCTGCCGGCGCCAATCCCGACATCCTGGTGGAGCATCGTCCCCATATCGGAACGTTCAAGCTGGCCACGGTGGTGCGGGGATTGCGAGCCCGGATCGAGGCCCTCGGTGGCGAGATCCGATTTCAGTCACCGGTGGTGGATCTTGAGCTCGAGGATTCCGGTGATGGTCAGCAACGATTGCGGGGGGTGATCATTGCCGATGGCCACCGCATCGCCGCTGAACAGGTCGTGCTGGCGGTCGGTCACAGCGCCCGTGACACCTTCGCGATGCTGCGCGATCGGAGAGTGGCGATGGAGGTCAAGCCGTTCGCCGTCGGGGTCAGAATTGAGCACCCTCAGCCGTTGATCGATCGCGCACGTTGGGGACAGGCCTGCGGACATCCCCGCCTGGGCGCAGCCGAATACAAGTTGGTGCATCACTGTACGAACGGACGCACGGCCTACAGCTTCTGCATGTGCCCGGGTGGTCTCGTCGTGGGTGCGACCTCGGAGGAGGGGCGCGTGGTGACCAATGGCATGAGTCAGCATACCCGCAATGAACGGAATGCCAACAGCGGCATTGTGGTGGGCATCGATCAGGAGGATGTCGCTCCCTACGGCGATGATCCCGACGATCCGTTGGCCGGTGTGGCCTTTCAACGCCACTGGGAAGGTCAGGCCTTTCTTCGTGGTGGTGGGACCTATGCAGCTCCGGCCCAGCGTGTGGGCGACTTTCTTGCTGGACGGAAATCTCAGCCGGAGGATGAAGACGCAACGGACGCTGTGCAGCCGTCCTATGCGCCTGGGGTGAGGTTCACTAGTCTGGAGGGTTGTCTCCCGGAGCCGGTGCTTGCGGCGATCCGGGAGGCTCTGCCGGCGTTCGAGCAGACGATTCCTGGCTTCGCGATGGCGGGGGCGGTGATCACCGGCGTTGAGACAAGAACCTCATCGCCTGTGCGCCTCCCCCGTCACAGGACAACCCTGGAAAGTGTGAACACATCTGGGTTGTTTCCAGCCGGAGAAGGAGCCGGCTATGCCGGCGGCATTCTCTCGGCTGCGATTGATGGCATCAAGGTGGCGGAGGCCGTGGCCCTCACTCGTCTCCCTCGTCCTCAGCACCCAGGGGCACCAGACGGATCTGTTTCCGACCCAGTTTGATCTCGAACTCGTCGCCGGGCTTGAGGTCGAGCATGGCGGTGTAGGCCTTGCCCACCATCAGGTTGCCGTTGAACTGAACCTTGGTGTTGAAGCTCAGTTTCCGGCCGCCTTTGCCGGTTTTGGAGGCGCTGCCGACGTCAACGCCTTTGGCATTGAGCATGGCTTCGTAGAAGGCTGTGAAGTTGAGTCGCTCCGTTCCGTCCTTCTTGAAGGAAACGTATCCGCAGGCCCGAACGAGGTCGGACTTGCTTGCGTCGCCCAACTCCTTGACCTTTGCCAGCAACTCAGGACCGCTCAGCATGGGTGCTATGCAAGTTACGCATCATTTATACCAGACGTGTAAGCCCCTGTCTCTTGCTGTTCCCCAAGCTCAAGTCATGCTGCCGGCCTGAACAGCCTCATTGCATCGGTTGGCTGCACCTCTGACTCCTGCTTTTCACGCTGTAACGCGCCTGCTTTTTCAGTCGCCTGTTTTTTTTTCTGGCGTTTCCCTGATGGGCCTGGCCATGATCAAGGCCAGCTGCCATCGACCAGGGATCAGTGTTACCAATTACGCCTGGTTATCTTCGCTTTTTGCAAACTCTGGGGTCTGAGACACGATGCCGCTCCATTGCACCGCTTTCACCTGATCGCGTCGCCAGGAATGGAACAGTTCCGGTTCTGAAACCGTGCAGAGCGGGCAGATCTGGATATTGCTGGCGCGCACTCCCGCCGTCTGCAGTTGTCGTGCGGCCGCCAGGCGGATGTCCAGCCGGCTGTGATCGGCTTCCGGATCGTCGAGAAGCACGCCATCACGTTTCCATCGTTGCAGGTCCCCGTCCGACGTCCGCTCCTCTGCCGTCAGGCTGCTGATCACACGCAGGGCCACCGAGGTCGTCACCTGGTACTTCGGGCCACTGACGGCGGGTCCAAGGGCCACCAGAAGGTCGTGGCGCCGATCTGGGTCCGGTTGGAGCGCGGCCACGGTCTTCTGGAGGATGCCTCCGGCCACACCACGCCAGCCGGCATGACAGCTGGCCACACGACCGCTCACAGGATCAGCGATCAGGACGGGCGTGCAGTCGGCGCCGCAGACCCAGAGGCTCTGGCCGCCGCGATCACTGACGAGGCCATCGGCTTCCGGCCATGGTTCGTTTCCGGCGGCGGAGGCCGGCAGCACCACGGCGCCATGCACCTGCCGGGTGCGGTGCACCGTGATGCCGGCGCTGAGATATCCCGCCAGCACTTCAGGCGGGCGACCCTGCCAGAGCCGTGTGAAAAAGCCGTGCTCAAAGGCCGCCAGTCGGTCGCATTGCAGGTAATACCCGCCATAGCAGCCGATCCAAGTCCAGCCCGGCAAGGTGTTGAAGGCTGAATCCGGTCGGCCGAATGGGCCCTCGGGGTCGGCGGCGACCTCAGCCATCGGGGAGGGAGCGCAGCAGCCAGAACCCCTCAAGGCCGGTGGCGCTTTCACCGGCCTGCACGGCCACGAACTGCAGACCACCGGCCTGATCGATCGAGCGGCGGAAGGCTGCGGCTGCCGCTGCGGCTTCCGTGTCGCTCAGGCTGGCCAGAAGCCAACGATCCTCCAGTCCCGCCTCCAGCACCAGCTGGCGTCCGCTGATCTCCAGCCGCACCGGTTCGAGGCCGGCCAGCCAACCGGCGATCGCCAGGGCCCGGCTGGTGCTGAACAGTCGCAGACCCGGTATCGGCACATCGGCGTCGAGCTCCGCCGGGATCGGCACCAGGCCGTTGAATCCCATGGGCCACTCCGGCGCCTCCCGCAGGGCCTCAAGCGGCAGTGTGGCCCAACTCCAGCTGTCACCCCGGGCAGCTTCGGGCAGGGGCAGGGCCAGGGGCTGGATCGGCAAGGGACCCGGAGCGAGCGGGCCCGCCATGTACCCATCCTCCTCGGGATAAACGCTGCGTTCACGTTCCTGGAGCCACTCCACCAGGGCGTAGCACCGTCGGCTCGGCACCAGCTCCAGTCCCAGACCTTCAGCGGCCCGTTGCACCATCGTGCGCATCGACGCCCGCCAGCAGCGAAGCCGGCGCGGCGGGCCCAGGCCCTGCTCGGCGGCGCTCGCGAGAGCGGTGTTGAGGGCCTGCTTCAACCAGCTGGAGTTGACGCTGCTGGCCGGACAAGGTTGCACGAAACGGAACCCTGGGACAGCGCCAGCCAGATCGGGCGTGGAGCAGATCAGGAGTTCCCAGCGTTTCTTGCCATCCGGTTCCAGAATCGGGCGCGAATAGAAATCGAGTTCCCAATCCGGGGAGACGGGTTGAATCATCCGGCGTTCTGCTCTTGGTGGCGCAGCACGGTGCGGGCCCGATTGGCCCTGTCTTCGGCTTCTGCCATCACCTGGTCGCGCGCCACCAGCAGTTCACCGGGGGGGCCTTCCAGCAGCGCTGTGTTCAGCGCGATGCGGCCGCGGCCTGGATCGAGTTCGGTGATCAGGGCTCGGACGCGGTCGCCCTGGTTGAAGACTTCACGCATGTCGCGCAGGACACCGGCGGTGATGGCGCTCTGGTGCAACAGACCACTGACTCCGCCCAGGTCGATGAACAGCCCGTAGGGCTTCACGGCCACCACCTGACCTTCCACCAGCTGCCCGACCTCAAGCTCCTGGAAGCGGGCCGCCGTGGTGGCCTTCTTCTCGGAGAGCACCAGTTTGCGGGTGTCGGGGTTGACCTCAAGGAAGGTGACGCCGAGGGTCTTGCCCACCAGCGCCTCGTGATTGTCGCCGTTCAGCAGCTGGGAGCGGGGGATGAAGCCCCGAAGACCCTCCAGATCGCAGGTGATGCCACCACGGTTGAACCCGTTGACCTTGACCTGCACGACGGTGCCGGCCTTCTCGAGCTGGCGCACTTTCTCCCAGCTCTGACGCAGGGCCAGGGCGCGGGCGCTGATGGTCACCATGCCGTCGGCGTTCTGCTCGCGGGTGACCAGCACATCAACCTTCAGCCCTTTGGGAAAGCGCTCCTTGAGGTTGGTGATCACCCCGAGGCCGCTTTCCTTCTTCGGCATGAAGCCCGGGGCCTTGCCGCCGATATCCACGTACACGCCATCACTTTCGACGCCGATCACAACGCCGCTGACGACGTCTCCGGTGGTGCCCACCGGTTCGTTCTCGTCGAGGGCGGCCAGAAAGGCCTCTTCATCAAAATCGAAATCGTCGACGGTTCGCGACGGGATGGCCTGGCGGGTCGTACCGGCAGCCGCTGACGTTGCGGTCGCGCCGGTGGTCGGGGTCCGCCGCTGACGGCTGGGATCCGGACCGAGCAGGTCGGCCATGGTCAGGCCTTCCAGTTCACCGAGATCGAAGCGTTCCTCGTCGCTGCGGGGAGCCTGATTGCGGACGCGTTCCGGCGGCTGGCTGAGGTTGGCCGCGGCGGCGGCGGCGGCCTGCTCCAGTTCAGCAACCCGGGCCAGGGCCGCATCCGCGGCGGCGCGGGCTTCGGCGGCTTCCCGTTCCAGCCGTTCCTTCTCCTCGCGGCGGTTGATCTGCAGCACCTGCGGGGGGCGACTGGGTGCCTGCGAGCGACCGGAAGGAGCCTCCGGACGCGAGGCGGATGGTGGGGTCGGGCGCTGCGCTGGGGCCTGGGGTTGACGCGGCGCAGGGTTGCCGGTTCCGGCCATGACCACAAACGAGCTGACAGCACCTCACTCTAGGGAGCACCGCGGGCGTTCGCCGATGGCCGCTGCCAGTTCCCCGACCCGTTCCCTGGAGCAACTGGCCTGGCCGGCCGTGGAGCGTGCTGCCGCCAGGTCCGGCAGCACAGTGATCTGGCCGATCGGTTCCATCGAGCAGCATGGTCCCCATCTGCCCCTCGGCACCGACGGCCTGTTTGCGGATCGCGTGCTGACCGCCGTTCTGGATCGTCTTCCTCCCGACCTGCCGATCTGGCGCCTTCCCCTGGCCACGCCGGGATTTTCCCCCGAGCATCGCGGTTTCCCGGGCACCCTGAGTCTGGGGGCGGACCTGCTGATCGCGATGGTCAGAGCGGTCGGCCGCGATCTGGCCTCCACCGGCTTTGAACGCCTGGTGCTCCTCAATGGCCACGGGGGGCAGATCGCCCTGCTGCAGGTGGCGGCCCGGGAGCTGCGGGAACTGGAGCCGCGGCTGGCGGTGTTCCCCACGTTCCTCTGGAGTGGTGCCGAAGGTCTTGAGGCCCTGGTGCCCAGGGCTGAATGGGAGCAGGGGCTGCACGCGGGCCTGCTGGAGACGAGCCTGATGCTGCATCTGGCGCCGGAGCTGGTGGGCGCTGAGCGGCCGGCCGGTGGTTGCTGCCAACCACCACCACCCGCAGGATGGAGCCTGGAGGGGGCGCTGCCGACCGCCTGGTTCACCCGTGATCTGAGCGCCAATGGCGTCATCGGCGACCCCGGCGAGGCGGAGGCCCGACTGGGAGCGGAGATTTTTGAACGCCTGGTGCAGGGCTGGTCGGAGCGCCTGCAGGCGCTGCTGCTCAGCGACTGGCCTCCACGCCATGACCATTGATCGCCTCGGGCCGACGCAATTTTGCCGTTAATGGTTACAGTCGCGTCATCTGTCCATGCTGCGGTCCCATGTCGACCTCTGAAACCCTGGTCCAGGGCCATGCCGACCTTGCTCAGGTTGAGCTGCCTGATTTTTCCTCTGAGATCTACAAAGATGCCTATAGCCGCATCAATGCGATTGTAATCGAGGGAGAGCAGGAGGCCCATGATAATTATATCGCTATTGGAACCCTGATCCCTGACCAGGCCGAAGAGCTCACCAGGCTTGCTCGCATGGAGCTCAAGCACATGAAGGGTTTCACCGCCTGTGGTAACAATCTTGGCGTCCAGGCTGATATGGCGTTTGCCAAGCGCTTCTTCACGCCGTTGCACGATAATTTCCAGAGCGCTCTGGCCGCTGGAAAGGTCACAACATGTTTGTTGATCCAGGCGATTCTGATCGAAGCTTTTGCAATCTCTGCCTACCACATTTATATTCCTGTTTCCGATCCCTTCGCCCGCCGCATCACAGAGGGTGTGGTGAAGGATGAATACACGCATCTGAACTATGGGCAGGAATGGCTGAAGGCCAATCTTGATTCCGTGCGTGAAGAGCTTGAGCAGGCGAATCGTGAGAATCTGCCCCTGGTTCGACGGATGCTTGAGCAGGTGGCCGGCGATGCCGCTGCCCTGCACATGGATAAGGAGGATCTGATGGCTGATTTCATGACCTCCTACCAGGAGGCTCTGACGGAGATCGGTTTCACCTCCCGTGAGATCGCCCGGCTCGCCACGGCGGCGCTCCTCGGCTGAGGTCGACGACGGGGCCTCCGTGGCAGACTGTCTTTCCGGTCATCACCGGTTCCTCCCAGCCCTCGCAGCCGCTGCATGTTCGGCCTGATCGGTCACTCCACAAGCCTCGAAGAAGCCAGATCCATGGCTCTGGATCTCGGATATCCCGAGTACGCTGAAGGTGATTTTGAGATGTGGTGCGTCGCTCCGCCTCAGCTGGTGGAAACGGTGACTGTCACCAGTCCCACCGGCAAGAGCATTCAAGGGGCCTACATCGATTCGGTGTTCGTTCCGGAAATGCTGAGTCGCTTCAAGACGGCACGCCGCAAGGTTCTCAGTGCCATGGAGCTCGCGCAGAAGCAGGACATCGCCATCACGGCTCTCGGCGGATTCACCTCGATCATCTTTGAGAATTTCAATCTGCTCAAGGAGCAGCAGATCCGCAGCACCACCCTGGAGTGGGAACGCTTCACCACCGGCAACACGCACACCGCCTGGGTGATCGCCCAGCAGGTGGAGCGCAATGCTCCGCTGCTGGGGATCGATCTTTCCAGGGCGAAGGTGGCCGTCGTCGGGGCCACCGGCGACATCGGCAGCGCCGTCTGCCGTTGGCTGCAACGCTCCGGTGTCGGCGAACTGCTGCTCGTGGCCCGTCAGCAGAATCGTCTTCAGGAGCTGCAGGGCGAGCTTGGCACCGGCAGTCGGATTCTGGCCCTTGATGAGGCCCTGCCCGAAGCCGATGTCGTCGTCTGGGTGGCGAGCCTGCCCCAGGGGCTTTCGCTGGAGGCCGTCAGCCTGCGCAAGCCCTGCCTGATGGTGGATGGTGGTTATCCCAAGAATCTGGACAGCAAGGTGAGCGGCGATGGGGTCCATGTGATCAAGGGCGGCATCGTTGAGTTCTGGCAGGATCTCGGCTGGCAGATGATGGAGGTGGCTGAGATGGAGAATCCAAAACGTCAGCTGTTCGCATGTTTTGCTGAGGCGATGTTGCTTGAGTTTGAAGGAATTCACACCAATTTCAGCTGGGGTCGTAACAACATCACCCTTGAAAATATGGAATTGATTGGTGCGGCCTCCCTGCGCCATGGTTTCCAGGCTCTCGGTCTCGATCCTTCGCGGCTGGGCCAGCTGGCTGCCGTCTGAGGCGTTGTCCGGGTCCAACTGAGGTGCCCGTCTCTCCTTCCCCCTACCCTCTTTCTCCACCATGGCCCGTCGTCCCCTGCTCGACTTTGAGAAGCCCCTGGTGGAGCTTGAGGAGCAGATCGATCAGATCCGTCAGCTGGCCAAGGATTCCGAGGTCGATGTCAGCCAGCAGTTGCTACAGTTGGAAACCCTGGCCACGCGCCGCCGTGAGGAGATCTTCAGCTCCCTCACACCGGCCCAGAAGATTCAGGTGGCGCGTCATCCCCAGCGACCGAGCACCCTGGATTACATCCAGGTGATCACGGATGAATGGTTTGAGCTCCATGGAGATCGCCGCGGCAGTGATGATCGTGCTCTGGTGGGCGGGGTCGGTCGGATCGGTGATCAGGGAGTGGTTCTGCTCGGCCACCAGAAGGGTCGGGACACCCGGGAGAATGTCGCTCGCAATTTCGGCATGGCCTCCCCGGGTGGCTACCGCAAAGCGATGCGGTTGATGGATCATGCCGATCGCTTCCGCCTCCCGATCCTCAGCTTCATCGACACGCCGGGCGCCTACGCGGGGGTGCTGGCCGAGGAGCAGGGCCAGGGCGAGGCGATTGCGGTCAATCTGCGCGAGATGTTCCGCCTGCGGGTGCCGATCGTGGCCACGGTGATCGGTGAAGGGGGGTCCGGTGGTGCTCTCGGTATCGGTGTCGCCGATCGGCTGCTGATGTTCGAGCACAGCGTCTACACCGTCGCCAGCCCCGAGGCCTGTGCCTCCATCCTCTGGCGCGATGCCGCCAAGGCGCCGGTGGCTGCCGCCGCCCTGAAGATCACCGCCCAGGATCTGCTGCAGCTTGGGTTGATCGATGGCAGCCTGCCTGAGCCTTCCGGCGGTAACCACTGGTCTCCGCTGCAGGCCGGTCAGACCCTCAAGGCGGCGATTCTTCAGCAGCTCCAGGAGCTTCAGGGCCTGTCCGAGGCCGAGCTCCTGCAACGTCGTTACCAGAAATACCGGCGGATGGGGCGTTTTCTTGATGCGTCGTCCCCAGAAGGGGCGATGAGTTCTTAAGATTTGCTGCAGTTCGTTGCTCGGAGCCCTTGCCCGTTGCCCTGATCACTGGCGCCACCAAGGGCATCGGCCTGGCCACGGCCAGGGCCTTTGCTGCCGCCGGCTTCGACCTGGCCCTTGTGGCCCGCGATCCCTCGGCCCTCGTATCCCTGGCTGACGAGCTCGGGGCCACGGGAGTCACCGTTTCGTGGGCTTCCATCGACCTGGCGGATCCAGGGGCGATCGAAGCCTCGATCACCTCCCTTTTCCCGGCGGATATCGCTCCAGATGTTGTCATCAACAATGCTGGAGCGGCTTACACCGGATCGTTGGTCGACATGTCCCTGGATCGCTGGCAGTGGCTGATCCAGCTCAACGTCACCAGTGTGCTTCAGGTTTGCCGCGCTGTGGTTCCTCTGATGCGCCTCGCCGGTGGTGGTCGCATCATCAATGTCAGCAGTCATGCCGCCAATCATGCCTTCCCTTCATGGGGGGCCTACTGCATCAGCAAGGCGGCGCTGGCGTCGTTCAGTCGCTGTCTGGCTGTCGAGGAGCGTCAGCATGGCATTCAGGTGAGCACCCTTACCCTCGGTGCCGTGAATACACCGCTCTGGGACAGCGAAACCGTCGACAGTTCCTTCGATCGCCGTGCGATGCTTGACGCCTCGCGCGCAGCTGAAGCTCTGCTTTATCTCGCTCAGCAACCCTCCACCCAGGTGGTCGAGGACCTGACCCTCATGCCGGCCGCCGGCGTTCTCTGAGTTCTCCTATGACCTCCACCCTTCCCTCCAGCCTTGGCAGTGATCTCGCCACACCAGCGGCAACGCCGTTGCCGGTGAGCCTGAGAATCCGTCAGCGGCTGGAGGCCGGCGGAATCCCTTATCTGGCCAACGACAACATTTCCGAGGCACTCGAAGACGGTGAACTCGATCAGCTGGAAATCGAGGTCGCGGGTCGGGTCCGCGACCTGCTTCGCAGTCTTGTGATCGATATTGATCGGGACCACAACACCGAGGAGACCGCTGAGCGGGTCGCTCGGATGTATCTCCATGAGGTCTTCAAAGGTCGTTATCACAAGCAGCCCAAGATCGCCAGTTTTCCCAACGTCAAAAAACTGGATGAGATTTACACGGTTGGTCCGATCACGGTGCGCTCGGCCTGTTCTCACCATCTTGTTCCGATCCTCGGGACCTGCTGGATCGGCATCAAGCCCGGTGATCGTGTGATCGGACTCTCCAAGTTCTCCCGAGTTGCCGACTGGGTGTTTTCCAGGCCGCATATCCAGGAGGAAGCCGTCATGATCCTGGCTGATGAAATTGAGCGGCTCTGTGAGCCCCAGGGGCTGGCCATTCTCGTGAAAGCTCAGCACTACTGCATGAAGTGGCGGGGTGTGAAAGAACCTCAGACCAGCATGGTCAATTCAGTTGTTCGTGGCGATTTCCGCCACGACCCCAGTCTCAAGCAGGAATTTTTTGAGCTCGTCAAGCAACAGGAAAGCCTTCTGATTTCCTGAGTTTTCCATTCATTGGACCGGCTGAAGGATCGATCCTGACGGTGCAGGCCGTCAGGATTTTTTATGCCGGTTGATGGGCGCTGGTTCCGCTCTCGCCGACCCAGCTGCGGAGCCAGCTGCGGATCGGGCTGTCGATCCAGCTGGCATCCATCGGCCCATCCCTGGGGTCTGGCGATCAGCGTTTCAGCGGTGCCTGTCCCTGCACCGGGGGTGTCGCTGCCGACGACACCCGTTGGACCCTGCCGTCGGCCTGACTGACCACGACCACCACCAGGATCTGCTGGCCCACGTCGGCGGCCGTCGGCGCATAGGTGGGGCCGTTGGCCCCCTGGATCAGTTGCCAACGGGCCTGTCCGGGCGTGAGGCGGTACCAGTGGTAGGCGGGGGCGGGAAGGGCCGCCAGGGCTTCTGCAGCCGCGGTGGCGGCCAGGAGGCCCCCCTCCACCGCCTGGCCTCTCAGCACCAGGGATTGCAGTCCGTTGATCTGCTGCTGGACGGCTCCCTCCAGCTGGATGTCCGTCGAGATCTGCCTGCGCATGATCTGGATCTGCTGCTGCGGGCTGGCCGTCAGGCCCGGCACGCACTGCAGGCTGCCATCCACCAGCTGGCAGCCCACCAGATCCTGCGCTGCCGCTGGTCTGGCGCCGATCAGGACAGAGCAGGGGCTGAGCCATCCGGCCAGCGAAAGGCCCAGACCAAGCAGGGCCCGCTGGAGCCTTGTTGTCAGCGGCAGGCTCGGAGTCGATCGAAGCGCCAAGGGGGTGGCCGGTGTTTGGGTCATCATCACCGGCGCAGGCACGACCTGACCGTCAGGACCGGCCTGCTGCTCTGGCCTCGGCCCGGCGCACCGCATCCACCAGCTCCCGCACCCTGGTCAGGTCCTTGTCGGCGGGTGCTCGCTCCACGGAACTGGAGGCATCGAGGCCCCAGGGCCGCAGCGATTGCAGAATCGTCTCCACTCGGGCAGCGCTGACGCCCCCCGCGAGCCACCAGGGCAGGTCAGGCGCGAAGGCCTGCAGCCATTCGATCGGGATCCGCGCTCCGCTCCCCCCCAGCTGGTCCGGAACCCAGGCATCGAGCAGCAGGGCATCGACGGTTCCGATGTAGGCCTGGGCCCGCTCCAGATCCGCCGGCTGGCGGATTCTCAGGGCCTTCCAGATCGGCTTCTGCAGGCGCTGGCGGAGGGTGCTGCACTGTTCGGGCGTTTCCTGTCCATGGAGTTGCAGCACCGTCGCTCCCGTCTCTTCTTCCAGGGCGGCCAGCTCCTCGCTGTTCGGATCGGCCAGCACCAGCACCCGCTCGGTGCTCGGAGCAGCGGCGGCGATCGCCGCGAACAGGGGCCCCCGCTCGCTGATCGTCACGAAACGCGGGGAACTGGCGACAGCGATCACCCCGATCGCCTCCACCCCGAGTGCAGCCACCTGACGCGCCTGGACGGGATCCCTGAGGCCGCAGATCTTCAGATGCACTTCGGCCTCCGGAGCTTCAGGTTCCGGCATCCTTTCTAGAATTGATTCATCCATTCCCGGAGCCTCTCCGGGTGTCTGCCCCACCGGGGAGCGGGAAGTGTTTTGGGCGACGGAGGCTGGCAACTGCTGTCGATCAGGGGCATCCCCCTGCGCATTCACCCGAGCTGGTTTGTGGTGCTGTTGCTGGCCACGATCGCGTTCCAGCAGGGCTACGCCAGACCGTCCTTCGGGCTGAGTGAATCCGGCCAGTGGCTCTATGCCCTGCTCACGGCGCTGCTGCTGTTCGTCTCGGTGCTGCTGCATGAACTCGGTCATTCCCTGGTGGCCATGCATCAGGGCGTGCAGGTGCGGAGCATCACCCTGTTCCTGCTCGGTGGCGTCGCCAGCGTCGAACGGGAATGCAGCACTCCCGAGGGCGCTTTCCTGGTGGCGGCGGCGGGGCCGGCGGTCAGCCTGGCGCTCTGCGCTGCCCTGATCGCCCTGCAGGTCAGTGCCATTCCACTGCCGCCACCGCTTGAAGCCCTGGTGGGGACTCTGGGATTGATCAACGGCATGCTCGCCCTGTTCAATCTTCTGCCGGGCCTGCCGCTCGATGGTGGGCTGATTCTCAAGGCCCTGGTCTGGAAGGTCACCGGCAGTCAGCGCCGTGGCATTGAAATGGCCAATGCGTCCGGTCGTTTCCTGGCCCTGGTGGCCCTGGCGTTCGGGGGCCTGCGCCTGTTTCAGGGAGGGGCTGAAGGTCTGTGGTGGATTCTTCTCGGTTGGTTCGGTCTCGGGGCCTCCCGCAATCAGCGCCAGCTGCTGCGCCTCCAGGAGGTCTTGCTTGAGGGTCGCGTGCGACAGGCGGCCCGCCGTCGCTTCCGGGTGGTGGAGGGGGATCTCTCGCTGCGGGAGCTCAGCCGGCTGAAGCTCGAGGAGGCCGGCGATGGGGGCGATTCCCTGCCGGACTGGTGGTTGGTCTGCGAGCGGGGGCGCTGGCGGGGCGTGCTCCACAAGGACCCTCTGCAGGATCTTCCGATTCAGCGCTGGGATCAGGAGCGGGTTCGCGATCATCTGGCTCCGCTCAATTCCCTTCCCACGAACCGGCAGGATGCACCTCTTTGGCAGGCCGCCCTGCTGCTGGATCAGCCAGACGTCAGCCGACTGCTGGTGCTCAGTCCCGCCGGACTGCCGGTGGGCACCCTGGAGCGCCCCGAGCTCGGGGCTGTCGGGTTCGAAGGACTGGGTCTGAAGGTGCCGGCACCCCTGCTGGATCTCGCCCGCCGGCAGGGCACCTATCCGATGGGGCTGGCGTTGGCCCAGGTGGCCCGTTCCATGCAGGACAGCGGTCAGATCAGGGATCCTGCCGTTCCGCTCGGATCCTCTCCCAGTCAGCAGCGCTGAGGACCATCGGTTCCAGGGGCGTTCCGATCCTTCCGGGCAGGCTTCCGGCGGCGCTGGCCGTCAGATGGGCCGCCAGATCCCGCCAGTGGCGCACCGCCGCCGGCAATGGGGCGAGGGTCGGGGGAGCACTGCCGAACACCCTGGTCCACAACGTCGACGGGGGATCAATCAGCACGCTGCCATGTTGCAGAAGGCAGCCTCGACGCCAGAGCTGGGCGCTGCCCACCCGTTTGTTGCCGCCCGTCTCCACCAGGTCGGCGGCCGTGCTTGTGCTGAAGCAGTGGCTGCTGCTTCCCCTGGCTGGATCCGTGCCGAAGCTCAGGCTCAGGCCCAGCGCCTGGAAGCCATCCATCAGCCAGCGGCTGGCGATCCTGTAGGACTCGCGGCGGCTGGTCGGTGCCTGGGGCCAGATCAGGGCATAGGTCAGATCCCCCGCATGGAGCACGGCACTGCCGCCGCTCGGGCGCCGCACGATCGCCATTGCGTTGCCGGCCTGGAGGTCGAGCCAGCGGGGGTCGAGGTCGTGCTGATGGTGGCCCAGCGACAGGGTCGGTCGACTCCAGCGGTAGAACCGCAGCACCGGTCTGTGGTCGCCGGCCACCGCCCGGGCCAGCAGCCAGCGATCGATCGCCATCTGCCAGGTTCCGTCCGCTTCGATCGGCGCCAGCAGGCGCCAGGAGAAGGGGACGTCGGCCATCGGTGCCATCGCGGGGAAGAGGAGGGGACTGGGAGGCGGCAGGATGCAGACCCCCCGTGAGCTGGCCACTGATGAGCTGGAGTGCGCTCGCCCCCATGCTGGGGGGCCTGCTGCCCCTGTTGCCGCTCGGTCTGTTGGCCGGTCTCCTGTCGGGGCTGCTGGGCATCGGAGGTGGCCTGCTCTTCTCGCCGCTGCTGTTGCTGGTCGGTCTGGAACCGCATCAGGCCCTGGCCACCAGCACCCTGGCGATCGTTCCGACGACGGCCGGAGGGACCTGGTCGCATCTGCGGCGCCGCAGCCTCCCCCTGACTCCGGCCCTGGTGATCGCGCTGACGGCCTCCCTCAGTGGGGCGCTCTTCAGCCATCGCGGGCAGGGTCTCAGCGCCCCGATGCTGCTAGCCCTGCAATCGTTGATGTATCTGGTGCTGGTGTTCACCATCTCCCCCCGTTCCGCCGAGGCGGTGGATCCGATGCCGATGCAGGTGTCCTGGCCGGGACTGGCGCTGGTCGGCAGCGTCGCCGGCCTGGCCACCGGCCTGCTCGGGGTTGGGGGCGGTCTGGTGATGGTGCCCCTGATGGTGCGCTTTCTCTCGATCCCGATTCAGCTGGCGATCCGCCTCAGCACCCTGGCGGTGCTGGCCTCAGCCTCGGTCGCCTCCTGCCAGTTCCTGGCGGATGGGCGGGGGCAGTGGGGTGTGGCGCTGGTGCTGGGCGCCACCGCAGCCCTCGGAGCCCGCTGGTCGGCATCGCGGCTCGATCGGGTGCCGGAGCGCTGGCTGGTGACCCTGTTGCGGGGGATGTCGCTGCTCCTTGCGCTCGACAGCGGTCGTCGGGCCCTGGCGCTGGTGCTTGCGGGCGGACTGTCGTGATCCAGCGCTCTCAAGCCAGAAGATCCCAGAAGGATGTCTCCAGCTCAAAGCCGAGCACGGCGGCCATCTGGGCCAGACCCTGACGACAGGAGACGCCGCTGGCGGCTGCCCAGTCCTCGAGCAGGAACAGCCTGTGGGTCACCCAGAGATCGAGGCTGTCCTGGGCGAAACGGATGCCCTCCTGGGAATGGAAGCGATGGGGGAGCAGCATCGCCACATGACGCACGAGATCGCCCTGGCTGCGCTCCAGGAGCAGGGGCAGCCAGGGGCAGAGCGCATCGGCGCGCAGAGACCAGAGCCTCAGTTCCGGGATCTCGGAGAGTTCCCGTGGATCGTCGTTGTTCCGGGGCCATTCCAGCTGCAGGGACAGCCGGCCGCTCTGGCTGAGGAGATCTGCCGGCGAGGCCTGCCGCCAGGGATCAAGGGCCGCGAGATCCAGGCCACGGATGGCGCGGCTGGAGACGGTCAGGGAGGAAGGGAGGGGTGTCACGTTGGGAGGAGTGCCATCAAGAGCTGTGACAGCACAGCGGCCGGTCCTGGACCGTAGCGACGCAAGGTTGAACAATGGTGACGCCAGTCCGTTGCCATTGCCGGCCATGCCCACCGACCTCAGTCAGGCCCAGGTGCTGATCGCCCTCGTTGTTGCCGCCCATGCCGGTGTTCTGGCGGTGCGTCTGAGCGCCAGTCTTTACCGCGCCTGAACACATCAGCCTTGGCAACGGCGGGTCGCTCTGCTAGAAGCGGCCCATGACTGTTCCTTCAAGCCTGAGATCCGTCCAGGATCAGCGCCGTTCCCGTTCCACCGCTACGGCGGAGCGTTCCGGTAACTCCTCTTCTGCCGGAAGGCCATCGCCTTCGGAGGGCTCCCGCCGGCCTGCGGCTGTTTCGGCAGCGTCGTCGCCTGCGGTTCAGCCCCGATCCTCAACGGTCGCTCAGCCCGGTGTTTCCGTTGTGTCGTCGGTCGCGACCCAGGGTTCCGCTGTTGAGCGCCGCGAGAAGCTGTGCAGCTCCCTGGGGCTTGGCGTCAAGGTCGCCGTCGCCCTGGTGGCCGGGATCAGCCTGCTTCGCCTTGCGGTGGCCTACCAGGAGCGGATGGAGCGGCATTCGGAGCTGCGGGCTGTGATGGACATTCAGGCAGCCAAGCTCGAGAAGGCCCGGGATCGTTTTGATCATCTCTTCGCGACCGGCGGTGAGCAGGCTCTGATCCGCCAGCAGGGTCAATGGATCGCTCCCAACCGTCTGCGGGTGGTCTGGACCCGTTGAAACCCGTTTCCATCTGTTGAGCAGCCTGCGTCTGCGGCCGGAACCCGCCCGCTGCTCCTTAGGTTGGCCGAGCTCGCTGCCCCAGCCATGGTCGCCACCAGCCCTGCCCTGACCTCCCAGACTCCAGGCGTCGTTCTGATCACGGGGACCACCTCCGGCGTCGGCCTCAATGCCGTCAGAGCTCTTGTCGATCGGGGCTGGACCGTCGTCACCGCCAATCGCGATCCCGTCCGGGCGGCGGCGGCGGCGACCAGCCTCGGCATCCCGTCCGAGCGACTGCATCATCTGCGTATCGATCTCGGTGATCTCGAGAGCGTTCGTATCGGTGTTGAAACCCTGGTGGCGTCCCTCGGTCTCTCGATCGATGCCCTAGTGATCAATGCGGCGGTTTACAAGCCTCGGCTGAAGCAACCGGAGCGTTCGCCTCAGTGCTATGAGATTTCGATGGCCACCAACCATCTCGGTCATTTTCTGTTGATTCAGCTGCTGCTCGATGATCTGCAGCGTTCCACCCATCCTTCGCGCCGGGTGGTGATTCTGGGAACGGTGACGGCCAATTCCAAGGAGCTGGGCGGCAAGATTCCGATCCCTGCGCCTGCCGACCTGGGGGATCTCTCGGGCTTCCGAGCCGGTTTCAAGGCGCCGATCGCCATGGCCGATTCGAAACCCTTCAAGCCTGGCAAGGCCTACAAGGACAGCAAGCTCTGCAACATGATCACCACCCAGGAGCTGCATCGCCGTCTGCATGGGCAGACCGGGATCGTCTTCAGCTCCCTCTATCCCGGTTGCGTGGCTGATACCTCTCTGTTCCGGAACACACCCAGGGCGTTCCAGACGATCTTCCCCTGGTTCCAGAAGAACATCACCGGTGGCTACGTCAGTCAGGCCCTGGCTGGTGAACGGGTGGCCCAGGTGGTGGCCGAGCCGGCCTTTGCCACCTCAGGCGTGCATTGGAGCTGGGGGAACCGCCAGAAGCAGGGGGGGCAGCAATTCAGCCAGCAGCTGTCCGATAAGGCCAGCAATCCGGAAACAGCTCAGGCGGTCTGGGATCTCTCGATGCAGCTGGTCGGCTTGTCCTGAGCCGGTGACCCGCGCGGCGTCGCGGCCTCGCGGCCTTGCTTCCCTGAGCGCCGCTGAAGGGACGCCAGGGGCAGCGCCACGCAGCCCCTGGTCCGGGTGGGGGCTCCGCTGTGATCGGCCTCCCCAGGGCAGGGAATCCCTCGGTGATCAATCGAAGCCGAGCAGGTCAAAGATCTCCCGATCTTTCAGTGATTCGGCTTCCAGGGGCTCAACGTTTTCCAGCATCCGCCTGGCCAGGGCCAGATATTCGTTCTGGACGGCTTCCACCTCCGGGCTCGGTTCCATTTCAAAGATTGTGCATTTCTTCAGGCGTGAGCGGCGGATGGCGTCGAGATCGGGAAAGTGGGCCATCGTCTTCATGCCCACCCGTTCATTGAAGCGATCGATCTGATCGGTGTCCTTGCTGCGATTGGCGACCACTCCCCCGAGCCTGACCTTGTAATTCTTGGCCTTGGCCTGAATGGCGGCGATGATCCGGTTCATCGCAAAGATGGAGTCAAAATCGTTGGCGGTGACAATCAGGCAATAGTTGGCATGCTGCAGAGGGGCGGCAAAACCGCCGCACACCACATCACCAAGCACATCAAAGATCACGACATCCGTGTCTTCCAGAAGGTGATGCTCTTTCAAGAGCTTCACGGTCTGTCCGGTGACATAGCCGCCGCATCCAGTGCCTGCCGGTGGGCCGCCTGATTCCACACACATCACACCATTGAAGCCTTCAAAAACAAAGTCTTCCGGCCGCAGTTCCTCGGTATGGAAGTCAACGGTTTCAAGAATATCGATCACCGTGGGCACCATCGATTTGGTGAGGGTGAAAGTGGAATCGTGTTTTGGATCACAGCCGATCTGCAACACGCGTTTGCCAAGCTTTGAGAAGGCGGCCGAGAGGTTGGAGGAGGTGGTGGATTTACCGATGCCCCCTTTGCCATAGACAGCGATCACCAGGGCCCCCTCTTCGATGTGAAGGGCGGGATCCTGGTGCACCTGCAGGCTCCCTTCCCCATCCTCATGGCGGGAGGTGCTGGTTGGAGACGGGAGGGTGGTGGTCATCGAAACAGGAAAAGAAGGGTGTGGGAGGGGGATCCGCCGTCGGCGGATGACAGAACGATCAGAGAGGCGGAACCTGGGGCTCGGGGTTCCGGTTCTGGTGGATCATTGCGCCCGGCTGAAGTGGGCCTTGGCGTCGTAAAGGACTTCTTCAGTGATGGTGACCAGGCCATGGTCGCGGGCATAGCGTTCGGCATTGCGCCGCACTTTGCCGCGAACAAAGAAGGGAATACCGGCCAGGCTGGCTTCTCCATCAGCGCTCCAGTGCAGCTCGCCCGGAGCCGCCGGGGGCGGATCGATCGGATCCCTGGTGTTGCCACCGCTGCTCAGCGCGGAGGCGCCACCGGTGGTCGGGTTCTGCGGCAGGTGTCGGCCATCGGTGGATTCGGCGGCTGCCGGTGTTGCTGCGGCGCCCTGGGGACCGTGGCCTCCGAGGTGGCTGCGGTGACCCTCCACGAACTCGAAATCGTGGCGGAACATGCCGATCAGATGTTCCTCCAGGCCCATCATCAGGGGGTGAACCCAGCCGTCAAAGATGGCGTTCGCCCCCTCCCAGCCCATCTGTGGGGAATGGCGGGCGGGTACGTCCTGCACATGCAACGGCGCACTGATCACCGCGCACGGGATTCCCAGACGCTTGGCGCTGTGCCGTTCCATCTGGGTCCCGAGCACCAGCTCCGGTGTCGCTTCGGCGATCGCCTGCTCCACCACCAGGTAGTCGTCGCTGATCAGGGCCTCGAGACCGAGCTCCTGGGCGGCCGCCCGGACCTGACGTGCCTGTTCGCGGCTGTAGGTGCCGAGTCCCACCACCTCAAAGCCCAGTTCCTTCGAGCAGATCCTGGCGGCGGCCACGGCATGGGTGCCATCGCCGAAGATGAACACCCGCTTGCCGGTGAGGTAGGTGGAGTCGATCGAACGCGAATACCAGGGCAGCCGTGAGGCTGCGCTGGCATCCTGATCAGGGTCGCCCGACGTCGGCCGCTCCAGGCCGAGCCGCTGATGCAGTTCCGTCAGGAAGGCGTTGGTGGCGCCAATGCCGATCGGTACGGTGCGCACGCAGGTCATGCCGAAGCTGCGCTCCAGCCAGCTGCAGACCGGATCGGCGATCTCCGGGTAGAGACAGACGTTGAGATCGGCCTCGGGCAGGCGCAGCAGATCGGCTGGTCTGGCCCCGAGCGGGGCCACCACGGAGACATCGATGCCGTGCTCGCTGAGCAGCCCTCGCAGTTCGCGCACGTCATCCCGGCAGCGGAAACCGAGCAGCGTCGGCCCGAGAAGATTCACCCGTGGCCGGCGTCCCTCCTGCTGCCAGCGTTGCGGAGAGGGCTTCGGACTGCCCGGAGGTGGCACCGCGTTGCGCAGCAGGCCCCGGACCAGCTGGTAGAAGGTTTCCGAAGCTCCCCAGTTCTCCTTCTTGGAGTACGCAGGCAGCTCCAGGCTGATCACCGGCACGCCGCCAAGCTCCATGCCGGCCGCCAGGGAGCCGGGTTGATCCTGAATCAGCTCCGCTGTGCAGCTCTCGCCCACCAGCAGGGTGTCGGGCCGGAAGCGATCCACCGCCTCCTGGATCGAGCGCTTGACAAGATCCGCGGTGTCTCCACCGAGGTCCCGGGCCTGGAATGTGGTGTAGGTGACCGGTGGACGCCTGTCCCGGCGCTCGATCATGGTGAACAGCAGATCGGCATAGGTGTCGCCCTGAGGCGCATGCAACACCAGATGCACGCCTTCCATGGAGGCGGCGATGCGCAGGGCTCCGACATGGGGCGGCCCTTCGTAGGTCCAGAGGGTGAGGTCCATGGGCGTCAGGTGAAGGCCAGCCGCTGGCGGCGACCGAGGGGACGGGAGAAGAGCTCGGCCAGGTCGCCGGCCTGATCGAGGCCGTGGATCGGGCTGAAGACCAGTTCGATCGACCATTTGGTGGTGATCCCCTCGGCTTCCAGGGGATTCGCCAGGCCGAGGCCGCAGACCACCAGATCCGGGCGACTGGCGCGGACCCGTTCCAGCTGCCGTTCCACGTCCTGACCTTCGCTCACCTGAGTGCCGGCCGGCAGCAGCGCCAGCTCCTCGGCCAACAGGGTGCGATCGAGATAGGGCGTGCCCACCTCCACCAGCTCCATGCCGCATTCGCGGTGCAGGAAGCGAGCCAGGGAGAGCTCGAGCTGGGAATCGGGCATCAGGAACAGCCGTTTGCCCTCGAGCTGGGCGCGGTGCGGGGCGATGGCCTGACGGCCCCGTTCCACCAGCGGATCGAGGAGTTCGGCCACGACGGAGGGGGCGATGCCGAAGGCTGAGGCGGCCGCCGCCATCCAGGCACGGCTTCCCTCCACGCCCAGGGGATAGGGGCTGGGGATCAGCTCGGCACCGCGGGCGACGAGGGCCCGGGCCGTGGCTGAAAGGAACGGTTGAGCGAGCAGCACCCGGGTGCCCCGGCCCACCGGCGGCAGGTCGGTGGACCGACGGGGCGGCAGGCTGCGCACAACCGGAATGCCAAGGCGGGAGAAGAGCGCCAGCAGCCGATCTTCCACCGGATCGGCGAGCGTGCCGACGATCAGCAGCTGGGGTTCGTCATTTCGGGGCAACAGGGGAACCAGGGCCAGCAGCGCCTGGTCTTCCCCCTGGGTGAAGGTGGTTTCAATGCCGCTGCCGCTGTAATTCAGCACACGCACCTGACCGGCCAGGGAGCGATTCAGCCGTTCGGCGGCCTTGGCCAGGTCCAGCTTGATCACTTCGCTGGGACAGGATCCCACCAGGAAGAGGGTGCGGATTTCTGGGCGCCGGGCGAGAAGATTCGCCACCAGCCGATCCAGTTCCTCGTTGGCATCCGCGAGGCCGGCCAGGTCCCGTTCGCCGAGGATGGCGGTGCCGAATCGGGGCTCGGCGAAGATCATCACGCCAGCGGCGCTCTGAATCAGGTGGGCGCAGGTGCGCGAGCCGACCACCAGGAAAAAGGCATCCGGCATGCGTCTGTGCAGCCAGACGATCGAGGTGAGGCCGCAGAACACCTCCCGTTGGCCGCTCTCCTTCAGAACCGCTGGTCCGACGGGGGACGCGATCGGGGCCTGAGCGCCGTTGAGCGCCTGGGTGGGCGCGGCGGCTTGGGTGACCATCCGGTCAGCTCCATCGTTCCTGTCAGTCCTAAAGGGTTGTTCCGGGCCCTGGCGATGATGCTCAGTAAAACTTCGGGATCAGGTTCGCTGTTGTGTTGTCCGCACGATCGACTCGGTATTTATACTCATTGGTATTTATACTCATCGGTATGGATGCTCGTCGGTATGGGTGCTCATCGCGGCCGCAAGGGTGGCGGCTCGGAGGTTCTGCGCCGGTGGCGGTGCGGGCGAGAGGAGCCAGCGGGTCTGAGGCCGCGGCTGCGTCTCTGGCTGGAGTTTTTTTCATCCAATCGTCCACCGACCGGCGGAACCGCCCAGGCGGGCGATCATCTGAGTGCTGAGGACTGCCGTCATCAATGGGCTGGAGGCATGAATCAGCCCGGAAGAATCACCCGGTTGATGATGTGCACAATGCCGTTGTCGCAGACCACATCGGCCGTGATCACCGTGGCATTCTTCACCTCGAACGGGTCGCCGCAGCGGATGGCGATCGGAGCTCCCTCCAGGCTGTCCCAGGCGTCCTGACGGATCAGTTCCTGTCTGGGGTAGGCACCCACGAGGACGTGGTACTTCAGGATCCGAGCCAGCTGCGGAGGATTGTCGACCAGGGTCTGCACCGTGCCCGGGGGCAGGGCCTCGAAGGCCGCATCCACAGGCGCGAACACCGTGAATGGGCCCGGACCCTCAAGGGCTCCGGTGAGCCCCGCCACCTCGACGGCGGTGAGCAGGGTGGCGAAGCAGCCGGCCCCCCTGGCGGTTTCGATGATGTTGGCCATGAGTGGAAAAGAAAACGCGGCGGGATCAGCGGTAGTCCTGGGTCTGGATCTGGGGCAGCCGGGCTTCGGGACGCAGGAATCGGTCCATCTGGGCCTCGAAGAAGCGCCGGTTAGCCAGCAGATGCTCGGGATCGGTGTCATCGAGCGGGTAGAGCAACGCGCAACGCAGGGCCTGGATCACCGCTGAGGTGACGTTATACATAGAGCGCTGGAAGGTGATGCCGAGCTGGATCAGCTGGTCTTCTTCACCGCGCCTGTGCTCTCGATACATCGCCTGCAGGTAGGGCGGCAGGAAATGGAGCATGTCCTGCATCAGCAGGGTGGGAGGGATGCCTGCTGAACCGACCGGGAATACGTCGGCATAAAGAATCCCGTAGTGGAAGTCGGCCTGATCCGAGGGCACCTGACTGGCCTGGGCGTTGTAGCTTTTGGTGCCTCGGAAGGGTGAGGTGCGATAGAACACCGCCTCGACGTAAGGCAGAGCGGCTTCATAGAGCCAGGTGAAGCCTTCTGATTTTGGAATCACCTCGATGCATTCATCACCCACGTACACGTGGTGGTAAATCGGGCGTCCGGCGACGGCAAAAATGCCGTTGACGAGGAAGTCCATCGCTTCCGGGACGGTGGTCATCTTGCCCTCGTCGTAGAGATCACTCATCTCGAAGAAGACCGGCGCCATCACCTCCCAGAACAGGCCGAGATTGGCGTAGTAGCTCCTCTGCTTGACCTGCTCCAGAAACATCTCCGGGAACAGGGCATACAACCCCAGCATCACGGGATTGCCACGGAAGTAGGCCTTGATCGCGCGATCGGCATTGGCGCGATAGGCATCGCTGGCCAGATAGTCGTTGAAGCGACCGCCCATTCCCTGGTGCCAGAGCATCGCCTGCATGCAGGCCTCGGCGAATTCCATGTTGATCCGGTCGTGCCACAGGTGATGCAGCAGTTTCGGCATCCGCGTGGTTTCACCCTTGGCCATGAACGCCAGAAGTTCGGGATGGGCTTTCTCGGTGCCGCGCCAGATTCTCAGCTTCGATTGGTCTCCGGAATAGGAATTGGGAAGATCCAGGTACTCCTGGCTGGGGAAGTACTTGAAGGCCGGCAGGGGATTGAGAAACACCCGTTCGGCGATGTAGAGAAGATCGCGCCAGTAGAAGTCCATCGGCACGGCATAGGCCTTGTAGATGCCGATGATCTGCTTCAGGTTCTCGGGGGTGTCCGGGAGCATGGATCCGCCGGCTTCCAGCCGGTGGATCACATCGGCGTAGCGATGGGTTGATGCCGGCAGCGGTGCCACGGTGGCGCGATCAATCACGGCAGTGTTCTGGTTCGTCATGAGGGCAGAAGCTCCTGGGCGGTGGCAACGCTGTTCCGGGGCATCGAGCTGGCGAGGAAAGGCTGGGGCCGCAGGGCCAGGGCGGTGGTGTTCCCCTCGCTCCAGCCGGTGAGGGCGGAGGGCCAGATGCCGGCGCCGGTCACCAGAAGGGTCAGCACCATCGCCGGTGCCCGCTCGCTCCAGCGGGTGCTCTGCCAGTCGGCCCGTTCGTTATCAAGACGGCCGAAGCCGACCCGGTTGAACAGACGCACGGCGTAGACGGCCGTGAAACCCGAAGCGATCAGGCTGATCAGGGTGGCCCGGGGGAAGATCGTCCAGCTGCCCTCGAACACCAGCAATTCGGCGGGGAAGCCCGCCAGACCGGGGATGCCGGCGGCGGCCATCAGCCCCAGCAGCAGCATCCCCAGGGTGAACGGAAGACCACGCAGCGGATTGAGCAGGCCGGACAGTTCCGGGATCAGGGTGGTGCCTGTCTTGCGTTCGATCAGGCCGACGCAGGCGAAGAGCAGGGCCACGATCAGCCCATGGGCCAGGATCTGGGCCACCGCTCCCTGCAGGCTGAGCGGGGTGGCGGCAGCCAGGGCCAGGACCAGCAGCCCCATGTGCCCGAGGGAGCTGAAGGCCATCAGTCGCCGCATGTCGTTCTGGGCGATGGCGTTCAGGGCCCCATAGACGGCGCTCACCGCTCCGGCGGCGGCGATCCAGGGGGACCAGGCCGCCCAGGTGTCCGGCAGAAAGCCGACCCCAAAGCGCAGCAGTCCATAGGCCCCGAGTTTGGAGACGGCACCGCCGAGCAGCATCACCACCGGCGTCGGGGCCTGGCTGTAGGTCAGGGGTTGCCAGCCGTGCAGCGGAACGATCGGTAGCTTCAGGCCGAAACCGAGCAGCAGCAGGGCCAGGATCCAGGCCTGAGCCGTGGGATTCAGGTCGGCGCTGGCCAGATCCTCGAAGCCGAAGCCCAGGCCGTTGGCGTTCAGCCAGCCGAAGGCGAGCACGGCCGCCAGCAGGCTCAGTCCGGATACGGCTCCGAAGAGAAGGAAGCGGATCGCGGCCCCGGCCCGGCGCTCTCCCCCCCAGATCGCCACCAGCAGAGTGGTGGGAATCAGCACCAGCTCGAAGGCGAGTACGAACAGCAGGGCATTGCGGGCCAGGAACGCCCCGGTGACACCGACGTTGGTGGCCAGCATCAGGGAAAAGAACAGCCGGGGACGGGACTGCTCGTCTGAGGCGGAGAGCACCGCCATCAGCGTCAGCACCGCGGTCAGTAGCACCAGGGGCTGGGAGAGGCCATCGAGGCCCAGGTCCAGTTCAAGACCCAGTTTCGGGACCCAGGGCAGATGCAGATCAGCCGGGCCCTGGCGCCAGCAGAGCAGGCCGATCAGCAGCTGGCCGGCCGCGCTCAGGGCCGCCAGGCTGCGGACCCGCTTTGATGGAGCTTCCGGAAGCAAAGGCAGCAGCAGGGCGCTGGCCAGGGGCAGCAGCAGAAGCAGCAGCAGGAGTGCGGACGGATCGATCACGGCAGGGAGGGGAGAACGTCGATCGGCAGAGATGGCGGGGTGCCCGCAGGCCTGGCCAGCAGCCAGGCCGCCATCAGCAGCACCCCGAGCACGAGGGTCAGGGCATAGGCCTGGGAGCGACCGCTGGTGGTGAGGCTGAGCCTGCGGGCCCCCTGGAGGGTGGCTTCCCCGGTCGCCCCGCTGAAGCCATCCACCAGGTAGTGGTCACACCAGGCGCTGGCGCGGGCCAGGGCCACCACCAGGAAGACCACGGTGCGGTGATAAAAGCGTTCGGTCTGCATGTCCTGGGCCAGCCAGTCCTGAAGGCCGCCGAGGGCGGAGGGGAGATGGGCCAGCGGATGGGGGCGCAGATAGAACACGGCGGAAAGCCCACCACCGATCAGGGTGGAGATCAGCAGGGGCCAGGCCAGCAGCCCCCACCCCGGCAGCGGTGTCATCGCGAACACCCCGTTGCGGACCAGGAGCTGGGGCAGGTGCAGCACCAGACCGGCGAGAACGAAGGTCGGCAGCACCAGCAGCCAGAGACCCTCGGGGGAGCGGGGGGTGAAGGGTGTCGGTCGTCCGCCCCAGATCTGCCCGAAGACGCGGATCAGACCGGCGCTGATCAGGGCATTGGTCAGGAGCACAACGCCCAGGAGCAGGGTCGGATGGTCACTGTCTGCCGTCAGGGCGAGCAGTTCGCGCAGGGCAGCGAAACCGCCGAAGGGCGGCAGGCCCATCAGCCCGGCAGCACCGACGAGAAAGGCGATTCCCATCAGCGGACGCTTGCCCCACAGGCCGCCCAGCTGGGTCAGATCCTGGGTGACGTTGGACAGGACGATGGCTCCGATCGCCATCAGCATCAGGGCCATCGGCAGCGGATACACGAGCATCAGGTGGTCGGCGACGGTGATGCCCCCGAGGCCGACGGCCACGAACAGGAGACCGAGCCAGCTGCTGACCAGAAACGACAGGGCCCGCTTGACATCGATCTGGGCCAGGGCGATCAGGGAGCCGACCACGGCCGTGGTGGCGCCCACGATCACCAGCACCGTCTGCACCAGCGGGCTGAGGGCGATCAGCGGCTCCAGGCGCAGCAGCACCCAGGCACCGCCCACGACCACCACCGAATTGCGCAGGACCGTGGAGGGCAGCGGGCTCTCCATCGCCTCGTCGAGCCAGAGGTGGAGGGGGATCTGGGCGCATTTGCCCATCGGACCGGCGATCAGGGCCAGGAGGATCAGCTCAAACGTTGGCGGCAGCGCCTGACCGTTGTTGGTCAGATCGGCGGCCCAGGCCTGCAGGCCATGGAAGTTCCAGGTGCCGCTCAGGGGCAGCAGCGCAATCAGTCCGGCAAGAAGAATCAGGTCACCGATCCGCTTGGTCAGAAATGCGTCCCGCGCTCCCTTCACCACCAGGGGCTGATTATACCAGGTGCCGACGATCAAATAGGTGCCCAGGGTGAGCAGCTCGAGGATCACATAGCTGAAGAACAGTGAATCGGTGAGCACCAGGGCGCAGAGGCCGGATTCAAAGAAACTGAGGCAGCCGAAGAATCGGGGCCAGCCCCAGTCCATTTCCAGGTAGGCGATCGAATAGATCTGAACGAGCACATGCAGCCCGGTGATCACCACCATGGCGATCAGGGCCGGTTCGGTGATCAGGCCATCGAAGCCGATGCGCAGACCGGCGGTCTGCAACCAGCTCCAGCCGAAGGTGATCGGGCGGTAGATGGCCTCGGAACCGGCACGGGAATTGGTGTGCAGGGTGATCAGCGCCAGCACGCTGTGGGCAAAGGCCAGGCTCACCATCAGCAGGTTCATGTAACCGCAGGGGCGCGGGCCCGTGCGGCTGATCAGGCCCGGCGACCAGAGCAGCGACAGCATCGACGCTAGCAGCGGATACAGCGGAACCAGCCAGGCCGTCTCCAGGAGAAGAACGGTCATTGAGGGACTCGGGGGGCGCAACGGATCAGCAGGATCACCGGGTCCTTCTGTCGAGGGCGGAAGGTCGGTAAACCCTGAGGCGCGAACCCTAAGGAGCTTCAGGAAGGGTTGGGTCTGGAGATCCTTTTCATTGACCGATTGTTTGGAAAAGAGTTCCTGATGATTGGGGCCTTCCGGAGCTGCTGGTCGCGGATCCTGGTGTTCCGGTTCTCAGAGATCCTGCGTGGCGTCTTTGACGATCCATTGACGTCGGTGTTCAGAACCGGCGGCGACCGTCGTGGAATGAGGAGGTCTGGCTGCTGTTGCCATCGGTTCGCCTCAGCACCCAGACATTGCGGTTCAGGCGTCGGGCCTGCAGGCCTCCGCGTTCGATCACGTTGGCCCCGGGCCTGGCTCCGAGCAGCAACGTCACTTCGGCGGTGCTCAGGGGGGCGCCGGTGCGGATGGCCAGATCGATGCTCTCCAGGCGCTGCCGCAGGGCCCGGGCGTCCGCCTGCTCGGCTTCTCCCTCCTGCCGCCAGGACCAGGGGGTGTCCTGGTTGGCCGCCAGACGATGCATCACCGACAGACCGATCAGCGCCAGGGCCTGCTGCTGAGGTTGCCCGCCTTCCAGCACCGCTTCCGTCAGCCAGCCGGGCAGATCGCCTCCTCCGGGGTCCAGGGGCCCGGACGTGGCGGCGGAGGGCTCAGCCATGGCGGCAGAACGAGATGTTCAGGCGACCTTATCGCCTTGATCAGGGCTGGTAAGGGCCGGGTTGGGGAAACGAGGCGGTCTGGCTTTACAGTCACTGCGCTTCCCGCGCTCAGAGGGGTAAGCCCACTCATCCCTGGGAGACTGATCATCGCGATGGAGCGCAGCCTGTCATCCCCCCCCACAGGCTCCAGGGGCTTTCAGCGTCGCGGTGGGCCTGTCACCGTCACCGGCACCGAGCTCAGCCTCGGCAGTTCCGGTCCGAGCTGTGTGATCACCACCGACAGCGAGAGTCATCGGACCTCCAGTCAGGTGCAGTCGATCGAGCTGCGTACCTACGTTTTTCTTGATTCGCTGCAGCCGCAGCTGGCTGCCTACATGGGCACCGTGTCCCAGGGGTTCCTGCCGATCCCCGGGGATGCCTGCCTCTGGCTTGAGGTGTCGCCGGGCATGGCGGTGCATCGGGTCACCGACATCGCCCTGAAGGCCAGCACGGTGCGCCTCGGCCAGATGATCGTGGAGCGGGCCTTCGGTTCGCTGGCGCTGTATCACCGGGATCAGAGCAATGTGCTCCATTCCGGTGATGTGGTGCTGGAGGCGATCGGCAGCCGCATCGAGCAGCGCAGCCGTTGTGAGGTGAGCTGGACCGAGATCATTCGCGCCATCACCCCGGACCATGCGGTGCTGATCAACCGTCAGAACCGGCGGGGCTCGATGATCCAGGCCGGCATGAGCATGTTCATCCTCGAGACCGAGCCTGCCGGTTATGTGTTGATCGCCGCCAATGAAGCGGAAAAGGCGTCCAATATCACGATCGTCGATGTCAAGGCCGTCGGCGCCTTCGGTCGGCTGACCCTGGCCGGGCGTGAGGGAGATGTGGAGGAGGCGGCAGCGGCGGCGATGCGGGCTGTCGAGGCGATCAACCGCAGGGCCAGAGCCTGAGTTGGATGGAGCGCTGGGTTGGTTGATTGCTGAGCTCGACGGTCGCTCAGTGGACTGGTGCGGTGATTGAAGTTAAGGAGACTCTGGAAAACCCAGGCCATCCGCGGGACAATGGCCCTGTGATTGCAGGCCAGGACTGGGTTGATGGGCGGTAAACAGCTCGGCTTCTCGGATTACGAGCTCACCACGACCAAGAAGCAGACCAAACGGGAGA
>JBJTBH010000135.1:0-17901 GCA_046091285.1 Cyanobacteriota bacterium | reverse complement strand
GCCCTGAACGTCGGCAGCGGTTACGTCAGGTCCTGGAACACCTGGCGATGCCGGCCCTGAACTGGCGCGACCAGCTCAGCCGCCAGGGGGCTCTGGTGGAGGCCTGGCTGGAAGGCGGCGACGCCTGCACGTCACCGAGTGTTCAGGGCACCATTCATCCGGGAGGGACGGTGGAGGTGCTCTCCACCCATGAACAGATCCTCGGTGGACCGACAGGGCAGACCTACAAAGGCTGTCGTTTCCCGGCAGCGGAGCCCTACCGAGCCGCGCTGCAGGCCATCGGTCAGACGGTGGGTGAGGCCCTGGCCGCCCAGGGCTGCCTGGAACGCTATGGCGTCGATGTACTGGCCCGGCGCTTCGGTGATCAGTGGACTCTGCAGGCTCTTGAAATCAACCTGCGCCAGGGGGGAACCACCCATCCCTATCTGGTGCTGCGCGCGATCAGCGGTGGCCGGCTGGACCGGTCCTGCGGACTGTTCCGCAGCCCGATCGGTCAGCCGCTCCACTACGTAGCCACCGACAACTTCGAGGACGACCGCCTGCGCGGCCTGCTGCCGACCGATCTGATCGACATCGTCGCGGAAGCGGGACTGCACTTCGACCCGACCGTGATGCGGGGCACGGTGTTTCATCTGCTGGGCTGCCTCTCGGAATTCGGCAAGGTCGGCATGACCTGCATCGGCGGCAGTGAGGAGGATGCAGCCGCTGTCTACGCCGGCACCGCCGCCCAGCTCCATTCCCTGGCGGAGCGACTGCAGGGATGGTGAGACCTCGGGGCCTGATCCCATGACGCCGCGTAACACCATCAGGACAGCCTCGGCCGCCTCGATAGCGTCTGTCTGTAGCCGCCTGAACACCAATGAGCATCGGCAAAGTGTTCCTGGGAAGCCTCAGCACCGGTGTGATCACCCCCGAGGAGATCAACTGGCTCACGGCCATGCAAGATCGCTTCTCACGCCAGGAGGAAGCCACCGCCCTGCGGATCGGGCGTCTGCTGGATGAGGGCCTGATTCAGATCGGCTGTCGGCTTCCGCTCGCCGGGTGACGACAGCCCCCCAGCGCGTCAGGATCAGAACACTGCTCCGGCCCATCGCCCATGACCCGCGCCGCTCTCAGGACCAGCCAGCCCCCCACCTGGCTGGGTTGGCTCGGCACCGGGCTGACCGCCATGCTGGCCGTGCTGTTTCTGGTGCTCGTGCAGCAGCTGCGGGAACAGAACGAGCAGATCCGCAAACTGGGGAGCCGTGTTGAAGCCCTGGAAAATGCCAGAGCCCTGGAGCGCACCAGCGCCCTGGAAGAGCAGCTGCACTCCAGCGTCAATCGTCTGCAGGCGCTGGAAAGCCTGCGGGGCGAGGTGCAACGGCTGATCGGCCAGCAGCAGCGCCTGCAGACCGCCATCGACCAGCTCAGACGGGCGGAGCCGACCATCCTGCCTCCGCTCCCCCCGGCGGTGACGCCGGTCCCGGCACCGACGGCTCCACCCCGGCCGGGGACTCCTGGCAACGGGTGACGACCGTGTTCCCTCCGGCGCGGCGACTGGCTGCCGTTCAGACGCCCGTGATCCCGACCCTGGGACGGCTGATCCAGGAGACCCCGGGCTGCCTCAACCTCGGGCAGGGCATGGTGAGCTGGGGGCCACCGGTCGAGGTCCGCGCCGCTCTCTCGGCCGTGGCCGCCGAAGCCGAAGCCGGCAGCCGATCAGAGCCACCGGGCCAACAGGGCCACCCGTCCGCTGACCTCGACCGCTACGGACCGGTGAATGGCGATCCGCCGCTGCTCTCGGCGATCAGCGGGCACCTGCGGGAGCGCCATGGCATCAACAGCGCCGGCAGCTCACTGGTCGTGACCGCCGGCAGCAACATGGCGTTCCAGGCCCTGATGCAGGTGATCTGCGATCCCGGCGATGAAGTGCTGCTGCCGGTGCCTTATTACTTCAACCATGCCATGGCGATCCAGCTGGCGGGAGGGATCCCACGACCGGTGCAGGCAGGCGTGCTGGTCGATCCTGAGGTCCTGGCAGCGGCGATCCATCCGCGCACGCGCGCCTTGGTGACGATCTCCCCCAACAATCCAAGCGGGGCGGTGCTCAGCCGTGAGCGCCTGCTGGCCATCAACGCGCTCTGCAAACGCCACCAGCTCCTGCACATTCACGACGAGGCCTACGCCGCCTTTCATCACGGGGGACAGGAGCCCTGGAGCCCTGGCTCAGCCCCCGGGGCCGCCGGCCACACCGTCACGCTGCAGTCCCTCTCCAAAAGCCATGGGATGGCGGGCTGGCGGGTGGGGTGGATGGTGGCCCCGGCCAGCCTGGCGCCGGATCTGGCCAAGGTGCAGGACACCTCCCTGATCTGTCCGCCAAGGCTGAGCCAGCGGGCGGCGGCCGTGGCCCTGAGCAGCGACTGGCAGTGGATGGAGGCACCGATGACGGCCCTGAGGGAGCGGCGGCAGCAGCTGCTCGATCGCCTCGATCGCCCCAACCGCCCCTGGCGGTTTCTGGCACCTGCGGATGGCGCCTTCTATGCACTGCTCCAACTCGACAGTGACCTGAGCGCCGACCAGGTGATGGAGCGGCTGGTGCGGGAGCACGGGGTCGCTGTCGTCAGTGGCAGCGGCTTCGGTCTGGAGGGCTGCTGCCTGCGCCTGAGCTACGGAATGCTCCAGGGTGAAGCCTTCATGACGGCGATCGATCGCCTGTCCCGCGGATTGGAGGCCCTCGCCGGGGAAGAGGCGCCGAGCCCGTCATCGTGAGAGCACCGCCGGCGCCTCCAGCGATGTCCCTGTCAGCGCTGCTGATCATCGGACTGGCCCTGGTGAGCCCAGCCAACCCCGGGGCCGGGAGCCGCGATCCACAGCCTGAGACCAGAAAGGAAGCCGGGATCGAGGCTGGCGCTGACGCGATGATCTGCGTGATCGCCCCGCGGGTGGAGGCGGGAGCCACCGATCCACGCGGGCGAGGAATCGTGATGGAACGTCCGAGCCTGGTGGTGACCGACCGGCTGCGGGAGGTGATCATTGAACGGCGTGGCCGGCCGACGCTGCGGTTGCGCAGTCCGGGCGGCGTTCTGCCGGTGGTGATTCCCTGGCAGGGTGACGCGCTGACGGCGGGGGAGGTGGCGACCGTTCGGCTCAGGCCCGAACACAGCCCGGCGGAGCAGGAGGCAACCCTGCAACTGGTGGCGGCAACGGCAGCCGTGCTGCGTGGCTACCGACAGGAAACAGCGGCACTCGGCCGACGGCCCACCACCTGGTTGCGGGCGATTGAAAGCCACCTGGATCAGGGCGACAGTGAACGGGCCTGGGCCCTGCTGTTTGATCCGGACGCACCGAAGGCTGAGCTGCTCGAGCAGCTGCGGCGTGAGGTCACCCGTCAGGGCTGCGGTGATCCGAGACCGAGCGACCGACACCGATGAGCAAGGAACGACATGGCCGCGGCGACCGTCAACAGACCATGGGGCCGGCTGGTCCCGAGGCCCTGCCGCGAACCGTGTACGAGCAGGAACTGGCCAGGCTGCAGGTGGAGCTCGTGAAGATGCAGTACTGGATCAAAGCGAAGGGTCAGCGGCTGATCCTGGTGTTTGAAGGCCGCGACGCGGCCGGCAAGGGCGGCATGATCAAGCGGATCACCGAGCCCCTCAACCCGCGCGGCTGTCGGGTGGTGGCGCTGGGAACGCCCTCGGACCGTCAGCGAACGCAGTGGTATTTCCAGCGCTATGTGGAGCATTTCCCCTCCGCCGGCGAGATCGTCCTGTTTGATCGCAGCTGGTATAACCGCGCCGGTGTGGAGCGGGTGATGGGCTTCTGCCGTGAGGAGGACGTTCAGGAGTTCATGCTGTCCTGCCCGGACTTCGAACGCATGCTGGTGCGCAGCAGTATCACCCTGATCAAATACTGGTTTTCGGTCAGCCCCGAGGAACAGGAGGCCCGGTTTCGCTCACGGCTGGAGGATCCAGCCCGACGCTGGAAGCTGAGCCCGATGGATCTCGCCTCCCGGGACCGCTGGGATGCCTTTTCCAGAGCCAAGGATGCGATGTTCGCGCACACGAACATTCCGGAAGCACCCTGGTACACCGTCGAGGCCGATGACAAACGCCGGGCCCGCCTCAACTGCATCCGCCACCTGCTCAGCAAGGTGCCCTACGAAGACCTGACCCCACCGGCTCTCGATCTGCCGCCACGAGCGGAGACATGCGGTGACGATCCGTTACGGGCTCCACGACTGGAGCAATTCTGCGTGCAGAATGTCTATCCTTTAAGGTCTTTGATTCACCCATTTACGGCATCGGCGGCGGCATTGGGAAGAATATAACGCTGCAGGAAGACAAAAACGACAAGAACCGGCAGGATCGACACCACAGCACCGGCTGCCACCAACCGCCAATCCAGCGAAAAGCTACTGGCCAGCTGCTGCAATCCAAGGGGCAACGTATAAAGGGAAGGATCATCCAGGATGATCAGGGGCCAGAGAAAATCACTCCAGGAACCGATGAACACAAACATCGCCAGGGTGATCAGATCCGCCCGCGCCGCAGGCAGCATCACGTTCCACCAGGTCCCGAGCGGGCTGCAGCCATCGAGCCGGGAGGCTTCCTCCAGCTCCACCGGCACACCCAGAAAACTCTGGCGCAACTGAAAGATGCCGAAGGCCGTGGCCGCCTGGGGAAGGATCAGAGCCAGCAGGGTGTTGCGCAGACCAAGTTGCACCATCAGCAGATACAACGGAATCATCACCACCTGGAAGGGGATCAGAATCGTCGCCACCACCAGGGCCAGCACCCATCCCCGTCCCGCGAATCGCATCCGGGCCAGCGGATAGGCCGCCAGCGAGCAGAACAGCAGATTGGCCAGCACCGACAGAGCGCTGACGATCGTGCTGTTGAGCAGATAAAGGCCGAGCGGATGGTCGCGGAACAGCCGGCCATAGGCCTCCAGGCTGGGCTGGGCCGGCAGCAGGGCCGGAGGGGTGGCGAAGATGTCTTCGGCCACCCCCTTGAGCGAGGTGCTCACCAACCAGACCAGAGGAAGCAACAGAACGAAGGCCAGCCCCAGCAACAGCAGCAGTTGCAGCAAGGACCATCCCAGGAGGGGGGAACGACGTCGGGAGGGAAGGCCGGCCATGGTGCCCGTCAGAGGCGGGGGCGTTCCGTCAGCGGCAGATCCCCGACAGGGAGCGGCGTGCGCTGGGGATGGAGGGGAGAACGCTGGGTTCCGGCCAGCAGGCGATTGAGCGCATTCACAAACGCCTGGGCTGCTGCCACAACAATGTCGGTGTCAGCGGCATGACCGGAATAGAGGGTGCCCTCATGGCGCAGGCGGATGGTGACATCCCCCATGGCATCGATGCCTTCAGTCACCGATTTGACACTGAATTCAACCAGTTCATTCGGAACCCGGGCCAGCTGATTGAGGGCCCGGCAGACAGCATCCACCGGCCCTGTGCCGATCGCCGCTTCCGTCAGCTCGGCACCGTCGCTGGTGGTGAGGGTGACGGTTGCCGTGGGCTGCAGGTTGGTGCCGGTACTCACCTGCACGAGCTTCAGGCTGTAGCGGGCCTCGGCCTGTTGCTGCACCTGCTCGGAGACGATCGCCTCCAGGTCGCGATCACTGATCTCCCGCTTGCGGTCGGCGAGCTCCTTGAAACGCGCAAAGGCATCATCAAGATCCTGACGCTCCAAATGATAGCCAAGCTCCTCTAATCGGGCCCGGAAAGCACTGCGACCAGAGAGCTTTCCGAGGGAGATGCGATTGTCACTGAGGCCAACCGTGCGGGCATCAATGATTTCGTAGGTGAGACGATTCTTGAGAACGCCATCCTGATGAATACCGGATTCATGGGCGAAGGCGTTGGCGCCGACGATCGCCTTGTTGGGTTGCACCACCATGCCGGTGAGATTGGAGACCAGGCGTGATGTCTTGGTGATCTCCTCCGTGCGGATTGCCGTCATAGGGGCCGTGCTCTCAGGCGCGCGACCAAGGAAGGGATTGAAATAAGCACGCCGCACATGCATCGCCATCACCAACTCCTCCAGCGAGGCGTTGCCGGCCCGTTCGCCGATGCCGTTGACGGTGCATTCCAACTGACGAGCACCGACTTTCACCGCCTCCAGGAAATTGGCGACAGCCAGTCCGAGATCATTATGACCGTGAACGGAAATAATTGCCTGATCGATATTCGGCACATGGGTATTGATGCCATCGATGAGCTCTGCGAATTCTGCCGGTGTGGCATACCCCACCGTATCCGGAATGTTGATCGTGGTGGCCCCGGCAGCGATGGCCGCCTCGATCACCTGATACAGGAACTCCGGATCGGAACGACCGGCGTCCTCACAGGAAAATTCAACGTCATCGACCAGGGAGCGGGCATAGGCCACCATCTCCGGGGCGATGGACAGCACCTCGGCGCGGCTCTTGCGCAGCTTGTGCTCGAGATGGATGTCGCTGGTGGCGATGAAGGTATGGATGCGCCGGCGGGCAGCGGGGGCCACGGCATCGGCACAGGCCTTGATGTCACCTCTTGCCGCCCGGGCCAGGCCGCAGATCACCGGACCATCCTCCGATCCCACCGTGGCGGCGATCCGCTGGACGGCATTGAAATCACCGGGGCTGGCGAAGGGGAAACCGGCCTCGATGAGGTCCACCCCAAGCCTGGCCAGCTGCTGGGCGATGGCCAGCTTCTCCTCAAGATTGAGGCTGGCACCTGGGGACTGCTCGCCATCGCGCAGGGTGGTGTCGAAGATCAGCACCCGGCCGGGATCTCTGGCCATGGGGACTACAAGTCGAAATGAGTATGAGTTAACCCCATCCTAGGGCCAGGCGGAACTCGGGAGGGGCTCAGGGAGAACGGGTGAAGACCGGCGACTGCGCAGCCTCCGCTTTCTCCAGATCCGCCCGCAGTTCAGCCAGATCCAGAAAACGGTCGGCAGCATTGCGCAGCTCCCGCGACACCATGCCATCGGTGTGGATCACCACCACCTTCAGCCCCTGGATCCGCAGCACCTCCACCAACCGCTCCAGGTCGCGGCTGCCACTGAGAAGCCAGAGCTCATCAAGGCGCTGGGCGGCAGCCATCAGATCGATGGCCATCTCGACCTCGAGATTGGCGCGGCCGTACTGGCGCTGCTCAGAATCCTGGCCCCCCAGCTCCCGCAGAGGCTTGGTGCGCACCGTGTAACCGAGATTGGACAGGGCATCCCGAAACGGTCGCTGGTCGCTGGGATCCCTGAGACCCGCATACCAGAAGGCCGCCGCCAGCTCCAGATGGTCACCACGGGAGGCGAGCGCCAGCAGGTGGCGGGGATCAAAGAACCACCCCAGCTTCTGCTGGGCATAGAACATGGCCTGACCATCCACCGCCAGGGCACGCTGCAACGGATGGAGGCCGGCGATGGGAGCCAAGGGGCGGTGCGGAGGGTGGCTCAGCGTAGAAGGAGCGTTCCGGAGCTGCCCTTAAAGTGTTGACACTGCTGGAGCTCCATGGCCTCAGGCGAGCTGGCCCTGGTTTTCCACGCCCACCTTCCTTACGTCCGCTCCGACATCGAGGGCTCCCTGGAAGAGGACTGGTACTTCCAGGCCCTGCTGGAGTGCTATATCCCCCTCCTCGGTGTGCTTGAGGCGGCGGCGGCTGATCCGACACAGAGGCCGCGCCTGACCCTGGGGCTCTCACCGACCCTGCTGTCGCTGCTCTGCGATCCGGAGCTCTCGGCCCGCTTCCTGCCCTGGCTGGCCCGGCGCCGGACCCTGCTGCATCAGGCTCCCAGCAGCCATCAGGCCGCCGCCAGACAACTGGCGGAGATCCTCGCGTCCACCGAAGAGCAATGGCGCGCCTGCGGCGGCAACCTGCTGGACCGGTTCCGGCGACTGCGCGATGCCGGTGTGCTCGACCTGATCACCTGCGCCGCCACCCACGGTTATCTACCGCTGCTGCGACACACCCCGGAGGCGGTGCGGGCCCAGCTGCTGACGGCAGTCCGGGAACACGAACGTCTGCTCGGAGAACGTCCGCGGGGGATCTGGCTGCCGGAATGCGCCTATTACGAAGGCCTCGACCGGCTGATGGTCAGCTGCGGACTGCGTTACGCCGTGCTCGATGGTCATGGCCTGCTCCATGCCCTGCCGCGGCCGCGCTACGGGGTCTATGCCCCGATCTGCGCCCCGGCCGGCGTGGCTTTCTTCGGTCGGGATGGTGCCTCCACCCTGCCGGTCTGGAGTGCCCGCGATGGCTACCCGGGCGATGGGGCCTATCGCGAGTTCCACCGCGATCTGGGCTGGGATCTACCGGAGGAGGCCCTGGCCGAGCAGGGAATCGGCAGCCGCCGCCCCCTGGGCCTGAAGCTGCACCGGGTCAGTGGCCATGACTGTCCGCTGGACGCCAAGCTGCCCTACGAACCGGCCGCCGCCGCCGCCCGCGCCGCCGAACACGCCGGGGCTTATCTGGCCGGCCGGATCGAACAGCTGCGCAATCTTTCCGAAACCATGGACCGTGCGCCGGTGCTGGTGGCGCCGTTCGATGCTGAACTGTTCGGCCACTGGTGGTTTGAAGGCCCCCGCTTCCTGGCCGATCTGTTCCGCCAGGCCCCGAGCCAGGGCCTGCGCTTCACCCATCTGCGCGGCTCCCTGAGTGAAGCCCCCCAGCTGCAGGTCTGCCAGCCCTCCCCCTCAAGCTGGGGACAGGGGGGCTCTCACAACTACTGGCTCAATGACAGCAACGCCTGGGTCGTTCCCGAATGGCATCGGGCCTCGCAGGCGATGGTGCAGCGGGTGAACCGTGGGGTGGCCAGCGAAGAACAGCGGCAATGGCTGAACCAGGCCGGCCGTGAGCTGCTCCTGGCCCAGAGCTCCGACTGGAGCTTCATCCTGCGGGCCGGCACCACCACCGATCTGGCCAAAGCCCGCATCCATCGCCATCTCGATCGCTTCTGGCGCCTGATCGATGCGATCGAACACCAGCGTGCGCTGCCGACCGGCTGGCTGGCGGCCATTCAACGGGAGGATAGCCTCTTCCCGCGCCTCAATGCCGCCGACTGGGCCAGCCTGCCGCCAGACCAATGACCGCTGACACCTCCCTGACCCGCACCACCGGGCGGCCCGCCGCCGTGCCGGCGGCCGAACAGCGGCGGCGGCTGGAGCAGGCCCTCGCGGACGGCGCGAGCTGGCAGCAGAGCGTGGCCGCCTCCGGGCAGGCCCTGCCGGTGCGCGGGACCCTGCGGGTGCTTCAGCTCAATCTCGGGCGGCTCTGCAACATGGCCTGCAGCCACTGTCATGTGGACGCCGGTCCACATCAGGGCCATACCCAGATGCCACAGGCGGTGGTCGAGCAATGCCTGGCGGCGATCCAACGGCTCAGGCCCGCCGTGGTCGATCTCACCGGCGGAGCTCCTGAACTGCATCCAGCGTTTCGGACCCTCGTGCGTCAGGCCCGGGACAACGGTTGCGAGGTGATCGATCGCTGCAATCTCACGGTGCTCGAACTGCCGGCTCTGGCCGATCTGGCCGCCTTCCTGGCGGAGCAGGAGGTGGAGATCGTCGCCAGCCTGCCGTCCTCGGAGGCCGAGGCCACGGACGAGCAGCGGGGGGAAGGCACCTGGGAGCTCTCGATCCGGGCCTTGCAGCGGCTCAATGCCCTCGGCTACGGCCAGGGGGATCCGAAGCGCAGGCTCACCCTGATGAGCAATCCCCAGGGCACCGAGCTGCAGACGCTCACCCCCTGCGACACGATCCGCTGGCAACGCACCCTGGAGCAGCAGGCCGGCGTGCGCTTCGATCGGCTGATCGGCCTGAACAACATGCCGATCGCCCGTTTCCAGAACGATCTGCAGGAACGGGGTGAACTGACGCCCTACCTCGAGCGCCTGCAGCAGGCCTTCAATCCCTGCGCCCTGAAGGGCCTGATGTGTCGCGACACCCTCTCGGTGGCCGCCGACGGCAGGCTCTTCGATTGCGACTTCAACCAGATGCTGGACCTGCCCCTGGCCGCTTCAGCCCCTTCCGCCCCCCGCACAATCGCCGAGGTGGTTGACGCCGCCGACCTGCAGGACCTGCCGATCACCTGGGGCCCCCACTGCTTCGGTTGCGCCGCAGGGCAAGGCAGCTCCTGCGCCGGGGCGACGGCCTGAGCGCTTGGTCACGGCCAGAGCAGCGGCCTCACCAGGCTGAGCTCGCGCCCCTGGGATTGGAACAGGCCCCAGCGCACATCGGCGGGGGCGATCGCGAACAGGCGCACCATCGCCGCCACCAGCTCCGGCACGCTCAGGGTGTTGGCCAGGAATCCCGACCACTGCGGCTGAGGCAGGGAGAAGAAGGTGGCGAAGAAATGACGCAGCTGCGCCTCTTCAAACCGCATCAACTTCTCAAGGCCGAATTGATAGAGCGCATGTTTGCGACGCAGCTCCGGCGGCCACAGGGCCTGCCAGCCCAGGCGGGCCACCGCCGCTGAATCGAGGCCGGGCGTGCCCAGGCCCGCCGCAATCGCGGCCGCCAGGGCCGGCGCCCGCCGCAGCAGGGCACCCACCAGATACCCCGAGGCCGGATGCACCATGCTCGCCGCCCCACCGAAACCGACCACCGGCTGCTCGAGATCCGGCAGCGGCAGGTTCATCGGAAACAGGCAGAAGTCCTCGTGCTCCACCGCAAGCACAGCCACGCCCCGCTGGGCCAGGCGCCGCTCCAGCCGCTGGCGCAGCTGATCAAAGGGCACCGGTGGCGCCAGAGCGAGGGAGGTTTCCTCGACGAAAAAACGACCCTCGCCGAGATCCATCGCATACAGAAAGGTGGGCGGCTCCAGCCGCTCGGCAGCACTGAGGTGATCAGCGCGGTAATCCATGAGCACGAACTGCTCCGGCTCCACCGGCGGGGCACTGAAGCGCCCGACGATCCCATAGGCCGCCTGGCCGGCGATCGAGCCGGTGTCCGGTCGCCTCACGAACACCGGCTCATGCCCCGAGGCATCCACCACCAACCGGGCCTGCAGTCTGTTGCCTGATGCGGTGGTGACCGTGGAGACCTGGCCGTGATGCTCAAGGGCCGTAGCCCGATCGCGATGCCAGGTCATGCCGGCCGCACGGCATGGCGCCAGCCAGTGCTCCTGCAGCAGGCGGCGATCGAAGAGGCCGTAGTCGCGCTGATGGCGGACCCGGGCGGTGTCATCGCCAAAGCGGGTACCGAAGTCGCTGATGCTGTTCGACCAGCGATGCTCCAGCAGCGCCGCAAGGCCGAGGCGATCCACCTCCTCGCCCCAGATGCCGTAGGTGTTGGGCCAGGGATCCTCCGGAGCGCCCTCCGCAAGACCGGTCAACGTCAACCCATGACTGACCAGGGCAGCACTGATCGCCAGAGCCGCCGGTCCCGCCCCCACCACCAGCACATCCACCGGCGCAGGGTCATGTGAAGTGGGCACAGAGCGGCAGGTCGCAGCCTCAGAGCGTAGGGGCACCGACAGACCCTCCCCCGTGGTGGGCTGAGGCCGCCAGGCGTTCCACCCCGGTAGAAGGCAGCGGACAGAACGGAACGGCCTTCCTAGTTTGCAGGCCTGAGGCGTTCCGATCCGATGGTTGTGCAGCCCGCCGCGACGGTTCACCCTTTGCTGGCTTCTGGTCTGTCGGTCTTGATGGCAGCAACGCTGACGATGCCGTCAGCCATCGCCGGGCCGATGGCGCAGGGGCCCGGTTGGCCCGCACGAAGACCGGAGCTGCGCAACAACCACCTGCTGATCGATGGGCGGCTGGCGCGCCGACCGCAGGATGGCCAGCCCTGGGTGATTCGCTGCGTGGCTGGGACCGTGGAAGCACCGGGATGCCGTTACCGCACCCTGGCCGCCGCCCTCCAGGCCAGCCGCAGCAACGATCTGGTGCTGCTCGGTCGTGGCGGCGATCTGAACCTCCAGGGCGCCAGCCTGCCTCTGCTGGCGGGAGTGCAGCTGCTGGCGGCTCGCAGCGCTCCGGTGCTGCCCACCCAGTGGGGCAAGATCCGCCTGGCGGACCTGCTGCCGGCGGCGATCACACCGGTGCAGCAGGGGGTCCTGGAACTCGGCGGTGGCAACCGGCTGGTGGGTCTGCGTTTCAACGGCATCTCCCTGCGTCAGCAGCCGGATCCAGGACGCCATCCAACGGAGATCCGCGGCAATCACTTTCTGGGGTCCTACAGCGACAATCCTGGGGGGATCTCTCCCGTGGCTCTGCCGACACTGTGGCTGAAAGGAGGCACCGGGGCTGTGGTGATCGGCAACAGCTTTGAACGGCCCGAAGTGCGCAGCCTCGAATCAGCCCTGGGCTGGAATGACAACCGCCCCGCGGCCCTGGTCTCCGTCTGCGGCAGCAGCAGCAGCAAACGCAGCAAACGCCCGCCGGGAATCGTGGGCACCTGCCTGAGCGGCAATGCCATCCGCCTCGAACAGAGCGGCGCCAGCCGGGTGATCGACAACCGCATCAGCGAAGCCCTCGATGAGGCGATCCGGATCGAGAACCCCCGCGGGCCGATCGAGGTGGCCGGGAATCAGATCGAAGCCATGCGTCAGGGACCGGACAGCAACATGCAGGCGGCGATCTTCACCCGCGTCAGCCAGGGGAGTGCCAGGGTTTCGATCCACCACAACCGGATCGGGGCCAATGCCATCGGCATCCTGGAACCCGCCGATGGTCCCCTGGCCCTGCGGGGCGGACTGCGCCAGGTGCTCGACGTGCGGAACCTGATCGATCCGATTGAGATCGGCCTCTGCCGCGGTGATCACACCTTTCCACGGGCCGACGACAAATATGGCGATCCGGCCTATGGCACCGGTGACTGCCAGAGCAGGGCCCAGCTCCGCCTCGATGTAATCGGCAATCGGATCCAACCGGGCCGGCAGAGCGATGCCGATGGCATCGATTACAACATCGGCAGGGGCGGGAAGCTGATCGCACGCACCATGGCCAACGATGTGTCGGAGATCGGGGAGGGGAACAGCGCCTACACCGTGGATCTCCGCGGCAATGGCGAGATGCGGGAGACGATCCGCGCCAATCACCTGGTGGCTGACAACGGCATCAGCCTGGAGATCGGCAACCTGAACGGCGTGCCCATGAATCTCGGCCGTCTGAAGGCGGCGATCGACGACAACACGATCCTTGCCGACACCCAGTCCAACCCCAGGCTGGTGAACGGCAAACCTCAGGACAACGAAGCCTCCGGGCTTGAGCTTGAGGTTCAGGGCAGCAACACAGCCGCCGCCGGATTCCATGGGGCCGTGACCCTGCACCGCAATCGGATCACGGTGATCAATCAACCCGGCAATCCCGCCAGTGACGCGGTGGGAATCCGATTCGGCAGCGTGCTGTTCAAGGCCAAGGATGGCACCATCCTGCAGAGGGGTCGCCTCCTGTCAGGCCGCCTGGCGCTGAGCCTGACCGCCAACCAGGTGTCGGTGACCCACGGTGCTGGCAGCGGGAGAGGTTCCGCCCTGGATGAAGTGATCGAACAGGGCCACTTCGAAAGGGTTCTGACGATTGGACCCGGCAACATCTGGCTGCTGAATGGCTCGAGCATCAACGCCATCCATCGGGCCCCTGCGTTCCAACCGTGAGGTGATCTGAGCACGGGGGGCCGCTGGAGATGAGGGCGGCGGCATTGCGCGGCGGTGTCAACCTGAAAGGGCAGGACTGGGGCGTTGCAGCAAGGCTGTCAACGCTGAGCCCAATAAGTCTTTCAATGCTGAACTCAGCAAGCAGAAAAGTGCGCCCGCCGCTCAGAACGTCACGAGGATGTCCGGCGGAATGAGTCTCAAGCCACCCTCAGATCAGAAGATCAGGGAATGGATTCAGCAATCCATCAACAGCTCCAACCCGCTGCGGTTCAGGCCATCAACAGGCGATCTGGCCAGCGCATGCGCGAACCTGAAGGCCGCAGCGCAGGGCTGAGTGTCCAGCGGGCAGAGCGCCAGCCCAGAGGGTCCCTGCAAGGCAGGCCTCAGACGACGTCATCCGCAGGGTTGACCGCCGGATCCGACGGCCCAGGAACGGTTTCAGCGCTGACCGTCACGACGCTGCCGTCAGCCTCGTCCTCCTCAGGCGCCGGTGGCACGAGCACCACTTCAGAGAGATGATCGCCGGCATCGAGCTTCTGCAGACGCACGCCCGTAGCGGCCCGGGATTGCTGAGGGATGGCATCGGCCTTCATCCGAACGATCACACCGCGATCGCTCACCAGCAGCAGCTCTTCTCCGGCGCCAAGCACCTTCAGACCCACCAGCGCATCACCGTCACGACGGAATTTCATCGCCCTCAGACCCATGCCCGCACGCTTCTGCAGACGGAACTGATCCACCGGCACCCGTTTACCGAGGCCACTGGCAGCAGCCACAAGCACCCAGGGCCCTTCACCGGCGGCGGTCTCCTCACCGTCCTCCTCAACGTCGTCATCAGCGCTGGCCATGCTGTTGGCCACCCGATCCGCCAGCTCGACCGGCAGCACATCCATGCTCACCAGCTGATCACCGGCCCTGAGGGTCATGGCCCGTACGCCACGGGCGGTTCGCCCCAGAGGCCTGAGCTCCTCATCACTGAGGCGGAAATGGATCGTCATTCCCTTGAGGGAGCCGATCAACACACTGTCTCCAGGCAGGGCCCGCCGCACCCAGGAGAGGGCATCGCCGTCTTCAAGGCTGATGGCGATCAGGCCATTGGAGCGAATGTTGGAGAAGGCGGAGAGACGGGTGCGCTTGATGTAACCGCCACTGGTGAGCATCACCAGAACAGCATCATCTTCAAAGGCGCTGACCGCCAACAGCGAGGTGATCTGTTCCTCGCGGGGAATCGGCAGCAGCTGAACCACGGGCGTGCCCTTGGCGGCCCGGCTGCAGATCGGCACCCGATACGCCGGGACCGAATAGACCACACCACGATCCGAGAAGAGCAGCAGCGAATCGTGATCGTTGCAGCTGATGAACAGCCTGACGCCCTCTTCTCCCTGGCTGCGGGTCCCGGCTTTGCCGCGGGTGCCTCGACTGGTGGACTCGAACTCACTGACCGGCATCCGCTTCAGGTAGCCGGCATTGGTGAGCAGAACGACGGAGCGCTCATTGGCAATCAGATCGATATCCTCGAGACCGCCTTCAAGGTCAAGGATCTCTGTGCGCCGAGGCGAATGATAACGATCACGGATGATCCTGAGCTCCTCTTCGATCAACCCAAGCACCCGCTCCCGGCGGCCCAGAATGTCGCGGTAATCAGCGATTCTGGCCACAAGGTCCTCGTGCTCAAGCCGAATCTTGTCGGCTTCAAGAGCGGTGAGACGACGCAACTGCATCTGCAGAATGGCATCGGCCTGAATCTCACTCAGACCGTGATCATCCCGAAGCTGCTGACGGGCGGTGGCGGTGTCGGGAGCGGCCCGGATCAGGGCGATGATCGGATCGAGCTGATCGAGGGCAAGCAACAGACCGAGAAGAATATGATCCCGCTCTTCGGCCTTACGCAACAGATAACGCGTGCGGCGTTCGATCGTTTCAATTCTGAACTCAAGGAACACCTGCAGCATTTTGCACAGGGTGAGAAGAATCGGTTCGCCATTGACCAATGCCAACATGTAAGCGCTGAAATTGTTCTGCAGAGGCGTCAGCTTGAAAAGGTTATTTAGAACAACCTGCGGATAGGCATCTCGACGTAATTCAACGACGATCCGCATGCCGTCGCGATCGCTTTCATCACGGATATCGGCAATGCCCTCCAGTTTCTTGTCGTTGACCAGCTCAGCGATCCGCTCGATCAGCGCCGCCTTATTGGTCTGATAGGGGAGCTCAGTGATGATCACCGCATCCCGATCAGGGCGCCCCTTGCCCTCCACGGTCTCGATGGAGGCAACGCCTCGCATCGTGATCGATCCCCTTCCACTCGTGTAGGTCTCCCGCACACCACGGCGACCGAGAATCTGACCCCCTGTGGGAAAATCAGGACCGGGGATGATGGCCATCAGCGCCCGATCATCAATCTCCGGATCGGCGATCAGTGCCAGCAGACCGTTGATCAGTTCCGTGAGGTTATGGGGAGGGATATTCGTCGCCATCCCAACGGCAATTCCAGAAGAGCCATTGAGCAGCAGCTGCGGAATCCGCGCCGGCATCACCGTTGGTTCCTGCTGCGAACCATCAAAGTTATCGGCGAAATCCACGGTTTCGCACTCAATATCTTCCAGCAGGCTGTCGGTGGCCAGGGCCTGAAGACGAGACTCGGTATAACGCATTGCAGCCGGAGGATCGTTATCCACCGAGCCGAAATTGCCATGGCCATCAATCAATGGCATGCGCATGGAAAAGTCCTGGGCCATCCGCACCAGGGCGTCATAGACCGCCGTATCCCCATGGGGGTGGTACTTGCCCAGCACCTCACCCACCACACGGGCGCACTTCCTGTACGGGCGATCGCTGGTGAGCCCGAGCTCATACATCGCGTAGAGGATGCGGCGATGCACAGGCTTGAGACCATCGCGGGCATCGGGCAGAGCCCGTCCCACGATCACGCTCATCGCATACTCCAGATAGGAGCGCGACATCTCGTTGCGAAGATCGGTCTGGATGATCCGTCCGTCGGATTCACCGGGTCCGGTTGGATCCGCCATCGAGAACCGTGCTACCTGCCCTCAGGTTACTGAACCCTGAGCAGTCGGCCCTACGGATCCCCGTCCGCCCAGCCGTGAGCCTCCCCCCCCCTCGCCCCGAATCCGAACTGAAGCGCCGCCAGGAACGGGGCGAGCTGCGGGTGGTCACTGCCGCCGACTACCGCCGACACGTGGTCGCCGCAGGGGTCGAGGAGGCCTTCGCCGCCACCGATGTGGTGGTGGCCTCGGACGCGACCTTCACCGACCAGGGGTCGCTGGTGCTGGGTCTCGGGCCCACCGACCCACCGATCCGGCTCCGGGAGGGTCAGCTCGCGGGCGTGCCCTTTCATGGCGGCCATGGCAGCAGTGAGCTGATGCTGCCGATCAGCGGTGGCCTGAACGATCCGCAACGGCTGGGGGGCGCCCAGGTCCTGAGCCGATTGCTGGCCGGTGAGTCCCTGCCCCTGGTGGCCCGCGGTGAAGGCACGGCCCTGCAGCCCCGCCTTGATCTCGAACTGTCCCTCGATCTCACCCGCCTCGGCAGCGCAAGGCTGCTGTTGCACCGGGCGATCGTTGAAAACGGCCTGGTGGCCGTCAGCAGCGACGAAGGCCTGATCCGCAGTCCCTGGGGTCCCCTGCTCGGTCCATTCGGCAGTGCGCTCTACACCTGCGGGGGCGCTGGCAGCCTCGGGCTCACCTCACCGGGCCTGGCCTGTCTGGGGCCTGGATCGCCCGTTCTGGTCGCTGGAGCCACCGGCTGGGTGCTCGGCGCCGGCAGTGGCCATCAACCGCAGCCGCGGCGCCTGGCCAGCGGTCATGCCCGCACCCCCGGAGCCGCCGTGGCCGTGGCCGCCGACCTGCACGATCTGCAGAGCCGCTGGATCAGACCCTGCTGGTTCGAGGGGCATGGCAGTGCCCTGCTGGTGGCGCTGGCCGCACCGGTGCCCCTGCTCAACCTGGCCCAGGCTCGCCAGGCGGCCGTGGACAACGATCACCTGCAGGCCCCGGTGCTTGATCTCTCGATTCCCCGACGCATCAAGCCCGGATTCGGCGGGGTGCCTTACAGCGCCCTGCTGCAGGGCAGCATCCCGGTGGATGGCCGGCGCGTCCGGGCGGCACCGGCCCACAGCCCCCGCCTGGCGGCGGAGATCAGCGCTGAACTGGTGACACGACTGAGGGAGAACCGCTTTCCCCTGCGGAGCCCGACCCAACCCCTGAGCCCTCGTCCGGGCCTGATTCCCCTCGACTGAGGCACCTGAATGCAACAGCCGTGACCGGCCCTGGGAAATCCCCCGTAAACTTGATCCACAGAATTCCGCATCGTCGATCGCAGCATGACGT
>JBJTBH010000134.1:0-29344 GCA_046091285.1 Cyanobacteriota bacterium | reverse complement strand
GGGCCAGGCAGTCGTCCACGGCCACCAGGTCGTCCTTGTGCTGCTGCAGCGCTCCCTGCAGCCAGCGCCGGCGCCCCTCGGCCTTGGCCGCCTGGGCCGCGGGGGGCACCACCAGTCCGAAGTGATGGAGCTCGGCGAGCGAATCCGGGCGATAGGCGCCCAGGTTCACGAACCACAGCCGCTCGGGCCGGGGCGCGGAGGGCTCCCGCCCCAGGCGCACCGTCCAGCCGTCCACCGCCTGCACCGCCAGAAAGGCATCCAGGTGCAGGCCCTCACGCCTCCCGAACCACTGATGGCGCAGCTCGGTGAGAGTGTCGTCGATCGTGTGGCCGACAACGAAGCGCACATCATGGAGTTCGATGTGGCTGCTGGCGGTGCGGCCACCGAGCACCACCAGAAACAGCCTGGGATCCTCGGGTGCAGATCCGCTGCTGCTGCTGCTGCTGCTACTGAGAAGAGTGGAGTCGGCGGCTGGCATGACGAGAGGAAGACTTCGGGACCGCTGGGCAGGCCCTGCAGGGGAATGCCGAGGTGCCGGTCCGGGCAGAGCCAACGGCGGGCTGACGGCAGGCTGACGGCAGGCTGACGCCACATCCTCCAGGATGGATCCAGCGCCAGCACCGTGATGGAGTTCTTCGATCGACAGTGGAGGTCCTACCGGGCGATCGTCGAAAACAACCTGATGGAGCACCGCCAGGTGGCCCAGGCCACCGCTGAGGCCGTGGAGGACTGGCTGGCGACACGAGCGGCGGAGGCCCCCGCCCCGGCGATGGTGGATCTGGGCTGCGGCGATCTGGCGCTGCTGGCGCCCCTGCTGCGCCGGCTGCCCCTCGGGAGTTACACCGGTGTTGACCTGGCGGCGGTGGTGCTGCCCCTGGCCGAGCAGGCCCTCGGAGCGGTGCCCTACCCGAGCCGCTGGCTGGAAGGCGACCTGCTGGCCTGGGCCCGGGGCGTGCTCGCCGGCGACAGCGCAGGCGACCACCCGTCAGGAGACACCGATCTTCTGCATTCCGCCTTCGCCATGCATCACCTGGAGGACGAAGCGAAGGTGACCTTCCTGCGGGCGGCCCGCCAGCGGATCAGCCCGCAGGGGCTCTTCGTCTGGGTCGATGTGTTCCGCGAGGCCGGAGAAGCGCGCGCGCACTACATCCAGCGCTACGCCGCGCGGGTAGCCCGTGACTGGCAGAGCCTGACGGACGAGCAGCGGCAGCATGTGATCGATCACCTCAGCCGCTTCGACATCCCCGCCGATCGCGCGGCCATCGCCAGGGCCGCCGAGGAGGCCGGCTGGCACTGGCGCTGGGCCTGGCAGGGCACCCACCGGGCCGAAGCCCTGGCGGTGCTCACCCCAGCCTGAAGGACGTCGGCATTGATGGGCGTCCTGTCAGTTGCAGGCGATGGTCGCTCCTGAGACGCGGCATGACCGGAGCAGGCCGGCCCCGGAACGTCCACGCTGCTTCAGCTGTGCTGACGCAGAAAACTCACTGTGCGCTCCAGTTCATCGGCGAAGCGATCGATCTCCTCCGGCGTGGTGGTGAAACTGAGGCTGGCGCGGGCCGTGGCCGAAAGGCCGTAATGACGATGCAACGGCTGGGTGCAGTGGTGGCCGCTGCGGATGCAGATCCCTGCCACATCGAGCAGTTCGGCGATGTCATTGGCATGCGCGCCCTGCACATGGAAGGCCGCCAGAGCGCCGCGATCGGGCTGCTGGTCGGGGGTGGGACCCAGCACCGTCAGGCCCTCAATCGCCTGCAGGCGTTCAAAGAGCCGCCGGGTGAGCTGCTGCTCCCAGGCATGGATGCGCTCCAGCCCGAGGGAGCGGAGGTACTCGAGCGCGACCCCCATGCCGATCGCCTCACCGATCGCCGGCGTGCCGGCCTCGAACTTGTGAGGAAGATCAGCCCAGGTGCTGTGGCTCAGATGGACGTCCTGAATCATTTCACCGCCGCCGAGGAAGGGCGGCATCGCCTCCAGCAACGCCTCACGACCCCAGAGGAAGCCCATGCCGGTAGGGCCGCAGAGCTTGTGGGACGAACCGACGAGGAAATCGGCCCCGAGGCTGGTCACATCCACCGGCAGGTGCGCCAGGCTCTGGCAGGCATCCACCAGCAGCAGGGCCCCGACACCATGAGCCAGGGCGGCGATCTCCGCGATCGGCGTCAGGCAGCCGAGGGTGTTGCTCACCTGCACGAGGCTGACCAGGCGGGTGCGCTCGTTGAGCTGGCGGCGCAGGTCCGCGAGATCGAGCTCGCCGCTCTCGGTGAGCCCCCCATGACGCAGCACGCAGCCGGTGCGTTCAGAGAGCAGCTGCCAGGGCACGAGATTGCTGTGGTGCTCCATCACCGACAGCAGCACCTCATCGCCCGGGCCGAGATTGGCCTCGCCCCAGCTGCGAGCCACCAGATTGATGCCCTCACTGGCATTGCGGGTGAAGACGATCTCCTGCGGACCGGCGGCCCCGATGAAGGCAGCCGTCGTGGCACGGGCGCCGTCAAACGCCTCGGTGGCCCTGGCACTGAGCTGATGGGCGCCGCGGTGGACGTTGGCGTTGTCGCGGTCGTAGTACTGACGCAGGGCGTCAAGCACCGCCAGCGGTTTCTGGCTGGTGGCGGCGTGATCGAGATAGATCAGCGGTGCGCCCTGGCTGGAGCGCTGCTGCAGGATCGGGAAATCAGGGCGGGTCAGCGCTGCCAGATCCTGCAGGGATCCGGTCGGCGACGAGACGAGAGCAGCGGCGGTCATCGGTGTCAGAGCTCCTGCAGCAGAACATCCAGGGCCCGCCAGTCCCGGGCCGGAGCGGGCAGCTCCCGCAGCACGTCCTCACAGAAGGCGCGCTTGAGCAGGGCCGCCGCCTGGTCGTGGGCGATGCCGCGGCTCTGAAGGTAGAAGAGCTCGTCCTGCTGCAGCGAACTGACCGTGGCCCCATGGGCGCAGCGCACATCGTCGGCGACGATCTCCAGTTCCGGCTTGGTGTCGATCCGGGCGCGATCGGAGAGCAGCAGGGCGCGACTCATCTGGGAGGCTTCCGTGTGCTGGGCGGCCCGGGGCACCTGCACAGCGCCGTTGAAGACGCTGCGACCCGTCCCGGCCGCCACCACCTTGTGGAGCTGATCGAGCTGCCCCTCGGGACCGGAGAAGCGGATGCGGCTGTGGGTGTCGCTGAGCTGATCATCGTCGACGAGCTGCAGCCCACGAAGCACGGAGCGGGCGGTGCCATCGACCTGATGCAGCCTCGGCTCCAGGCGCGAAAGGCCCCAGCCACCGCTGGCACAGACGAGCTGGAGCACACTCTCGGGTTCCTGCTCCACCGCCAGATGGGTCAGGAAGGCCGCCTCCGGATGCCCCGGGGCCACCAGACCGTGATGCAGACGGGCACCGCGTCCGAGATGGGCCTCGACCACCAGACTGCAGAGGGCACCGGCGACGGCCAGCTGCTGCTGGGAAAGTTCGAGGTCGGCCTTCTCTTCGAGGATCAGCAGCAGGCGATGGGCCTGAAGCCCCGGGGCCGCTTCCACCTGAAGCTCCAGTCGCACCCGGGCCCGACCACTGACACGGAGCGCCAGCACCGTGAGGGCGGTCGCGTGGTTGAGCTCCACCGGCCAGTCGTGTTCACAACCGGTGGCGCCGAGGGTGTGCCCGAGGGCCTGCTCCACTTCTCCGGGACTCAACCGACTGAGACCGGTCGGCAGAACGACACCATCGAGGGGATCGACACCCGGCTGTCCCGCTGGAATCACCAGCCGCAGGACCGGATCCGCCGGACCGGGCTCCGGCGAAGGAACGGGCTCCGGCCGATCACCGCCGGCAGCGCGGGGGGCGATCGACGACGATTCAAGGATCGACAGCTGTGGCGGTAACGCGGCCAGACGGGCCAGATCGGTGAAGCGCCAGGCCTCCTGGCGACCGTGGGGAGGAACAAGCGTCTGCAGAGCCTGACGGCCCCGCTCCTGCACGGAAGCCAGGGGGCCACCGGCGGCCGGCAGGGCGGCGAGCAGACGATCGCGCCAGTCGAGAAGCGAAGAGCTGCTGGCCATCAGGCGGTCTCCAGAGCGGCCAGCTCCTCATCCACCCAGTCGTAGCCGCGGGACTCGAGCTCAAGGGCCAGCTCCTTGCCGGCTGTGCGCAGAATCCGACCCGCCGCCATCACATGCACATAATCCGGCGTGATCGCATCAAGCAGACGCTGGTAGTGCGTGATCAGCAGGGTGGCGTTATCGGGAGAGGCCAGATGGTTGACACCGCCGGCCACGATCCGCAGAGCGTCGATGTCGAGGCCGGAATCCGTTTCATCGAGGATCGCGACCCGGGGGTCGAGAAGGGCCATCTGCAGGATCTCGTTGCGCTTCTTCTCGCCACCGGAAAACCCCTCATTGACGCTGCGATCGAGAAACGCGGGATCCATCTGCACCAGAGCCAGTCGCTCACGCACAAGATCCTCGAAGGCGAAGGTGTCGAGTTCCTCCTCCCCCTTCGCCTGCCGGCGGGCATTGGTGGCGACGCGCAGAAATTCAAGATTGCTCACCCCTGGAATCTCCACGGGGTACTGGAAACCGAGAAAGACACCAGCCCGGGCCCGCTCTTCGGGGGCGAGGGCGAACAGATCATCGCCGCGGAAGGTCACGGTTCCTGCCGTGACGGTATAAGCGGGATGGCCAGCCAGAACCTTCGAAAGCGTGCTTTTGCCGCTGCCGTTGCGTCCCATCACCGCGTGAATCTCACCGGCGCGAATTGTGAGGTTGACCCCCTTGAGGATGGCCTTGTCCTCAACACGGGCCTGGAGATCGCGGATCTCCAGCAACACGGGAGCGTCGGGTCGGATCACGGAAACAGAGGAAAGGAACGGAGGAAGAAGTGAAGGAAGGAAGAAGCGGTCGGGACCGGACCTTCAGCCCACGGAACCTTCCAGCTTGAGGGCCAGGAGCTTATCGGCCTCAGCCGCGAATTCCATCGGCAAGTGGTTGAACACATCCCGGCAGAAACCGCTCACCATCATCGAGACAGCCTCTTCGAAGCCGATACCACGACTTTGAAGATAAAACAGTTGATCTTCGGAGATGCGACAGGTGCTGGCCTCATGCTCGATGCTGGCCTGAGGTTGGCGGGAACGAATGTAGGGATAGGTGTTGGCAGCCGCCTGATCACCGATCAACATCGAATCGCACTGGCTGTAGTTGCGTGCCCCGACCGCCTTGGGGCCGATCTGAACCAGACCTCGATAACTGTTGGAGGAATGGCCGGCACTGATACCCTTGCTGACAATCGTGGAGCGGGTGCGGGGTCCGAGATGAATCATCTTGGTGCCGGTATCCGCCTGCTGGTGGTGGTTGGTGAGCGCCACTGAATAGAATTCACCAACGGAATCGGCGCCTTGGAGCACACAACCAGGATATTTCCAGGTAATGGCGGAACCCGTTTCGACCTGGGTCCAGCTGATCTTGCTGCGATCGCCGCGGCAGTGGCCGCGCTTGGTGACGAAGTTGTAGATGCCGCCAACACCATTGGCATCACCGGCGTACCAGTTCTGCACGGTGGAGTACTTGATCGATGCATCATCCAGCGCCACCAGTTCAACGACGGCCGCATGCAGCTGATTGGTGTCGAACATCGGAGCGGTGCAGCCCTCGAGATAACTGACGGACGCCCCCTCCTCAGCGATGATCAAGGTGCGCTCGAACTGGCCGGTATCGCCGGAGTTGATGCGGAAATACGTGGACAGCTCCATCGGGCAGTCCACACCTTTCGGGATGTAAACAAATGAGCCGTCACTGAAGACAGCGGAATTGAGGGCCGCGAAGAAGTTGTCGTTGCTGGGCACCACAGTGCCGATGTAGCGCTCAATCAGGTCGGGGCGCTCCTTGACCGCCTCGCTGATGGAGCAGAAAATCACACCATGCTCAGCCAGCTTCTCACGATAGGTGGTGGCAATGGAGACGCTGTCAAACACTGCATCCACCGCCACATTGGAGAGGCGCTTCTGTTCGCTGAGCGGAATCCCGAGCTTGTCGAAGGTTTCCAGCAGCTTGGGATCGACCTCATCGAGGCTGGCCTTCTTGGCCTGCTGCTTGGGAGCAGCGTAATAAACGAGATCCTGGTAATCAATCGGCGGATGTCCGAGAGCCGCCCAGTCCGGTTCTTCCATACGCAGCCACTGGCGATAGGCGCGCAGACGGAAGTCGAGCAGAAACCGGGGCTCCTGCTTCATCGAGGAGATGAGCCGGACGACATCCTCGCTCAGGCCCTTGGGGATCTTTTCCGTTTCAATATCAGTGACAAATCCGTACTTGTACGGCTGACTCACCAGATCACCAACAGCCTGGGCGGACGTCATGAAGGATCAACCAGCGCAATAGGACTGAATCTCTTCCAGGGAAATGGTCTGCTGATCACCCCGGAACGGATTGTCTTCGGTGAGGAACAGCATGCAGTGGCATTCCTTGCGCTCCCGCATCGGCACGCAGGGGCAGTTCCAGAAGGCCTGAGAAACCTCTGCCTCCTTGTCCTCGTAATGCCGACAGGGACAGAGGGCGGCCCCGAGCTGATCCTTGTGGCGGGCCAGACCCTCCAGCACCACGGCCGTGACCCCCGGATCGCTGCAGAAATAGGTACCGGTGCGCTGGCCGTAGGTCTCCGCGAATTTGCGGATCACCTCGAGGCTCTCGGAGCCTGGCGCCTTGGCGGTGGGAGCGTCGGACATGGGCTGAGGTTGAAGGGCGGCACCATCGCTGAGGGCGGAATCCGATGGAGCGGATCGCGATCGCGGGGCGGAGGGCGGAGCCGGACAGATTCCGAAACCAAAGAGTTTCGTTATCGGCAGCCTAGGGCACGGCGCCCAAGATGGTGACAGCCGCCATTGTGGCCTTCCGCCGACCCGCTCGTCGGGAGCCACCATCCATCGCTTCGGCGTGGCATGGTGTGAATCAATTGCTCCATCGGAATCGCCGGGCTTCGCATGAGCGCCTCGATCCAGGCCCCCACCCGCGACGCTGCCCTGGCCTATCTGCTGCGCCATGGTGAAGCCACGGCCGCCCAGATGGCCGAAACTCTTCTCGTGTCCGTGCAGATCATGCGTCGACACCTCCGCAGCCTCGAGGAGGAGGGACTGGTCAGTGCCAGTGCGACCGGCGAAGGCCCCGGACGCCCCAGCAACCGCTGGCATCTCACCCCGGAAGGTCACCGTCGCTTTGCCGACGGCAGCGAACATTTCGCCCTCGGGCTGCTCAACTCCATGGCCAGCTCCCTGCCTCCGGAGGCGATGGAGCAGCTGCTGCACCAGCAGGCCAGCGCCAAGGCCGTCGACTATCGCCAGCGGATCGGTGGCGGCAGCCTCGATCAACGGATCGCCTCCCTGGTGGAGCTGCGCCGGCGTGAGGGCTATGTGGCGGAATGCCAGCGAGAGGAAGGCGGCAGCTGGCTGATCAGTGAAGTCCACTGCTCGCTGATGCGGATCGCCGAGCAATTTCCCCTGGTCTGTGACCAGGAACTCCAGCTGATCCGCCACACCTTCCCCGACTGCGAGGTGGAGCGGGTGCACTGGCGGCTGGAGGAGGGACACGCCTGCGGCTTCCGACTGCGCCAGTCGCCGGGCGGATGAGCGTCGACCATCTCAGCGCCGGTCCGCTGGCGGCAGCCGAAGCGGCGCGACTGGAGCAAGCCCCCCTCAGCGCCGCAGAGCACCTGCAGCTGCGACTGCTGGCCCACAGCCTGCGCACCCTGCAGCTGATCGCCGGACGGCGACGGGGTCCGGCGCCTTCTGCCCGGGAGATCGTGGCCTGGGCCCACACCCAGGCGCCGCTCGCCGAAGACGATGGTTTCAGGGCCGCCTTCTGCCAGCAGCTGCTGACCAGCGCCGACCTGCTGGCGACGATTGCCTCCTCCCTGCCGCCAGAAGCCTCGCTGCCAGAAGCCTCGCCGCCGGAGGCGCCCGGTCCCCTGGCCCTGGAGCTCGAGCAGCTGGTGAGCTGGTGTGAACACCAGGGCGGCAAGCCTCCTGGCAGGCTGCCTGCGTCGCCATCTTCCCCCCAGCCGCCCGCTGCGCCATGACCGGCCCGATTCCCGATGCCCTCAGCTTCTTCCGCCTGAGCTGCGGTCGCTGGCGCTCCCAGCGCAGCAGCCACCCTCTGCTGCACCGCCGCGCCGAGGCCGGCGGCTCGTTGATCGAGGTGGTGGAACTGGCCGCCGATGATCCCCGCCTGATCGCCATCGCGGCGCTTCATGCGCAGGATCCGGCCGGCCTGGTGGGCGGATGCCGGGTGCGCTGGACCGCCTCGATGGCCTGGGACAAGGTCGGAGAGGCCCATGAAGGCGACAGCGTCTTCGGATTGATCCCCACCGATGCCGCCGGACGGCGGGGGCTGCTGCTGCGCGACCGGGGCTATGCCGAAACCGCACCGGCGGCCGGCCATTTTCAGCTGGATGATCGTGACGGTCTACTCCTGACCACCGCGTACGAAACGATGGCCAGCCTCGAGCGCTTCAGCTTCGCCGGACCGAACATCCGACTGCGCACCAGCACCGTCGAGGGGCTCTCCAACACCGCTTCGTTCTGCGTCGAGACCCGCTGCCCGGAGACCGACGAACCCGCATCGTCGGCGGCGACGGATGGGACCGGGGCGGCCGCAACGGCAGGAACGAGCGAAGCGGCGCCGACCCTGTCGCCCCTCGGCTGGTGACGAACGTTACGGACTGTGAGCCCTCCCCCTCGCCATAGAAGTCGAACGGGGCGTTACTTCTACGATCCCAAGCGACGGATGCCGATGCTCGCGTGGCCCTTCCTCTTCTGAAGTACGCACCAACCACCCAGAACTCCCGGGTGGCCCCTCTGCGGGTGGGTTCGGACGAGGATCCGAAAGCGGTGGCGCTCGATAAGGCGATCGACCGCGAAGACAAGAATTTCGTGATCGAATCGGCTTATCGCCAGATCTTCTTCCACGCCTTCAAGGTGGATCGCGACCGGACCCTGGAGTCCCAGCTGCGCGATGGACAGATCACCGTTCGGGACTTCATCCGCTCCCTGTGCCTGTCCGACACCTTCACCCGCAGCTTCTACAACCTCAACAGCAACTACCGGGTGGCTCGCCACCTGGTCGAGAAGCTCCTCGGTCGCCCCGTTCACGGTCGTGCTGAAGAGATCGCCTGGTCTGCCGTGATCATGACCCGCGGCATCCGCGGCGCCGTTGACGACATCCTGAACAGCCAGGAATACCTCGACAACTTCGGCTACGACACGGTCCCTTACCACCGCAACCGTGTGGTGGGCTCCCGCGACCTGGGCGAAACCCCCTTCAACATCACGAGCCCCCGCTACGAGGCTTACCACCGCGGCATCCTGGGCTTCCCCCAGATCGTCTTCACCGGCACCGCCCGCACCCTGCCCGAGCGTGCCCGCCAGACCCGGGGCGGCTATCCCCAGGACTACCTCCCCTGGGTGCGCACCCTGCCCGCCCTGCGCAGCAGCGGCGCCGGCGCCGGCAACACCTCCTTCGACTACATGGCCAAGGTGCGCTACCGCAGCATCGGTCGCTGATCGAGCGTTCTCAGACGCTTTCACAAGTCACCAAGCGGGGCGGCACAACCGCCGCTTTTTTGTGCTGTTCTCAACCCGGAAAGCGGCGGGATCATGGTCACCGCAACGGATGCCGGCCGTCAGAGGATCCTGACCTTCCGGGACCGGTCATTCGCGGCCGATCGAATTGCGGCCAGAATGATCCCAAACGAAATCGATTGCTGTGAGCCAGGCCCTCTCCTCCTTGGCACGGATGACGCTGCGTCAACTGCGGCAGGTGGCCAGTGATCTTGGCGTCACGCTTTACAGCCGTAAATCGAAGGAGGAACTGCTGGAGGCGATTCAGTCACGAAGAACTGACGGCAGCAGTGAGTCCACGGCGGTGGACCTCGTGACCATGGAAGCGACCATGACCCCGGCTCCGAGGGCCTCCGCCGAAACCCGCGTCGTGTTTCTGCCCCGTGATCCCCAGTGGGCCTATGTCTTCTGGGAGATCACCGGGGACGACCGCCAGGCCGCCCAGGCCGCTGGCGCCACCCAGCTCTGCCTGCGGGTCGCCGATGTCACCGGCCTTCCCGGCGGCTCCGCCCATCCCCACACGCTCCAGGAAGTGGTGGTCGACAGCTACGCCACCGAGTGGTATCTCCCCGTGCCCCTGAGTGATCGTGACTATCGGGTGGAGCTGGGCTATCGCAAGAGTGGCGCCGGCGGCTGGATCTCCCTGGCCTTCTCCTCCGTGGCCCGTGTGCCGGCGCTGCACCCCAGTGAGCAGATCCTCGACAAATTCGTCCCCTTTTCCCTCGACGCCGCTCCGGCCGCTCCATCGCCGCTGCCGGTGGAATCCAGTGATGCTGGTCTGCATGAGCGCCTCTACCAAACCGCCACGTCCCGCTGGCGTAACGTCGGCCGAGGTTCCGAGGCCTTCCACGAACAGGAGGACAGCGGGCTGAGCAGCCGGGCTCTGAATGCTTCCGGCGCCGGCGTCTGGGCCAGCGGCCGCCATGAGTCCGGCGTCGGTGGCGTCGCTCCGCGCCAGCGCTCCTTCTGGCTGGTGGCGGATGCGGAGCTGATCGTTTACGGCGCCACGGATCCCTCCGCCCGCCTGAGCATCGGTGGCGAGGAGATTCCTCTCTCGGCCGATGGCACCTTCCGGATTCAGGTGCCTTTCCGGGATGGCCAGCAGCTCTACCCGATTGAAGCCATTGCTGCAGATGGAGAACAGAAGCGGAACATCACACTTGAATTCCGTCGGCTGACACCGGAAGACAACAGCAATCCGGCCAGCCAGGCTGTGGCGGAATGGTTCTGATCCCCTGATGCGCACCTTCGTCGCCCTGACCCCCCTGGCGGGAGCCCTGAGCTTCCCCGTGATCGTGCCGCTGATCCTGATCAAGGTCGGGCTGCCGGCGGCGGTTCTGGCCAGCGTGCTGATCGGCTCCTCCTGGATGGTGACGATGCTGCGCACAGCGGAGATGCCGGGGCACGGCTGAGGGGAATGCTGGGGAGGTGCGTGCCGCCGCCCGATGACCATCCACCAGGCTTCCGAGCCGGTCAATCACCCCAGCGTGTCATCGGCATCGGCGCAGGCCTCACCCGCCAGAGCTCTCCTTCATGGACTCCTTCTCGGCCTGTGGATCCTTCTGACCGGCTGCCAGCAGGTCGGCAGGATCCTCGGCCGGGGCCCCGCAGAGTTACCGCTGCCGGCCGGCTTCCAGGTGAGCTTCAACCAACGGCAGGATCACCACTACCGCAGTCCGATCAACAACCAGTGGCGCAACGGTGACGACCTCGAAGCCGTTGTGCTCGAGGGGATTCACAGGGCCAGGCATGAGATCCTGGTGGCGGTCCAGGAACTCTCTCTGCCGTCGATCGCCATCGCCCTGGTGGAGAAACAACGCCAGGGGATTCCGGTGAAGGTGGTGCTCGAAAACACCTACAGCCAACCCTGGAGCCAGGAGAGTCTGGCGGATCTCGAACCCCATCAACGTCGGCGTCATCAACAGCTGGAACAGCTGGCTGATCACAACCACGATGGGGTGCTGAGCCAGGCGGAACGGGAGCAGGGGGATGCGGTGCTGATTCTTCAGCGTGGTGGCGTGCCGATGCTGGATGACACCGCCGATGGCAGCGCCGGCAGTGGTCTGATGCACCATAAATTCATGGTGATCGACCGACGGGAGGTGATCACAGGATCGGCCAATTTCACCAGTTCCTGCATGCATGGGGATCCTGACGATCCGCAGACCCGTGGCAACGTCAACCATCTGCTGCGCATGGAAAGCCCTGAACTGGCAGGGTTGTTTGCCCATGAATTCGCCACCCTCTGGGGCGATGGCCCAGGAGGAACCAACGACAGCCGCTTTGGACTGGGTAAGCACAATGGTGGCCTCCAGAGCGTGCAGATCGGCACCACCAGGGTGTCGGTATTGTTTGCACCCCAGGCCGAGGATGATCCCGCAAACGGATTGGCGGTGATCAGCGAGGTTCTCCACGGTGCTCGTCGCCATATCGACCTGGCTCTGTTTGTCCTTTCAGCCCAATCCCTGGGGAATGCCCTGGCCGAACGTCAGCGCCAGGGGGTGAATCTTCGGGTGCTGGTCGATCCGGGTTTTGCGAATCGCAGCTTCTCTGAAGTGCTGGATCTTCTCGGTGTGGCGATGCCGGATCGCCACTGCCGGTTGGAAGCAGGCAATCGGCCCCTGACGCAGGGATTGGATAGCGTCGGAAGCCCAAGGCTGCCCGCCGGCGATAAATTACACCACAAGATCGCCGTGATGGATGATCATCTGGTGATCAGCGGCAGCTTCAACTGGAGTCCTTCAGCGGCCCATCAGAACGATGAAACCCTGCTGCTGATCGATTCACCCTCCCTGGCTGCGCACTTCAGACGCGAGATCAATCGCCTCTGGCAAGGGGCAGAGCTGGGCGTGAGTCCACGGCTGGCACGGAAGCTCGAGCGGCAGCGAGCACGCTGCGGGAGTGGATCGCAGAGGGCGTCGTCGCAGGGGGTCCCGGCGGAACACATTCAGCCCCCAATGCGGACGACATCGGCAGCAAAAAGTTCATCACCAACAACATCATTCACAACAAAATCCATGCAGGAAGGATCCCCTCGAGACACCTGAAGCTGCAACCAGTAGGAAGCAAGAGAGGAAAGGGAACGCCCCTGCGATTGACTCTGAACAAGAAGCGATTCATAGACAGCCTGAGGGATTGTGATACTGATTTTCCTCGGCCGGCGCATGGCGAGCCCAGCCGTCGCCACCTTCTTCAACGCAGTCCCCTTTCCGGGAGGCGACACCCTCTGCAGATCAAGACCAGAAACGAACAATTTATTTTATCTAAAATCATCAGCGCATTCACATTTCAAGATAGACACGTTGCAAAACAGACGCATTTCAGGACAGATGCATTTCAAGACAGATGCAATTCAGGACAGACCCATTCCGCGATGACAATCAGACAACCTGCGAACGCCATCCCCACGATTAAACCCGAGCCGCCAGGGCATCAACAGCGCTCAACCTAAGTTCAAATATCTGCCACAACAAGGCGCAGATCTGCCGCAGACAAGCGGAGATCAGCCGCTCAACAATGCAACTTCTGCATCACACCTCCCGAGGAGTCTCCTCCAAGGCGGACGCAATGGAGACAAGCCTCCGACCACACACCAACCTCCTGATTTCGTGCATCCACAGCCCTGAAAAAAGCCAGAATCAACAGGTTGAAGTTATCAGATCGAGACACAAAGCATTCGCCACGGTTCTGGAATCAGTCCACAGGCTCCCTCAGCGAGGGGGCGCTTTCCCCACGCCCTCCAACCAACGATCAGGCCTCACTCTCAAAGCGATTGGAATCATCAGGAGCCGGCCTGGCACCACGCCATCGGGGAGCCGATCTGCAGCGCCTGTGGCGCCGTCCTGACGTAGCCCCCGGACATCAGTCCAAGCTGAACACCGCACCGGGCTCCGCACAGACCCCGTGATCCCAGGCCCCCGACCGTGGGCTGGGCCAGGGCCTGATTCCGTCGCTCAGCCCCAGGCGCCACCAGGGCGAAGAAGCGGCCGACGTAGCGCCTGCCACCATGCCGGCTAAGGTCGATTCGCCGGTTGACTGACTCCTGTGCACGATTCCACCGGAGCTCCGACCCCTGCGTCTTCAGCGGGCCGGGCTCATAATCCCGAGCTCGACGCCATCAATCTGATGCTGCGCGATCTCCACACCCGCCATGAAGAGATCCGCCATCGCGCCTCCTTCCGGGGATGCACCCGGGAGCTGATGACCGTGCAGCAGGAACTGGTCAATCACCTGCTCGCCAAACGCAATCGGATCCTCTCGATCAGCGACGACAGCCACAGCGGCGGCAAGAACTACAACTCGATCGTCTCCTGAGTCCGGCCCCTGACGCCCCTCGTCCAGTCCTCGGCGTTCGATTCCGTGGAGATCGCGACCACCGTGACCGACACGCCCCCCGCCCCGTCCACGGCCCTCCCCGGGAGCAGTCCGGCTCAGGCCGCTGACACCGACCCGGTGCCCGCCGTCGATGTGCTGATCGTGGGGGCCGGCCCCGCCGGGGCAGCCCTGGCCTGGTTACTGAGCCAACGCGGTCTGTCGATCCGCCTGATCGATCGCCTGGGGGCGACAGGACCTGGGCCCGAACGACCGCCTTTCCGCGGCGAAGCGCTGATGCCCAGCGGACTGGCGGCCCTCGCGGCGATGGGACTGGGTGATCTGCTGGCGACCATCCCCAGTCGCCCGCTGCGCGACTGGCGCATGCAGGTGGAACATCGCACCCTCTTCTGCGCCCGCGAACCCTGGGGAGGCCCCAGTCCCTGCACCCTCGTGCCCCAGGACGCCCTGCTCGCCGCCCTGCTCGATCGCTGCCGCCTCCAGCCGGGAGTGACGCTGGACCTGGGCAGAAACGTGCGTGATCTGCTGATCTCCAGCCGGGGCGACGTGGACGGTGTGCGCCTGGACAATGGAGAGAACCGCCGGGCGCGGCTGGTGGTGGCGGCCGATGGCCGGGCCTCGGGCCTGCGTCACCTGGCTGGTCTGGCGCTGGATCCAGGCCCCGGACCGGAGCTGATCGTGGACTGGTTCACGCTGCCGGGCACGGACCTTGCCGCCTCCGTTGACGATCCGGCATCGCCGGCCACCACCACCTTCCTGAGCGTGATCGCCGCTGGAGCCCTCTTCAGCCTCGTCGGCTCCGCCCAGGGTGATCGCAGCCATCTGGCCCTCGTGCGGGAGCCCCAGGATCCGCCGCCCGCCAGCGGCGCTCTTCTGGCCGAGCAGCTGGCCGCCATCGCGCCTCCGGAGGTGGGCGCACGTCTGCGCAGCCTGGGCGAGGCCCTGCAGCAGCCGGTGACGCTGCAGGTGCGGGTCGGGCAGGCCAGGCACTGGCATCGGCCAGGGCTGCTGCTGCTCGGGGATGCCGCCCATCCGATGAGCCCGGTCAGGGCCCAGGGGTTGAACATGGCCCTGCGCGATGCCCTGGTGGCTGATCGGCTGCTGGGGCCGCCCCTGGCGCTGGGGGCCCAGGCTGACACCAACGCCTCAGACGACCATGAGGACAGCCGGGCACGGGCGGAGCGCGGTCGGTTGAACCGCGCCAGCGAAGCGCTCGAATCGCGGCGGCGGCCGGAGATCACCGCCATGCAACGGCTGCAGGCCCAGGAAACCCGACGGGGCCTGCTGTTGCGGCGTCAGCCCCTGCTGCGGCTCCTGCTGGCCACGGCGGCCCCATGGCTGGGGGAACGCCTGCGACACCACTGGATGCACAGCCAGACCCCCCTGCGCTTCGGGCTCGACGATCTGTCCGATGATGGGGAGACGCCTGGTACCTCCATGGTTCGGTCCATCTCCGCCCATCCAGCCCTGCTCTTCGCCCTGCTGCTCGGGGCAGGCCTCCCTGGGGCCCTGCTGGCCAAACCGCTGCCGCCGCTGCCTGATCCCCCGAGCACGGAAGCGCTGCGGACGATCCAGCTGGCCGCCCAGACCTGCGCCCGCGACAACACCGAAACCAGCTGCGCCCGCACGCGGGAGCTTGCGGATCCACTCCTCGATAACGCCGTGGTGTCGGCCTCCTGCAAGGACAGCGTCTTCGAACTGGTGCAACGGGCCAGAGTCGGCGATGGCAGCAACTACAGCCGCCGCGAACGGATCGAGACTGCCGCCACGGAACTTCTGCGCTTCTGCCGCCCCAAAACCCGGGTGGTCGGCGACGGCAGCAGCGGCACTGGCAAACCCCCAGCCCAGGGATCGTCGTTGTTCAACCTCCGCGGAGGCTCACAACCTGGTCCGTGAAGAGGTCCCTGAAGACGGAACATCAGCCCCTGTGCTGAGAGTCACGATCCATCCCGGTTAACGTAGCCACGTTTTTTGAACCGGCGGCGATGGGTAACGGCGTGATCGATGGTGTGCGCACCGTGGCCCTGGCTCAGCCGTTCACCGATCAGAAACCGGGCACGTCAGGCCTGCGCAAGAGCAGCCGTCAGTTCGAGACCCCGCATTACCTGGAAAGTTTCCTCGAAGCGGTCCTGCGTGTCCTGCCAGGGGTTCAGGGCGGCACCCTGATCGTCGGGGGGGATGGTCGCTACGGCAACCGTCGGGCCATCGGTGTGATCGCCCGGATGGCCGCCGCCCATGGGGTGGCACGGCTGATCACCACCACCGGCGGCATCCTTTCCACCCCGGCGGCCTCCCATCTGATCCGCCAGCACAAGGCCATCGGCGGCATCATCCTCTCCGCCAGCCATAACCCCGGTGGGCCCGAGGGGGATTTCGGCGTCAAGGTCAACGGCGCCAATGGCGGTCCGGCACCGGAATCACTCACCGATGCCATCCACGCCTGCACCCTGACCCTCGATCACTACCGGCTGCTGGAGGAGGGAGCGGTCGATCTCGACAGCCTCGGCAGCAGCCACCTCGGCACCATGACCGTGGAGGTGATCAGCGGCGTGGACGACTACATCGCCCTGATGCAGAAGCTGTTCGACTTCGATCAGATCGCAGCTCTGCTGCGCAGCGACTTCCGCGTGGCCTTCGATGCCATGCATGCGGTCACCGGCCCCTACGCCAGGCGCCTGTTCGAGGAGCTGCTCGGTGCTCCGGCCGGCACGGTCCGCAACGGCATCCCCCTGGAGGATTTCGGCCAGGGACATCCGGATCCGAACCTCACCTACGCCGATGAGCTGGCGGCCCTGCTGCTCGAGAGTGACGATTACGCCTTCGGAGCCGCCTGTGATGGCGACGGCGACCGCAACAGGATCCTTGGCCGTCGCTGCTTCGTGAATCCGAGTGCCAGCCTGGCGGTGCTCACCGCCAACGCCACCCTGGCCCCTGGGTACGCCGGGGGACTGGCCGGTGTGGCCCGTTCGATGCCCACCAGTGCCGCCGTGGATGTGGTGGCGAAGGAGCTGGGCATCGCCTGCTTCGAAACACCCACCGGCTGGAAGTTCTTCGGCAACCTGCTCGATGCCGGCCGGATCAGCCTCTGCGGCGAGGAGAGCTTCGGCACCGGCAGCGACCACATCCGCGAGAAGGATGGGCTCTGGGCGGTGCTGTTCTGGTTGCAGATCCTGGCCAGCCGCCAGTGTTCGGTGGCCGAGGTGATGCAGGAGCACTGGGCCCGCTTCGGCCGCCACTACTACTCACGTCACGACTACGAAGCCATCCCCAGCGAAGCCGCCCATGGCCTTTACGAGCGGGTGGCCGCCCTGCAGGCCGACCTGGTGGGCCAGAGCTTCGCGGGTCGCACGATCAGCGTCGCCGACGACTTCAGCTACACCGACCCGGTGGATGGCTCGATCAGCCGCGGCCAGGGCCTGAGGCTGCTGCTCGATGACGGCAGCCGCGTCGTGCTCCGCCTCTCCGGCACCGGCACCAAGGGCGCCACCCTGCGGGTGTATCTGGAGAGCTATGTGCCCCCGAGCGGCGACCTGAATCAGGATCCCCAGGTGGCTCTGAGCTCTTTGATCGAAGCAATCGACGCCCTGGCCGAGATCCGGGTGCGCACCGGCATGGACGTGCCGACCGTGATCACCTGAACACCGAAAGGCCTTGGTCTGGGCTCGGATCAGAAGGCAATCATCAGGGCCTCTGAAGCCCCCAGCCAGACCGGCACTCCGGACGTGCGATCCTCCGCACAGAAAAGCCCCCGGATCGGGGGCTTTTTTCATCCGTCAGTCAGCTGACGGCTGATCGAATCCTCAAGGGCTCAGGAGGGACCGGAAGCGACAGGATCCTGCGTCTCCTCGGGGAACCAGCGGGCTTCGAGTCCCTTGATCACCACATAGAAGGGAGGAACCACCCCGAGGGACAACACCGTCGCCACCAGCAGGCCGCCGAAGATGACGGTGCCGAGTGACTGCTGACTGTGGGCACCGGCGGTGCGGGCCAGCACGAGCGGCAGGAAGCCGGCTAGGGCGGCGATCGCCGTCCTCAGAATCGGCCGCAGCCGGGACTGGGCCGAGGCCAGGGCGGCTTCGGTGGCCGTCATCCCCTCCTTGATGTGCTGTTCAGCCACCTCAACGATCAGGATGCCGTTCTTGGCGGCCAGACCGATCAGGGTGACCAGGCCGACCTGGGCATAGATGTTGAGATCGATCGATCGCATCGCCAGAAAGACGATCGCTCCGAGCATCGCCAACGGAACGGTCATCAGAATCACCACCGGCGTGACATAGCTCTCGTACTGGGCAGAAAGCACCAGATACACCACCAGAACGCCGAGCCCGAAGACGAGAACACTGGCGCTGCCGGCCGAGAGCTGAAGGGCGGCCAGACCGGTGAAGGCATAACCGATATTGTTGAAGTTCTGCTCATTGAACAGCTGCTGGATCATCTGCAACGCCTCACCGGAGCTCTTGCCGATCGCCTCAGCACCCTGCAACAGAATGGTGCGGTAGAGATTGTAATGACTGATCACAGGGGGAGCGCTGCCGAGTTCAACACTGGCGAATTCAGACACCTGCACCAGCTTGTCGTCCTTGTTGTGGACGTAATAGGACAAAACATCACTGAGATCGCTGCGACTTTCCGACTGAGACTGAACGTAGATGTTGCGGACCTGACCATTTTCATAGGTCAGACCTGAATAGTTACCTCCGGCCAGAACAGCAATCGTTTGCATCGCCTGCTGAAAATCAACATTGAGAGCACCGAGCAAGGAACGATCCACCGTCAGGCTGAAGGCGGGTGCACTCGGAATGAACTGGGTGTAGAGAGTTGAAAAATCTCCACTGCTGTTGCCCGCCGCGACCAGCTTGTTGGCGAGGGCATCAAGCTGGGGAATGGAATAAGCGCCGTTGCTGAGGTCGTTGAACTGGAAGTAGAAGCCGCCCTGGGCCGAGAAGCCAGGGATGGCGGGAGGTTGCGCGGCCACCGCCAGACCGCTGCTGATGGTGCTCAGCTTCTTGTTCAGGCGATCGACGATCTCCTCAGCCGACTGGCCAGGTCCCTGGCGCTCCTCCAGGGGCTTGAAGCCATAGAAGAACACCCCCTGATCGGGGCTGGCGCCATTGAAGCCATAGCCACTGACGATCGAAGCCGCTTCAATCTCAGGTTCAGCCCCGAGAACCCTGGCGATCTCCAGGCCTGTCTTCTGGGTCTGGGAGAGTGAAGCCCCGTTCTGCAGCTGGAAGATTCCAAGGCCATAGCCCTGATCCTCCTCAGGAATGAAGGCGGAAGGCAGGGCTCCAAAGGCCACCACCGTGAGCACGATGCCGGTGCCAAGCCCGGCCATGATCAGCTTCCGACGGCGGATCAGGGTTTTGAGGAGGGCGGCATAGGCGGCCTCCACCCGGGCGACGAAGCGGTTGAAACGATCGAAGATCCAGGGAAGATTGGCGCCACCGAGCAGGCCCAGCACAATGCCGACCCCATACGCTCCCGGCCCGAAGGAGGCGACACTGAAACGACCGAAGGCCAGGCCGACCACCAGCCCGGCCACGACCCAGGGCCAGCCGCGGGGCACCGGCGGCTTCTCGGTCTTGAGAATCAGACCCGAAAGCATCGGGGAGAAGGAGAGGGCGTTGAAGGTGGAAATTGCGATCGAGAAAGCGATCGTGAGAGCGAACTGGCGATAGATGATGCCGATGCCGCCGGGATAGAACGCCACAGGCACAAACACCGCCATCAGGACAAGCGAGGTGGCAATCAACGCCCCGATCAACTCGCCCATGCATTCCATCGCCGCCTGACGCGGCCTCATGCCCCGTTCGAGATTCTTGGCCACGGCCTCAATCACGACGATCGCGTCATCAACGACCAGACCCGTGGCCAGAACCAGACCCAGCAGGGTGAGCTGATTGATCGAGAAGCCGAACGCCTTGACGAAGGCGAATGTCCCGACCAGGGAAATCGGAATCGCGAGGCTGGGAACGATCGTGGCGCGCCAGTCCTGCAGGAAGATGAACAGAATCAGCAGCACCAACACGATCGCCAGGCCCAGAGCATCCACCACACCTTCAACAGCCGATTCAATGAATTGACCGATGTTGTAGATCTGCTTGACCACCACCCCAGGGGGCACGGAGGCGGTGAACTGATCCATCACCTGAACGACGGCGGTCGAGACATCAAGAGCGTTGCTTTCGGGTGTCTGGAACACAGCGATGGTCATCGACGGATAACCATGCACATCAACGGCTTGCTGCGCGTAGGTGTTGAAGCCGTAAGTGGCACCACCCACATCCTTGAGCCGCAGGAGATTTCCCTGAGGGGTGCGGCCGATGATCAGATCATTGAGCTCGTCGATGGATATAAGGTTACCGTTGTTCTTGACCAGAATCGGATAGCTGTACATCTGATTGCCACCAGCGGGCGGTCCACCGACCAGTCCACCGACAGCGACGGAGTTCTGACTCTTGACAGCCGTGACCACCTGATCGGCGGTGAGCAGGTTCGAGGCCAGCTTCTGGGGATCGACGAACAGCCAGAAGGCCGGGCTGCTGCCACCGAGAATGCTGACATTGGCGACACCATCAACCCGTTCGAGCTGATAATAAAGATTCTGGTAAATCAGACCATTGAGATAGGGAGCATCAAACTGACCGCTGCTGGAACTGACCTGATAAGCCAGCAGAATCGATGGCGTACTCTGCATCACCGACACACCGGTGGCCTGCACCTGCTGCGGCAGCTGCGGCATCGCCAGAGACACCCGGTTCTGGACGTTCACCTGGTCGAGGTTGATGTCTGTTCCCTCCTGGAAATAGACCTGGACCTGGCTCTGGCCCTGCATGGTGCTGGTGGACGAGATATAGGCCGCCCCAGGGACACCATTGATCTGCTGTTCCAGGGGGTTGGTCACCGCCTGCTCAGTCACCAGGGAATTGGCGCCGCCGTAGTTCGCGGTCACCTGAATCAATGGCGGCGCAATATTGGGTAGGTTTTCGATCGACAGCGTCGGAATCGCAATCAGCCCGACGAGAACGATCAGGATGCTGCAGACGGTGGTCAGGACCGGCCGCTTGATGAAATTATCGGAAAAGGACATCGGGCTCGCTCAAGGACTCGACGGGGCCGAAGCGAGGCGCACGGGCATGCCCGAACGCAGCAGGGCCGTGTTGCTGACGACGATCCGCTCCCCGCGCTGGAGACCGGAAAGGACCGGATAGCGATTGTCCTCAAGGGTGCCCAGCTGCACCGGTGTCTGGACCACGATCGGCGTGGTGGGCGGCAGCGCCTCCAGCGCCTGCTTCTGCTTCTCAGGAATCTGCTCGGAGGTCCGGATCCTCGGCAGCACCACCGACAGCGGCAGGACCCGATAGACGAACGGCTGCTGCGCCTGGAGCATCACCGCCTGCACCGGCACCGACAGCGCAGCTCTGGTGCCGAGCACGATCCGGTTCTTGACGTACTGCCCCGTCTTCAGGCGGCCGGTGAGATTGGGGAAGGTGGCCTTGACCAGCACGGTGTTCGGCGACTGGGTGCTGCCGCTGACCCCGTAATAAGGCGAGATGAACACCACCTTGCCGGTGCCGGTCACGGGCGCATCCCCCTGCGACTGAAGCTTCACCGCCTGACCGATCCGGACCATGTTGGCCTGGGTGGCCGGGATATCCATCAACGTCCACAACGTGCTGTTATCGGTGATGCCGGTGATCGCCTGGCCCTGGCGCACGTAATCGCCGAGCTTCACGGTGTCGAGGGCTCCGAGCTCACCGGCGATCGGCGACGTGACGTACTTGTAGCCCAGGGTGGCCGCGGAGGCACGCACCTGATCCCGGCTCTTGATCGCCTGGGTGATGTAGAAGTCCCGATCCTTCGAGGAAACCGCCCCCTGCTGATTCAGGAAGACATAGCGCTCGGCATTGATCCGATCCTTGGCCGCTTCCGCCCGGCTGGCATTGAGGGCGGCCGACTCCTGAACATTGTCGAGTTCAAGAATGCGCTGCCCGGCCCGGACCTGCTGCCCCTCCACCGCCATGATCCTGACCACCCGGCCATCGGCCTCCGGCCGCATCGCCACATTGGTGGTGGATTCCAGCTTGCTCACCACATCGATGGTGGGAGAGAAGTCGGCGCTGCCCACCTCCACGGTCTGCACACTCAGCGGTGTGCGGGCCCGTGGTGGAGGACTGCACGCCGCCACCAGCAACAGGGGGGCCACCACCAGGACCCGGCGCATCAGAGGCAGACTCACAACCCTGTTCGAGCTTTGCCGTCAAAATAGGGGCGATCAACGATTTCGTCGCCTGCCTGGCCATCGATTCTGAGGAAGTGTGATGGCCGCTCGATCCAGCGCCGACGATGGCGTCACCGACCTCTTCCGACACCACGGCGAACAGCAGCGTCAACGCCTGGCCCCCCTGGCCGATCGGCTGCGGCCCCGACACCTCGATGATTTCGCCGGTCAGGAGGCGATCCTCGGGCCAGGACGCCTGCTGCGGCGGGCGATCGCGGCCGATCGCGTCGGCAACCTGCTGCTGCACGGTCCGCCCGGCGTCGGCAAGACCACCCTGGCGCGGATCATCGCCGGTACCACCCGCGCCCACTTCAGCAGCCTCAACGCCGTACTGGCCGGCATCAAGGACCTGCGGCTGGAGGTGGAGGCCGCCCGAGAACGGCTGGAGCGCCACGGGCTGCGCACCCTGCTGTTCATCGATGAGGTGCACCGTTTCAACACCGCCCAGCAGGATGCCCTGCTGCCCTGGGTGGAGAACGGCACCGTCACCCTGATCGGCGCCACCACCGAAAACCCTTACTTCGAGGTGAACAAGGCTCTGGTCAGCCGCTCCCGCCTGTTCCGCCTGCAGCCCCTGGGCGACGAACACCTGCGACAGCTGCTGCATCGCGCTCTGAAGGATCGCGAGCGCGGTTACGGCGATCGCCTCGTGCACATCAGCGAAGCAGCGATCCGCCACCTGGTGAGCACCGCCGCCGGCGACGCCCGCAGCCTGCTCAATGCCCTGGAGCTGGCAGTGGAAACAACGCCGCCCGATGCGGAAGGTGCCATCACGATCGATCTCGCCATCGCCGAGGAATCGATTCAGGAGCGGGCCGTCCTTTACGACAAGCAAGTAGATGCACACTTCGACACGATCAGCGCCTTCATCAAGTCGTTGCGCGGTTCCGATGCCGATGCCGCCCTGTTCTGGCTGGCCCGGATGGTGGAAGCCGGAGAGAATCCGCGCTTCATCTTCCGCCGGATGCTGATCGCCGCCGGCGAGGACATCGGGCTGGCCGACCCGCAGGCGATCGTGGTCGTGGAAGCCTGTGCCGCCGCCTTCGAACGGGTGGGGCTGCCCGAGGGTCTCTACCCGCTGGCGCAGGCCGCCCTTTATCTGGCGGGTACCGACAAAAGCAACAGTGTGCTGGGCTTCTTCGATGCTCTGCGCAGCGTGCGCGAGAGCAACCGTCAGTCGGTGCCCTCCCATCTGCGCGACAGCCATCGCGATGGCCAGGGCTTCGGCGATGGGGTCGGCTACCGCTATCCGCACGCCTACGCCGAACACTGGGTGGCGCAGCAATATCTGCCCAGCGCCCTGCAGGGGCAGGTGTTCTGGCAACCGGGTCCCCTCGGCTGGGAGGGACAGCAACGGAAGCGCCTGCAGCGCCGCCGCGCCGCCCAGCTGGCCGCCGCAGCCGAATCCCTGCTCGGTGATCAGGAGATCCTCACCGGCAGCCCGGAGGATCCAGCGCTGGAGCGCTGGCTGCAACGCCAGGCGGTGGCGGAAGGGGAACGCCTCGACCAGCTCAGGCAGCGCTTCTGGCACCAGGCCGGCTGGCAGCGCCAGGACCGGGTGCTTCTGCTCGGCGGACGCTCCCTCCTCTGGGCCCTCGATCCGCTGCAGGCCACCCCCGAAGGCGGTGTGGTGATCGCGGCAGCCACGGACGCCGCTCGCGAGCGCTGCCGGGCTCAGATCACCCTGCTCGACAGCCTGCGGCAACCGAGGCTGATCACGGTGCCACCCGATCAGCCCTGGGCGCTGACAGCAGCGCTGGACGCGGGCGAACGCTTCGAGTGGATCGCTGCCCGCCAGCCGTTCGCCGGCCTCGACCATGACGGAATCACGGCCTGGAGCGAGGTCCTCGCCTCACTGGTCACCCCGGACACGCAGCTGCGCCTGTTGTTCAGCGAGGCCACGCTGGGACCCGCCGCCGCCCTGCTGGCCGGACACGCCGCCGCTCTCGGGGCCGATGAGCGCCGCTTGCTGCAGGCGGCGATCGACCTTGAACGCCCCCCAACCGCTCCCGGCAGCACCGCATCCGGGCCGCATGCGGTGATCCGCGAAGGGCTGACGGCAGCGGGCTGGATCCTGGAAGCGGAGTCCTGGAACGAAGCCCTGCAACTGGATCTCCGCGATGGCCTGCTGGAGCGCTGGCTGCGCAGCGATGGTCCCTATCACCGTCAGGTGGCAGCCAGCCTGGGGCCGGAACGCTGGCAGCAGCTGGAGGGGCTGCTGCGCCGCTTCCGCGGTCAGCCCCTGCCCCAGCCCCTGGAGCACACGCTTCTGCGGGGAAGGCGTTGCCCTTAGGCTCCCGGGCGACTGCTCACCTCAGCCATGGCCCTGGAGATCGGCGACATCGCGCCCGCCTTCACCCTTCCCGATCAGAACGGCACCGCCGTCAGCCTCTCCGACTTCGCCGGATCGCGGGTGGTGATCTACTTCTACCCGAAGGATGACACCCCCGGTTGCACCAAGGAAGCCTGCAATTTCCGCGACCAGTGGTCCAGCCTCCAGAGCCATGGCATCCAGGTGCTCGGCATCAGCAAGGACTCGGCCACCAGCCACAGCAAATTCATCAGGAAGTACGAGCTGCCGTTCACCCTGCTCAGCGACATCGAGCCCTGTCCGGTGGCCAGCAGCTACGAGAGCTACGGACTCAAGAAGTTCATGGGCAAGGAATACATGGGCATGTCACGCACCACCTTTGTGGTTGCTCCCGATGGCCGTCTCGAGAAGATCTACTGGAAGGTGAAGGCCGAATCCATGGCCGACCAGATCCTCAGCGATCTGGGCCTGAGCTGACCCCAGCCAACTGAATCAGGGCCTCCATCGCCAGATGTGGGGCCTCAACCGCCGGCACCCCGGCAGCACGCAACAACGGTGCCAGCCGCGGTCCATCACCGCCGCAGAGCCACAGGCGCAGCCCTGCCATCCCCCGCCAGCCGCCTGCGGCCACACTCTCCTGCGCCGCCTCGGACGTCCTGTCGCCCTGGCGCAACTGTCCATGGGCGGCGGCCACAGCAGCCGCCAGCCCCTGAAGCACACCGACCTCCATGGCGGCAGTGGTGGCCTGAGGCCAGAGATCCGTGAGCGCAGCCCCGCCCTCCGCGTCGGTCGCCCCGCAGGCCATCCCATTCATCGTCAGCTCCGGCGCCAGCTCCGGCAACCGGACCGTGCCCGCCGCCATCGCCCGCCACTGCAGAGCCGCCCCGGCCAGCAGGCGGCCGCCGAGAAAACCGCCCTCCCGCCCGACCAGGGTGAGACTGAGCACGGTGCCGGCATCCGCCACCAGCACCGGAGCCGGGGCAAGCGCCTGCTGTCGGCGCCAGGCCTGCCAGGCCACCAGCGCCCGATCGACCCCCAGCCAGGCTGGAGCACCGCGCAGGGGCACCTGAGGTGTGGCGATCCGCCGGGAAGGGGGCAGCAGGTCGCGATAACGCTCGGGCACGGGACCGACAGCCGCCCAGGCCATAAGGTCTTCAGCCGCCCAGGCCCCAGGCGGTGGTGGCGGCCCATCGCAGCCGCACCAGGCACCACCGGCTCCCGCCTCCGAAGCCACCGGAAACGCGCCAACCTCGCCGGTGGCAGAGGGTTCAGCCCAATGCCAGCGACTGTTGCCGATCAGGAGCACCCGGGCCCTGCGGCCTGACACCTCAGATGCCCTCGCCCATCTCTCCGGACAGATGGATCCCGCATTCCTGCTTCAGACCGCCGAAACGGGTGGCACGGCCACTGGTCGTCCCGTCATCGGGGGCGCTGGAGTGAAGATCACCGACGGTGGAATAGCCCTGAGCGAAGAGCGGATGCTGGGGAAGCTGATGCTCTTCCATGAAGTAATAGACGTCGCGATTCGACCAGTTGAGCAGGGGTCTCAGGGACCAGCGCCGCCGCACCCCATCCAGCAGGGCCATGCTGCGGCGGTGGTCGGTCTGACCGCCGCGGACACCGCTGGCCCAGCAGCCGACCGCCAGACGATCCATCGCCGCTTCCAGGGGCTCCACCTTGCGCAACCGGTGGTACAGGGTGAGGTCATCCACGGATCCGGTTTCCCAGAGGCGACCGTGCAGGGCTTCCATCCGCGCCGGGCTGAGCTCGGCCTGGGCCACCTGAAGGTTGAGACCGAAGCGTTCTGTGAGCTCGGCGGCGTAGCGGTAGGTCTCCGGGTGCAGATAACCGGTATCCACCCAGATCACGGGAATCGATCGGCTCACCTGGCTCGTGAGATGCAGCATCACCGCGGACTGAATCCCGAAGCTGGTGGTGAGGGCGAAGGTCTCCCCGAACGTTTCCCAGGCCCAGCGCACCCGTTCGAGCGGCTCGGCGTTCTGCAGCTGCTCCAGCGCCCGCACCTGATCAATCGAGGCCCCGTGGCGATCGGGAGGCAGCTCCGCGCCGGAGGCGCCGAATGGCAAGGCTTGATCAACAGCTGCGGCCTTATCAACTGCCGCGGCGTGATCAACAGATGCGGCGTGATCAACAGCCATGCCAGAGCCGGATCCGGTGAGAACTGGGGAACGTTCAAGCATCAGGCCATCATCGCCCCTGACGGGGGTCGGCTGGTTAGGGTTCGGGCATCAGCTCGTCAGCGCAGGTCCCATGGCGGACAACACGTCGGGCGAAGCCCGTCCGCCGAGGCTCTCCGCCCCTGACCGGGGTCCGGACCACGATCCCAGGGACGCTCCCCGCCAGGAGCGCGACCGCGTCCTGATCGTCGGTGGTGGCTTTGCCGGCCTGTACACCGCCCTGGCGCTGGCCCAGAAACCCGGCCACCCGCCGATCCTGCTGATCGAACCGAACGAACGGTTCCTGTTTCTGCCACTCCTCTACGAACTTCTGAGCGGGGAACTGCGCCGCTGGGAGGTCGCCCCCCGCTACGACCGCCTGCTGGCCAGCCAGGGGGTGGCCTGGCGACGCGATCGGGTGACCGCCATCGACACCAGCCAACGGCGGCTGCTGACCGCCACCGGGCAGAGCCACACCTATGGCCGCCTGGTGCTGGCCACCGGCAGTCAGCTGAACAGCTTCGGTGTGCCTGGAGTGCAGGAGCACGCCCTGGCCTTTCGCAGCCTCGAGGACGTCGACCGTCTGCAGACCGTGATCCAGAGGCTGCGGACCGAACGACGGCCGCTGCAACGGTTGGCGATCGTCGGCGCCGGAGCCAGCGGCGTCGAGCTCGCCTGCAAGGTGGCCGACCTGCTGGATGGTGCCGCACTGGTGGAACTGATCGAGCAGGGGCCGTCGGCCCTGCCCGACTGTCAACCCTTCAACCGCGAGCAGGGGCTGCTGGCCCTGCAACGCCGTGATGTCAGGCTCCGGACCCGCACCAGGGTGCGGGCGGTGACCCCCGACCAACTGCTCCTCAGCCAGGGAGGTGCCGGCCAGGAGGAGCGTCAGACCAGCCTGCCGGTGGCCGCCGTGGTCTGGACCGCCGGCTTCCAGGTCGTCCCGCCGCCGATCCAGCCGACCCCGGCCCGGGACAGCCGCGGCCGACTGCTCTGCGGTCCCGATCTGCGCCTGAACGGCCTGAAGGATGTGTTCGTGGTCGGTGACCTGGCCGCCACCGCTGAACCGCCCGGCTGGCCGGCGACCGCCCAGGTGGCCTTTCAGCAGGCCAGCTGCACCGCTGCCAACCTGATGCGCACCATCCCCGGCGACGCGCTGCAGCCCTTCGCCTGGAACGACCTCGGCGAAATGCTCAGTCTCGGCAGGGGCGATGCGAGTCTCACCAGCCATGGCCTCACCCTGGCCGGTCCTGCCGCCTACCAGCTGCGGCGGCTCGCCTATCTCTCAAGACTGCCCGGCCTGCCCCATCAGCTGAAGGTGGCGGCCGGCTGGCTGGCCGACTGGCCGAGCTGACCATGGGCCGACCGCGAGCCCTGCTGCTGGATGCGATGGGCACCCTGATCGGGCTGCGCCAGTCGGTGGGACGTACCTATGCGGCGGCGGCGGCAGCCCACGGACTGATCGTCAGCGCCGAGGCCATCGATGCCGCCTTCCCCCGCCTCTATCGCCAGGCACCACCTCTGGCCTTCCCCGACCTGAGCGGCCCCGAGCGGCTGCAGGCGGAACGGCGCTGGTGGGGCGAGCGGATCGAGGCCGCCCTGCAGGCCGCCGGAGCGGGGCCGGCACCTGAGGCCCTGCAGATCGAGCTGTTCGAGCGTTTCCGCGATCCGGCGCTCTGGCGGGTCTACGACGATGTGCCCCGCTCCCTGGAGCGCTGGCGGAGCCACGGTCTGCAGCTGGCGGTGGTGAGCAACTTCGACAGCCGCCTGCACGACCTGCTCGAGGCCCTGGGCCTGCGAGGCCATCTCGAAGCGGTGGTGATCTCGAGTGAGGTCGGAGCCGCCAAGCCGAGCGCCCGCCCGTTTGTGGTGGCCCTGAAGCAGCTGGGTGTATCGGCTTCCGAGGCCTGGCACATCGGCGACAGCCCGGAGGATGGCCAGGGAGCAACGGCCGCCGGCCTGTCCTGGCTTCAGGTGCAGCGCCCTTGAAACAGACGGTTCTGCTCGGTCAGACCAGCGGATTGAGGCCCGCGCAGCAACGCCGCCTGGAGCGTCTCAGCCACCGCCCCCAGCCCGAGGTCGGCACCGCCGACCTGCTGACTCTGCAACGGCTGGCCGCCGAAAGCCTGGAGCTGGAACTCCCCCTGACGCTGGTGATCGATGGACGGGGCCTGATCCGCCTGCTCTGGGTCGGCCCGCTGGCCGCTTCCGGGCGTCTGCTGGAACGCCTGCCGGGATCCCAGAGACGCCTGGGGCAGCAATTCCGGCTGAGCACCTGCAACGGCGGCCGGCGCCTACTCTCCCCGGCCGGCAGTGAGGCGATCGTCGGACTGGATGTCTCCCCTCGCGGCTGGTTGCGCTATCCGGCAGCCCCTGACAAGGGGGGGCACTGGCTGGCGGCGCTGTTCGTGCCGGGGGGGCAAGCAGACAGTCCGTGGATCGAAACGAGCCAGGGCGAGCTGAACGAGCTCTGCGAGGCCCTGATTCCCGGGGATGCCCCGGCGCTGGGCTCCCGCCGGGGAGGGCGCGGCCATCCCCACGAGGAGCGCGAGACCAGCGATCACGTCACGGCTCAGGTCGATCGTGGTCGGCCGTCCACGCCCCGGGAACGGGTGGTGCTGCTGACCCTGCCGCCCGCGGAGCGGGCGGCCGCCGGCCGGGAC
>JBJTBH010000133.1:0-10345 GCA_046091285.1 Cyanobacteriota bacterium | reverse complement strand
CGTCAGGGGCGATTGCTTGAGGCCGAAAAGGTTCTTGTTCAGTCCCCGGGGACCTCCACTCGCGCCGACTTAATCACTAATCTTGCGATTCTTTCCTGCGAACATGGAAGAGTCGCAAGAGCCCGCACATTTTACTTGCAGGCTCTTGAGCTTGAGCCACAGTCCTTTGTCCCCGCTTATAATCTTGCTCGTTTTTATTTTCTGCATGGGGACATGGATCGCGCGCATGAGGCCGTGATTCAGGCGCTTGTTCGGGCACCACAGGCTAAGGAGGGTTATCAGCTTCTTGAACAGATTGAATCCGGCCGTGGTGATTTTCAGGCGGCGCTGGTCGCAATTGATCAGTGGTGTCGTTTTCATCCCAATGATCTTGCTCCACAGATTGCCCAGTGCCGCATTCTGGCCACCACGGGTGACCATCAACGGTTGACTGAATGTTTGTCTGGGCTGGTATCGCGATGCCCTGGTCATCCTGATCTTCTGGCTCTGCTCTCAGGTCTACCAAGCGAACTTCGTCAGCACCAGGGGCTCAGTGCGGCTGTGTCCGCGTGCTTTGACCCTGAGCTTCAGGTTCGCCATCGTTTGTCTGTGGTGCCTGAAGGGTTGTGCCGGCAGCTCGAGCAGATGATTCTTTCCGACCCCACACTTCATGCCCACCGGCCTCATAAGCCTTCGCGCCGTGGCTCACAGACCCACGAGTTGTTTGCTGACCCGCTTCCAGACCCTTTGGAAGCTCTCGTGACGATCCTCATCCCTCATCTCCAGGAGATGTTGGCTGGTTTTAACCAGGAGCAGCGTCAGAGTCTTGCCTTGCCATTGCCAACAGAGTCGTTATGTTTCAGCGGTTGGGGAGTTGTTCTTGAGAGCGGTGGTTATCAGGCACCTCATGTCCACCCTGAAAGTCTTTTCAGTGGTGTCGTCTATCTGAAAATCCCTGCTTTTAATCAATCCCAGCTGCCCGATAATCTGCATCGTCCCGGATCTCTTTGTTTCTATGGTAACGGTGTGAATGAGGCTGCTGATCTTGATTCAGCCGCCCTGGCCCATCAGCGTGCCACACTGTCGGTGTTGCCGGGGCGTGGAGATGTCGTCTTTTTCCCCTCCTTCCTTTGGCATGGGACTGTTCCATTTGTCGCCGATGATTCAAGAATCTGCCTTGCTTTTAATGTCCTGCCAAAGCTGGGCTCTCTTTGAGGGCTTTTGGGGTTGATATTGGAGCATTCTGTCCGAGGTTCTTGGCATTCTTGTGACCTTTCTCCCGCCTGAGACTGGGGCAAATCAGCCTGGGGATCGCGCTGCATTGGCGATCGTGCTGCTTGCCAGAAAAGCCTGATCTGCTGGAAGGATAGTGCGGCTATTGGCTTTTCTTTCCCTTCAGTTATGGCATGTGGAAGTTACAATGCCGCGCTGGCTTTCCAAAGAATGATCACCCAAAGCGCTTTGCAGCTGAGATGCAGGATCTGATCAGCGGCGAGATTTGTTATCCCTTTGCATTTGGCGATATCGATGATGCAGTGTAGGACGAATTCGGCAAGTCCCAGCCAGATGTTGTTCGTGAGCAGAGCCACCACCAGGGCATGCGTGCCGGCGTGGCCGGCCAGCCAATAGCCCCAGGGAACGCCTGCGACCTGTGAGCCAGGACATTTGCCGATCGCCAGTTTGTCTGTCTGGAGCGGAAAGTCTGCCAGGCAATGTCCAAAACATAGGAGTAAAAAGAGTTCCGGCCCTGGATGTCCAATCATCTGGCGGCGTCCCCTCCGGTCGATTCCATCACCCTAGCCAATGCCCCTGTCCCTGTCAGTGCTTTGTGTCATCGTTGACGTCGTTCCTTGACGGTTGATGTGCTCTCAACCGCTCGTTCCCATTGACCGGTGGCGCCGTTGCCGTTTGTGAATCCAGCCGCCTTCTGGGCCGGCGGTTCAATTGACAATCCTTGCCGCTTTTGCTTCAATAAAGGGTTGATGCAGGTTTGTTTTTTAATGGCAAATGCTTACATTGTTGCCACCCATAGCTATCGAGGTGGGACTGGCAAGTCAAACACCACCGCCAATCTCGCTGTTGAACTTGCCAAGCTCTCTCTACGTGTTGGCGTCGTTGATACCGATCTCCCTTCGCCGGGAGTTCACATCCTTTTCGGGCAGGACGAGCCAGAGGTCACCATCAATGGGGTTCTGACCCGCACTTATGATGTGGCCAAGGCTTTTCTGGATGTCACGCCGGCTTCGATCTCATCCGGCAAAGTTTTTCTCATGGCCGGCAGCCCTAAGCCAGGGGATATCGCCAGGATTGTGAAGGAAGGGTATTCCATGGATCAGATGGTGGAGATTTACAAGGGCTTCATCAAGCACGCCGCGCTTGATGTTTTGTTGTTAGATACTCACCCTGGTATTAATGAAACCACGTTGTTCTCGATCACTGTCGCTGATCTCCTGTTGATGATTCTGCGCCCTGATCGGCAGGACTATCAGGGCACGGCCGTCACGGTCGATGTGGCGCGAAAGCTTGGTGTTCCTGATCTGAAGATCCTTGTCAACAAGGCACTCACTTCTCTTGACTGGGCACAATTACGGCAAACGATTGAAGCGACCTACTCCGCCCCTTGCATCGGCGTTTTGCCTCAGACCGATGACATCATGCGCTATGGCGGAAGCGGCTTGTTCACGATCCAGGAGCCGGATCATCCCTTGTCTGTGACCTTGCGTGATGTGGCCGCACAGATCAATGCTCTGCGCTCCTGATTCTCCAGATCGGTTGCTCAACTCCTCGATTCAACGGTATCGTTTCTGAGTATTCAGTATGTTTCTCACCCTTCCGCAGATCACCGGGTCATCGGTGTCACTCTTCCCACTCTTTGCTGCTGCAACGACATCAGCGGCTGCTGAGCACGGATCCACTGGCGCCGCTGATCATGGCGCCGTCTCTGCTCCTGGGGCGGCTGACCTCCTCCACGGAGCAGCATCGACGGCACAGACCGGTGGCCATTCCGTCGGGCTGGAGGGTTTGACTGCTGCCGCTGTTATTGTATTTTTTCTCTCCATCCTTCTCATCTCGTTCTATACGCCTAAGATCGTAGAGTTTGCCAGTCATCATCATTCTGCTGGTAAGAATAAATTTTTCAGTCCTTCTACGGCCCTGCGCTCTTTTTCTTCAGGCCTGGCGGTGGCTTACGTTTTTGTGTTGCTGCTGCCTGAATTCAGCGTTTTTCAGGATAAGCTAATTGTTCCCTGGTTGAATTCTTTTCAGCTGGCATTGATCGGCTTGGTGCTTTATAAGGGATTGCAGCATTTCTGCCTGTTGCTTGCCAATAAGCGTGCTGAGTCGATGGGGGATTGGGCCTTTGTCTCCTCCAAGCATCAGGAAAGATTGCTTGGTTTCAGGGTTTCTACCTATATCTTTGTCACCTATGCTTCATTGATTTTGTTGACGCTTCCTTTCCAGCTCGATCATTTTGCCTCCCTTGTTAACAAGGCCCTTTATCTCCTTACGTTCTTCTTGCATCTTGGCTTTAATCTTATTGGTCTTTTTGAGGAGGACGAGCGCCATTATCCGCGTTTTGTCCCTTGCGTTGTTGCCGGGGTGCTGACGTTGTCGCTTGTTTTGACACTATTTTCTGTTTTTTCCACTGGAATTCTACTGACCGCTTTGGCGTTTCTGGCTGGTATTATTATTTTTAGTGTCTTCCGCAATGAGTTGCCTACGGCAGATAAGTCTTCGTTCCTTTGGTTTTCTATTGGTGTTGCCTTTTTCGCCTTCGCCCAAGCGGTCACAACCTCTGTCGCTGCCCACTAGAGATAATTTCTTTTTGTTCGATGGCGATCACTCTCTCATTCTTGCCCGCAGTGATGCGGAATTTTGCTGTAATGATTGAAACATGCTGTCGTCAGTGATTGATTGAATTTCTTTCGCCGCACGTGCTTGGTCAATTTGTATTGTCAATGACTGAATCTTTGATTGTAGTTCTGCCTCCCTTTCTTTGATCTTTGAGAGCATGGCGGCGAAGGCCGAGCGCGCCGCCTTGAGGGTTCCGTCGCCACTGCCGCTGCTCAGATTGATCTGCGCCTGTACGCTGCCGTAATCTCCGGCACTGATCAGTTCGGTCAAATGACTGAATTCGTTGATGTATTGAAGCATCGATCGTGATCGCCGCGTCAGTTCCATCACCAGGCCATGACGAGCCTGGGGATGTTGGTCAATGATCTGCAGTGCTTTTTCATTGCTGATCGCAATCAGGTCGACGGTTTCACTGGCTGCTCGGCAGGTGGCCGAGCGCTTGCTCTCGCCGAATAGGGTCATTTCTCCGATGACCTTGTCGGCACCAATCGTTGCCACGGTGACTTCATCACCGGATTGGTTGCGGATCGATACAGCGATCTCTCCAGCCATCACAATGTAGATCTTGTCACTTTCGTCCCCTTCCCGCACCAGGAGATCCCCCTGGTGGAGCTGCATCGCTTCGCCTACGCCTTCCGCATTGGCGCGCAGCAGCGTAGCCAGATCGCCGGCGTCTGCCTTTGTTGGTTGTTTGGTCGTTGTTGTTACGGCCTCCGATTCGGTTGGGGGATGTGCGTTGCCAGCAGGTGCTGCCTCCCTGGCGCTGGCCGCAGCCTGGAAGGGCCTCTTGTTTTTTTTGCTCCACCAGGTTCTGAATCCCATGCTTTTCCGATCAGTTCCGTCAGGTTAGCCTGGTTAAAAGATCCGTTTCCATGCTGACCCTGCAGATTCTTGGGTTGATCGGGTTGCTTCTGATCACTCTGCCCCTTGGCCGTGCCAAGGAGCGTGGACGTGTTTCCTGGATGCAGTGGATTCCGAGTCTGCGCTTCGTACGACTCCTGCTTCTCGATCTCCTTGTTAATCAGATCTTTGCCATTGTCGGGCAGCCCCCTAGGTATGTGCAGGTCTGGATCCTGCATTTTCGGGATCTTTCTTATTTCCTTGCGATCTATGATGTCGTAGTCGATTATCTGTGGCTTCTTTATGTACGCTTTACGGGCCCGGTTCATGCCCCGCCAAAAATCCTACAGGACACTATTTTCGTCGCAGGCCTCTCTCTGATTGTTGGTGGCTACTTATATACAGAAGGCGTGATCAATGGTCTCGGTGCGGCTGCCTTTGCTTCGATGGTTGCCTTTGTGATCGGTCCGGGGATGACCGCTCAATTGCAGAACTTGTCGTCGGGTCTTTCGATTCAGGCCGAGAGGCAATTTGGGGTTGGTGATTGGATTGAATTCAATGGTCATGTCGGCCGAGTTATCTCCATTTCCTGGAACAATACTGTTCTTTATGATGATGAGTATGACCGTCATGTCTTGGTTCCAAATTCACAGGTTGATCAGGCCCTCGTTGTCAATCTTTCCCGTCCATCGTCGGCTTTTCGGCTTTCGGTTGATGTCGGTCTTCCCTATGAAATGGCGCCGGAGCTTGCCCGGGAGCTGCTGCTTGAGGCTCTGGAGCATCAGCCCTGTGTTCTGCGTCATGAGCCGAAGGATGTCGTTCTCCTCGCTTTTAGTGCCTCCAGCATTGACTATCGTCTGTATTTTTCAACAGATGATTATCATCACCGCTTTCAGGTCTGCACGGAGGTGCGTTCCCGTATCTGGTATGCCGTGCAGCGCCGGGGATATTCAATTCCCTTCCCCATTCTTGATCTCAGGCCCATTTCCCATTCGCTTAGGCAAGGCGATCTTCAGGCGTCGCGGCAGAAGGAGGATTGCTTTGCCGCTCTACGGGCTCTGGAGCTTCTTTCTCCCCTGCGTGATGATGAACTACTGCATCTTGCCTCGTCTCAACAGGTTCTCGCTTACGGGATCGGCGAACACATCATTCACCAGCATGAGCGTGATCGCTCGATGTATGTGTTGATGGACGGAGAGTGTGATGTCGTTGTCGGTGAAGGCGCTGATCCTTCAACGCATCGTGTGGTGGCCACGCTGTCGTCGGGGTCGCTGTTCGGAGAGATGTCAGCCCTGGCTGATAGTCCCCGCAGTGCCAGCATTGTGGCCCGAACCCCTGCCACGGTCCTGCGTATTGCCCAGAATGCGATTCAGGAAATCATCGTTGCCAATCACGAAGCGATGGAGGGCATCGTGGCCTTGATGGCCAAGCGCGAAGCCAATCTCAAGGCGTTCTCGGAACAGCAGACCCGCAAGCTGGAGGAGAGTCTGATGGCGCAGATCGCCACCAGCCTGCGTCGCTTTCTTGGTGCCCAGCACTGAGGGCTTCAGGCCCCATGGGAGGAGGGTTCACCCGCTGTTGTTCGGAACCTGATGGTTGTTCAGTCGCGCGATCTCGGGCATGCTGGTGTTCGATGTCGATGACTCCATGGGTCTTCCGTCTCTGCAGCGTCGCGGCGTCTCCGTCGTTGCCCTCCTCGCCCTGGTCGTCCTGGCGGCGCCCCCGCCTGTTGACGCCCAATCCTCCCTGCGTTCCAGTTTCCCTGGCCGCCGCATCGGTGGAGGGACCCGTGGTGAATGCAGTGCACGCTTTCTCGCCCACCTGGTGCCGGCCACCAGTGTTTTCTCCCCCGGTGCTGGTCAGTTGATCGGCCTCCTGGAGGGCCCCTCGGCGTCTCCCTATCCTCTGCAACTCACGTTTGCCCCCTACCGCACAGATTCCCCGCCTCTGACCAGCGGACCTGGCGTCACGCAACGGCTCCTGCCCGCTTCCGCTGCCGGCCTGGTCTTGATCAGCGCTCCTGCCGTCAAGGCACCGACCAGCTGGGAAAGCAGTTATCGCTGCCCGAATGGTGCGGGTGGCGGCAGTGAGCTCGATTTTGTGCAGACGGCATCTCCGCCCGCGATCAGCCTGTTGCTACCGCAATCGGAGCCTGCCGACCAGCCGATTCAGCAGCAGCTCCAACGTCTGCAGAAGGCCTGTGGAAAGAGTCTGCCCCTGGCTGAAATCGCCCAGGTCTTCGGTCTTACCGATGCTCTGGCTCAGGGTTGGCCGGAGCAGCTGCCGGTGCGGTGTCCCTGAGTTCCCAGATCTCCAGGGGCTCCTGACGTCCCTTCACATGCAGGGAGCCCCAAGGTCGCCAGGGTTGTGCCTCCTCGGCCTCACCGGCGTTGCCGGTGACCAGATCTCTGGTGGTGCTGGAGGCCAGCACGCGGCAGAGATTGTCCTGGCGGGTCTTGTCGATGCTCTCCAGACGTGACGCACAGTTCACGGTATCGCCGATGACGGCATATTCCAGCCGTTCGCTGCAGCCCATGGAACCTGCCAGCACGTCGCCGCTGTGCAGACCGATTCGCAGTTTCATCGCCGGCTGTCCCTCGGCGTTCAATTGAGCATTCAGCTCCTTGAGGCCGGCCTGGATCGCCTGGGCGGCCGCCACCGCCGCTGCGGCATCTTCCCGTTGACCTGCACTCAACGGTGCGCCGAACACCGCCAGGATCCCGTCGCCGGTGAATTTGTTGATCATGCCGCCGCGTTTACAGATTTCCGGTACGAAGATCGCCATCCCTCTGTTCAGCCAGTCGAGCACTTCAGCTGGTTTCAGCTGTTCTGACACCGTGGTGAAGTTGCAGGTGTCCGAGAACAGCACCGTCACCGCCAGCTGTCGCCCTTCAAATCGTCCGTCATTGAGCAGGGTCTCCCGCTGCTCCCAGAGCTGTGAAGCGACGGCGGGGGAGGTGGTCTGACCCAGCAGGCGCTGGAACTCCTGGCGCTGACGCTGGTTCACGGCGCTGCGCCTGAGCCAGCCGGCCGCTGCCATCACCCCCAGGCCCGCCACCGGCATCATCACCCCGAGCCAGAGTCCATGCCAGAGCAGCGTCACCAGGATGGCGAGCTGCAGGATTTCAAGCAGTCCCACCAGCAGGACGCTGCGCCGCAGCTGGGGAATCGCCTCGGCCAGCACCACAGCAATGAGGACATTGAGCAGCACCAGCAGCTGCTCCCAACGGGGATCGGCGGCCACGATCGCCGGTCGTCCGAGACGCTCCAGGTCCCGCAGAGCCAGGAGGCGCTGGGCATGGATCTCCATGCCGCTCATCTGCATGGCTGCCGCCCCTGAGCGGAAGCGACTGTGGGGCACGTTGAACAGATCCCGCAGCGAGGGCGCCGTGCTGCCGATCAGCACAATCCTGCCCCGGATCGCGGTGGAAGGGACCTGACCGTTGAGCAGCTGCCCGAAGCTGTAGCTGGGGAAGCTGCCGGGCGATCGGAAGGGCAGCATCTGCTGGAAGCCGGCGGCGTCGAGGGTGACGTAACCGCCGGAGCTGCCGGCCCACCAGAGCGTTTCCAGCCAGGGGCCCGCCAACTTGCCGGAGTCGATCGCCTGTCGCAGGCTGGTGCTGCCGCTGGCGAGCTCCTGCAGCCGCATCGGCAGGCTCACGGTGGCGGCATCTTGACCCGCCACATGCACCAGATCGCGCCGGACCACGGAATCCGGATCGAGCACCAGGTCGTTGAAGGCCTGGCGTGCCACCGGGGTGCCGGGGATCGGCCCGATCGCCGAGGCCACATTGAAAATCGACACCAGGTGGGATCCCGCCCGACGGGCCCGCTGCCGCAGGCAGGCCTGCTGCGGTCCCACGCCCTTGTCGCGGTAGAGATCCAGACCGATGGCGGCGACGCCGCCCGCTTCCAGGCGATCGATCGCCCGACAGATCAGGGCGTCATCGATCGGCCAGCCCAGCCGGCTCACATCGTTTTCACCGATGCCGATCAGGGTGATCGCCCGGGTGGGATCCGCCGCTGCTGGCTTCAGTTCGGTGATCAGGTCGTAGAGGAGAAGGTTGATCGATTCGCGCAGGCCGGTGCGCTGCAGTGTCACCAGCAGCAGCGCTCCGAGTCCGTAGGGGAGCAGGTGGGCGAGCGCTGCTGCGAATCGACGTCGCCAGGCCATCGGCACCGAGCTCAGAACCTGTACTGAAGTTTGGAGTAAAGACCGCTGTCCAGCAGCCAGTTGTTCCAGAATCCACGGTTGTTGTCGACGCTGAACTGCTCGACCCATCCCAGTTCCAGGCTCCAGTGTCGGCCTGCGATCCAGCGGCCCAGCAGGCCACCGGAGCCGACCCCGTCGTCGTACGTGAGGCCATTCCTGGTCGACCGCACGGCGCCGGCGCCGATGAAGGGCACCAGCTGCAGGGCCTGCTGCTGGCGTTGCCAGACGGTCCAGTTCAGTTCAGCGGAGCCGAGCAGGCCGCTGTCGCCGCTGATCAGGGTTCCCGGCAGTCCCCGCAGCCCGTTGTTGCTGCCCACCGAGAAGGTCATGTCGGAGGTGAGGGGGGCGAAGGCCAGCTGGCCGGCGACCCTGAGATTCAGCTGCAGGGTTCGGGCCAGGCCCCAGCTCAGGCCAAGCTGGCCGGCCAGGGCCCGCGCTTCGCCAGGATTGATGCCAAGGCGAGTCAGTTCGTTGAGGTCATTGGCGGGACTCATCCCCGCCAGCCCCTGCAGGGCGTAGACGCTACCGGCGAGCGACACCCGTTCGCGCAGGCTGCTGAAGCCGATGCCCGCCCGTAGGTAGCCGCTGCTCAGCCAGCCATCGGCGCCGCCACCGATCACGATCGGGGCGCTGTTACCGGCGATGAAGCCGTCGTTGCGGTTGACACTCAGCCCCGCGAAGGCATACCAGCGGTCGTTGAGGGTGTCCTGGAAGGTCCACTCCAGCTGGGCCAGATTCTGCAGCTGGCGATAGGCGAAGGTGTTGGCGATGCCGGTCGCTTCCACCAGTTGCCGGCGGCTGATCCCGAAGGAATCGGTGAACGACAGGCTGGAGCTGAGGGGCAGGGTGTAGCTGATCGAACCGATCCACGAGCCCAGCTCCGGGGAGGAGGTTCCGTCGGCTTCGCCGTAGACGAGGAAGGTATCGCCGGGTAGGGCCAGGTCGTTCTTGAGCACGGTGGCCACAGAGCGCCATTGACCTGTGCCGCCGTCGCCGTCGTTGCGAAGTTCGAGCAATCCCTGCCAGCGTGGTTGCCTGGCCTCCAGGGACAGCACCAGCACGGCCTGGGTGGGATCGCTGCCCAGCTTGCCGAGATTGCCCCGCACCTGATCGACACCCCTGAGGTCCTTGAGCAGGAGCAACTGCCGCTGCAGGGTGGGTAGGTGCAGCACGCTGCCGTTCAGTGGCCGCAGCTTCCGCCGAACGAGGGCGGTCAGTTGAGGGTTCGTGTTGTTGATCCGGATCTCAGCGATCCGGCCTTCCACCACCTCCAGGCCCTCCCCTTGCGGGGTGGGCGTGATGAAAACGCGGCTGTTGATGTAGCCATCGGTGGTGAGGCGGGCCGTGAGGGCGGCGGCGCAGGCCTTGAGGGCTTCCCGGCTTCCGGGTGTCACACCGTTCGCTGAGGCGCAACCGCGCAGGATCGCCTTCAGCTGGGATGGGCTGTAGGGGGTGTGCCCC
>JBJTBH010000132.1:0-13243 GCA_046091285.1 Cyanobacteriota bacterium | reverse complement strand
GCTGATGCCACCCCCGTGGCTCTGACCGCCCCCGCCATCGGCTGAGGTTGATCGGATCTGATGATCCCTGGTCCATGGACCACTGATCACATCATCCAATTCCTGGATCCCCTTTCGAGGGGATCCACCCCAAAGGGCCCTTGCGGGCCCTTTTTTTGTTGGCTGGTGCCCTGCGAACGCGAGCGGATTGCGGGATCATGGTCACGCAGGGGAAGGGCAGCGATGACGCCGGAGATGACGCCAGAGATCACTCCTGTGCATGGAGGCCAGAGACCCTCGTTGATTCGACGACCTCTTGTCTGCGGCTATTACGGCGAGCACAACCTCGGCGATGACGCTCTGCTCGCCGCACTGCTTCTGCAGCTGCCGACCGCTTGGCAGCCCCTGGTCACCGCCCATGACCGCGACGAGGTGGAAGCCCGCCATGGTGTGGCCACGGTGCAACGACGAAGCCTGAAAGAGGTGCTCAGGGCCCTCAGACGCTGCGACGGACTGGTGCTGGGCGGTGGCAGCCTGCTTCAGGACGCCACCAGCCTGAGAAGCCTGGTTTATTACGCGACCCTGATCGGAACCGCCAGGCTGCTGGACAAACCGGTGCTGCTCTGGGGCCAGGGTCTGGGACCCCTCCGGCGCAGAATCAGTCGCCTCATCGCGCGGGCCGTGCTCCCCCAGGCCGCCGGCATCACCTGGCGGGATCCCGAATCCCAGGCCCTCGCCGAACGGCTGGGGGTGAGCGCCGCCAGCGGTTCCGATCCGGTCTGGTCGTTGCCCACCAGTCCCTGGCAGGGATCCGGCGGGCCGATCGTGCTCTGCTGGCGCCCGACCACCTGGCTGCTGGGGGAGCGCTGGCGTCCCGTGCTCCATGCGCTGGATCAGCTGGCGCAGAGAGAGCAACGCGAGGTGATCTGGGTGCCCTTCCATCAGGAACAGGATCGGGGCCTGCTCCGTGAGCTGACGAAGCAAGGCCTGCTGCCTCCCGACCTCGCCGCCCGCAGCCGGGAGCAGCCCGTCACGACGGTGGAAGAAGCGACGAACCTCTTCCGTCGGGCGGGACTGGTGCTGGCGATGCGCCTGCATGGGCTGATCCTGGCGGCCCTGGCCGGCAGTCCCTGTGCTGCCCTGAGCTATGACCCGAAGGTGGCCGTCGCGGCCCGGGCCCTGGGGTGCCCTTGCAGCGATCTGGCCAACCTCCCGAGCACGGCCTCCCTGCAGGATCACTGGCAACAGCAACTCGATCAGCCCCAGGCAGCCGCGACCCTGGCCAGGCTGCAGGCGGGAACGGCTGTTCATCAGGAGCTGCTGATCCGCTTCTCAGCCCTCTGAACCCTCCATCCAGGGATGACCATGCGTGCCGTCGGCTATCAGCACAGCCTCCCGATCGACGATGACCAGGCCCTCTGTGACATCGAGCTGCCGATGCCGCTTTACGGGGATGGCGACCTGCTGGTGCGCGTGCAGGCCGTCGGTGTCAATCCGGTGGACACGAAGGTGCGGCGCCGGGAAACGCCGGCCCCGGGCCAATGGCGGGTGCTCGGCTGGGACTGCGCCGGCGTGGTTGAGGCTGTGGGCGCTGACGTTCGCGGCTTCCAGCCTGGCGATCGGATCTGGTACGCAGGGGCCCTGAATCGCCCGGGCTGCCAGTCCGAGTGGCATGCCGTCGATGCGCGCCTGGTGGGGCGCCGGCCCCGCTCCCTGACGGCCCCCGAGGCAGCGGCCCTGCCGCTGAGCGCGATCACGGCCTGGGAATTGCTGGAGGATCGCCTGAGACTGCCGCTGCAGGCCGGTGGAATCGCAGGCTCTGGTTCCACCCTGCTGGTGATCGGCGGCGCCGGTGGCGTTGGTTCGATGCTGGTGCAGCTGGCCCAACGCTGCAGCGGTCTGAAGGTGGTGGCCACCGCCTCCACGGGCGAAGGCATGACCTGGCTGGAAGCCCTGGGCGCCGATGCCGTGATCAATCACCACCAGCCGTTGCGTCCACAACTGGAAGCGATCGGCATCAGCGGCATCGAGCTGGTGGCCAGCCTCACCCACACACACGTTCACTTCGAAGCGCTGGTGGATCTGCTGAGACCGCAGGGAGCCCTCGCCCTGATCGATGATCCCGATCCAACGGCGATCAACCTGCTCAGCCTGAAACGCAAGAGCCTGTCGCTGCACTGGGAACTGATGTTCACCCGCTCCCTGTTCCAGACCGAGGACATGGGACGTCAGGGGGAAATTCTGACGACGGTGGCTGATCTTGTGGACCGGGGCAGTCTGCGCAGCACCGCCCGAACCTTTCTCGGAGCGATCTCGGCGGCCGGCCTGCGCCGGGCTCACGCTGAACTGGAGGCCCACCACAGCATCGGCAAGCTGGTGCTCGACGGTTTCAGTTGATCGCCGTCGGTCGGTGGAAAAGACCGTTGAGGTAGTGACGGACCACTGCACGGTCCTGGCAGCCCTGCTGGAACAGGAAGCCCGCCAGAGCGGCCTGCATCAACCGGTACTGATCCCACTCCGGGTGACCACCGATGAACTGGCGCATCGCATCGAACAGATCCTGCGGGAACTGGTTCTCGACGCTGACGGACAGGGGAGCGTGGTCGGGAATATCACTCATGCGTCTGGTATGTCCGGGGGCCCCACCATCACGCCACGGCAGGACCCCTCCCGTCAAAACAGCAATCTCATTCCGCGCCCAATTCGTCTCAATGTGCGCTGGATGTCCTGGCGTTCCTTTTGCCCGCCTCCGTCCGCGTCTTGATCCCCCTCAGACCACCGAGCCCGAGGTCGTCAAGGGGAGAACGAGGGTCTCCACAACCAACGATCAGACGGACGTCAGCAGCGATCCAATCAGGCTCCCGCCTGGGGAAAAGCCGGGGGGGATCTGCGGAAAACCCGGTCCCCCCGGGGAAAAGCGTCCAAGAACTTCACCCCTCAGGATCCGTGATCAATCGGGCGAGTCGCTGCAGCGATACCAATGGTCCAACGGCTGGAACCGGTGCTGATCAGCCCGAATGCCCCGTCCGCCGGGCGAAACCCGCCCAGGGTTCATCCGCCGGTCCGTCACCGCTGGAACGACGATCGTCAGCCTCCTCAGACACTCAGGCGGTCATCAGATTGAGACCATGCAGGCCCTCGTAGAGCAGGTAGGCCCCCAGCACCAGGGCCAGCACCCCGACCAGCCATTCGGCGCTGTGCTGCAGCCAATCCTCCAGGCGGACGATCGCATCACGCACCCGACCGGCACTGAGCATCCAGACGAGTGGGGGCAGCAGCAGCAGAGAACTGGCGACAAGCGTGAACAAGCCGGTGACCTCAGCATCAGCCTTCAGACCGGGTTCATTGAGCAGCAGCAGGCCCGCCTCCTTGAGATAGAAAACCAGGTTCTCCGGCGTCAGAAGAGCACTGCTGGCACCGATCAGCACCAGGGTGAAGGTGCTGAAGTCGGGCAACTGATTCATCAGCCTGATGGCCATGCCCTCCTCCGCCAGAGAAGCGCGGGGTGTGAGCTCATAGAGGCCGAGGCCGATCAGGGCACCGGCCCCGAGCAGATCCACCAGCACCTGTTCCCGCTCGCCATGGCTGAGAGTGATCGAGAACACCTCGCCCAGCACCATCAGCACCACAATCGCCAGCGCATTGGCCAGCGACCATCCAGCCACATAGGCCATGGCGCGACGCACGGGAGTGGGCCCCAGCAGCAGCAACGCCACCACAGCGATATGGAGCGGACTGAAGGCGATACCGAAGCCGAACACCGACGACTTCGTGATCAGGACGGGGTTCAGCTGAGCCAGGCTGGAGAGAAAGGAAACGTCCAAGGGGAACAGCGAACCGGCTTTCTGATTCTCAGAGATCCAGCATCCCGGTCGTGGCTGCGGAGGCCTGCCCTCATCGAGGAATCATCGGCCGTCATCCCCATCCGTGATCCTTCCCATCCGTCGTCTGGCGAACCGCTCCTCAGCCCGCCCGAGTCGAGCCTGGAGGGGTGATGGTCTCCGACGCCCCCCGCAGGTCCAAGGGCTGCAGCCACCCTTGATCCAGCAGCCGCTGCACCTGCATCCACACCTCCTCGGCCTGCCCCTCACTGCGCAGATGCAGGTCCGGCTCCAGACCGACCAGAGCGCCGGGCCCCTTCGAAGGAGCCCAGCGCACCAGGTCATCGCAGACCACCAGCCTCAGCCCGCCATCCAGAGCGGAAGGCGCGGCCTCCGTCGCCGGCGACGCCGGACCCCGTCCCGCCACCAGCAGCAGCTGCAGGCTTGGCACCTGATGACGTCGCACCTGAATCGCATCGCGCAACGGCAGCAGGGCGTCAGCCTCACTGGTGGGCCCGAAGACCAGCAGCAACCGCCGCTCCACCGTGGCCAGCAACACCGGCAGCTGATCCTGAAGCGACTGCCCCTCGCCGCCCCAGTGAAGCTGAAGGGCCTGAGCATGACGACTGGCCTGACGATCCGCGATCAGGGTGGCCACGGCCAGGGCCAGACTCTCGCGATTGGCGCCCGTGGCACTCCAGGTGCTCAGCCAGGTGATCAACGGCGATTCCCGTCCCTGGCCATCGTCACCGGCCAGGCCGAGTCTGGCGATATAGGCCGCCGCATCATCGAGCTCGCTGCCGCCTGATCCAAAGCCCTCCAGCCGGGGATCCAGGGCAGCGAGCAGGGTCTCAAGCTGACCGTTGCTCAGGGATGGCAGAGATCGGAAAGACATCGCCTGGAGCAGTCACCGCAGCAGATCCGACGCTGTGCAGGCTAGGGGCACATCCCTGGGACGATGGCGCCAGCGGCAGCAGCGTCACCATGCCTCACTCCGAACCCCTGCATCCCCTGGCCCTGAACCAGTTGCCGCCTCTGACCGCGCTGCGGATGGCCGTGGTCGGCCATGTGGAGGTGGTCAGTTTCATCAGCGTCGATGCCCTGCCGCAACCTGGAACGATCGTCCATGCGCGCAGCGCCCATGAGGCCCCCGCCGGCGGCGGTGCCGTCGTTGCTGTGCAGATGGCCCGGCTGGTCGGAAGCGGCGTGCCCTTCTTCACGGCCCTCGGGGATGATGCCCTCGGCCATCAGGCCGCCCGTACCCTCACCGCTCTGGGGCTGGAGCTGCATGTGGCCTGGCGTCAGGCACCGACCCGGCGGGCGGTGACCTTTATCGAAACCAGCGGCGAACGGACGATCACGGTGATCGGCGAACGGCTCACCCCCCTGGCCAGCGATCCGCTGCCCTGGCACCGGCTGCAGGACATGGATGGGGTGTTCGTGACCGCCGCCGATGCCAAGGCCCTGCGACTGGCGCGGGCGGCCCGGGTGCTGGCCGCGACTCCCAGAGTGCGGCTCCCGGTGCTTCAGGAGGCCGCCGTACCGCTCGATGCCCTGATCGGCAGTGGCCTCGATCCCGGTGAACGCACCAGCGTCGGGGATCTGAACCCCGAACCACGGCTGCGGATCGCCACCGAAGGCAGCCGCGGCGGCCTGCGGATCCCCGGCGGACGGTTCCTGGCACCTCAGCGCCATGGTGCCGTCATCGATACCTACGGCGCCGGGGACTCCTTTGCCGCCGGAGTCACCTGCGGACTGGCCGCGGACTGGTCGGTGGAGGAAGCGATCAGCCTGGGCTGCCACTGCGGTGCGGCCTGCCTCGATGGTGCCGGACCCTATGGAGCCCAGCTCAGCCTCGTGCCGTGATCGTCATCGATGGGCCCCGGATGACGCCCAGATGGCCCCCAGAACGGGCTTCAATCGTCACCCAGGTCGTGCTCGATCAGCACCGATGACGGTGTGAACAGGAAGGTGCGCTCACCCAGCCGCTCAGTCTGACCGTCCATCGCCACCACCCCGCCGGAGACGAAATCGACCGCTCTCTGGGCCTCCCCCTCTCCCAGGCTCTCCAGGTCGAGCAGGACGGTCTTGCGTTCACGCAGCATCCTCAGGGCGAGCTGCACATCTGTGAAGGCGACCGGATGGATCACCACCACCTCCGGATTGCGATCGCGGAATGAACTCTCCATCACCCAACCATGACGGACCTGTCAAGGGCTGTGGCCAGCAGCTGCTCCACCAGACGGCTGGCGGAGGTCATCGCCCCTTCGATCCGCCCGAATCCCGGACCGCTGACATAGTCGCCGCAGAAACCGATCCGACTGGCGGAGCAGAGCAACAGGGTTTCGGGCAGCCCGGCCCCGATGGGGAAGGCAGCGGCCCAGCGCATCAGCTGACGATCAGCCTCCTGGGGCAGTGGCGCGATCGGCCAGGCGCCGAGAGCATCCTCCAGAGCCGCACTGAGCTTCTCCATCACCTCCTGCTCCCGCTCCGCCTGCGAGGGGGATGACAGGAGCCGGGCGATCGACGAACGGGCGCCATAAACCGCCACGTGTTCGGCCGCGAAGGTGGCCGAGGAATGCACCACCACAGCGCAACGACCATCGGGCAGCGGTTGAACCGCGATCCGACGCAGATGGAAACGCTGCTGAGCGGCCGCATCGAGATCCAGCAGACGGAAGGGGAGATCCAGCCAGGGCTGGGCGTGAGCTGCCGGCACCAACAACAACAGATTGCTGCGAGCCTCGAAACGCAGCGCTGCGATCGAGGCCAGAGCATGGTCGAGACGAACATCCCCGAGCACCCGTGCCGCCTCGACCAACGGCACGGTCTCCCAGTCCAGCACCAGCTGAACACGGGCATGGGCCAGCAAGGTGCTGCTGAGGATCAGCCAGTCCACCTGATCGAGCACCCGACCGTCACTGTCGAGCAGCTGCCAACCGACGCCAGGCACAGGCCTCAGATCACGCACCAGGGTGCCGAAGCGGGTGTTCACAGACGAACCGGCCAGCCTGAGCAAGCCCTGACAGAGCTGCTCCATGCCACCGCGGCCGCGATACAGCAGGCCTTCACCGAGCGGATCGGTGCTGATCGGATGGAGGTTGCCGTGGACATCCAGACGGGCGCGGGCCCCCTGCCAGGGCTCCAACCATCCACCTGCGACCAGCTCCTCGATCAGGCAAGCCCAGGGCGATGAACCAAGCTGAGCCGGGCGGGATGCCCCCCCACCGAGGGGAGCGCTGCCGACGACATCCGTGATGACGTCCCTGCTGGCCCCCGAGTTGACGTTTCTGGTGACCTCAGGATCTGTGGTGATGTTGAGGAGAGGGGCACCGTGATCCAGGCGCAGAAGAGCGTCGTCGCGGGACCGCCGGGTGGCGGCCCGACCTCCGGGGCCACGACCCGTTTCCCACAGCACAATCGAACCTGGCCAGCCGGCACGGCTGAGCAGAGCCGCCGTCGTGCAGCCGGCCACACCGGCTCCGATCACGGCAATCGAGGGCGGCGCAGTGCCGCCGGAACCACCAGACGAGGGCATGGAGAGCGACAGGCCCTATCCCGGCATTGTGGCAGTCCCGGACGGAATGGCAGCACGGCCGGCCGGCAGGTGATGCACCGCATGCACAACCACCCCCCAGAGTTCGGCGTCACCGCCCTGACCCAGGGGAATGGCCGGGGTCAGGCCATCCAGGGCCACCAGCCATAGCCGCGGTGGCCGCCCTTCCAGGCGCCTGAGCAGAAAGGCGCCGGCGTGCGTGCAGACCACATAGCGACCGGGGCGGGCCTCGACGCTGCGATCGATCACCAGAAGGTCACCATGAAAGATTCCGGCGGCGGCCATGGCATCGCCACTGGCCCGCATGAAGAAGGTGCTGGCCGGCGAGGTGACCAGCAGATCATGGAGATCGCTCTGGGTCTCGATGTAATCGTCGGCAGGACTGGGAAAACCGGCAGAGACGGCCTCAAGGGCCAGGGGCAGCGGCCGCCGCGAATGGTGCCGCCGCAGGGGCAGGGGCGCGGCGGCGGCCATGGCGGGAGGGCCTGAACCATCGGAGCCGGACACAGGGAGACGGAGACGGGAAGACCGGGCCACGACAGACCAGGGCAACGACCTGGTCATAGTACAAATGCACTGCTGAATGCTGGAGATGCCCCGGACGGGGACTGGGATGGGGCGAGGTCTCACGCGTCGCCGGCCTCACGGGACCCTTCCCCCCGAGGGCCTCGCAACCCTCCCGACACGACCTCGGGAACGGCCGTGTCAGCGGCCATGGCCTCACCAGGGTCACCGACCCGGGCACCAGGGCTGCGGGGCAGCAGGCGAATCTGACCGCGTTGCCGGTCACCCCTGGACGGTTCGATCTGAATCAGGAAGGTGTCCCCCGGCTTGAGATCGAGCAGAGAGGTATAGGCGCTGCCCACCATCAGATTGCCATTGAAGTGGACCTTGGTGGTGTGGGTGAGGCGTCTGCCGAGCCTGGAACGATCCACAGAACGGCCGGTCGGACGCCGCCCGAAATGCATGCCCTTGGCCTCCAGCAGGGCCTCATAAAAGGCCGTGTAGTTCAGCCTCTCCGTCCCGTCTCTGGTGAGGCCGACATAACCACAGGCTCGGACGAGATCGGATCTCGGAATGGATCCAAGTTCACGAACCCGTGCCAGTAAAGACGAACCTGTGAGCATGGAAACACCGGAACAGACCATTGAAGTATCCGACCGGAAGCATGCTTATTCCCTTCGATTGCCAACGCAGATCTGCTGTCAATCTGCTGAAAAAGACCAGATTCTGACAAGGACAACGACAACCGATCAGGACAGAGAGGAACGCTGACGGAGGCCGATCAACGTTGCCGGAAGGTCTGGCCATGGGGATGGGGGAGAAACAGAAACCGGACCCTGGTCAACCGGAAGGCGCAGGAAAAGCCTCAACGAAGCGACGCTTTCAGGTGCAGGAAGCTGACGCGTGAAGCTCCGGATCAGCGGCCGGTTCAAGCTGAATCGTGCTGTGGGCAATACCGAGATGGGCCAGGCGTGCCTTGGCCTGATGAAGAAGATCCATGTCATCAAGCACGCCCACACGACGCTGGACATGGGCGGTGAGAGCGGTCTGGGAGGTGCTGATCGCCCAGACGTGAAGATGATGCACATCACAGACCCCGGGCAGAGAGGCCAGGGCCTGATGCACAGCCGCCAGATCGACCTCGCGGGGAACGGCATCGAGTGCCACGCGCAACGCTTCCCGCAACAGATCCCAGCCACTCCAGGCAACCGCCAGACCGACACCGATGGCCGTGGCCGCATCGAGCCAGTTCCAGCCGGTGAGGGTGACCAGGGCGGCGCTGATCAGAACGGCCGCCGAGACCGCCGCATCGGTGAGCAGGTGAATGACCGCCACCTGACGGTTGAGATCGTGGTGATGGTCGTTGCCGAACAGACGCGCCGACAGAAGATTGACGACGATGCCGCAGGCGGCCGCCGCGATCACCGGAGGTCCCTCGACCGCCACCGGATGAAAACAGCGCTGAATGCCTTCGACGATGACGACGGCGGCAGCCATCAGGATCAGAACGGCATTGAGCAGCGAGGCCAGCTGGGTGCTGCGGCCATAGCCGTAGGTATAACGCCCGTTGGTGGGACGGGTGCTCAGATGTTCAGCGCCCCAACCCAGAAGAAGCCCTGCCACATCCCCGAGGTTGTGCACGGCGTCACCCACCAGGGCGAGGGAGTGAAACCCGAGACCGATGGCCAGCTGCAGCCCGGAGAGGGCGGCATTGAGAAGGATGCTCCAGCGAAAAGCGGCCGGAGAACCGGGACGGTGCTGATGTTGCCTGGGATGCGGCTGACGCTGAATCTCGACCGCCGGATGGCGAGGAGCGGTGTCAGAGGGCGGGGGTGGGAGCTGCTCGTTACCCATCGCGACCCTGAACGTCCCACGCTGCAATCGGAGTCTAAGAAAGCGCATCGGGAAGGTCCACGTCGCCGGCGAGATCCGCCCGCGAGATCGGGTGACGGGTCGAGCCAGACCATGGCCAAGCCAAGCCAAGGCCAAGACCACGGCCCGGATCAGAGCGGCCCGGAGGGAAACGGAACCGTCCGGGTGGGAACAGACCCATTCCGATCAAAAACAACCGATCGCGAGGGGAGGAGACCGAAGGCCTTGAAGCAGCGTTCAGATCAGCCTGACGCGGGCACGGGCAGAACCCTCCCGATCGCGATCGGGCCGATCCGGGGAACTACCGGGCCGATCCGGGGAAAAGAGATGCAAAGATCGCGCAGACGCTTGCCAGCGGCTCGTCCTTTACCCCAATTTAGGGCAGAGGTGCACGGCCTCCCTTACGGTTGCCTGTGGAGACTGCCCGATCGGCGTGATTCCCTCTGCTCTTCCTGCTGCCAAGCGATGAACACGACCGTGGAGGAGCAACTGTTCCGCAATCGGAAGCGGCAGTTCAGCGAACGGATGCTCGATCGGGGATTCCGGCTGCTGGTGACGACACTGGCCTGCAGCGTCGGCATCATCCTGCTCTGGATTCTGCGCATCATCGTGCAGGAATCGGGTCCGGCCATTCACCAGTACGGGTTGTCCTTCCTGACCACCTCAGCCTGGGATCCCGTCAATGATGATTACGGAGCCTTCACAGCGATCTACGGGACGCTGGTGAGCTCGCTTCTCGCCCTCGCCATCGCTGTACCGCTCGGGGTTGGAACCGCGATCTTCATCACCGAGAACCTGATCCCGAAACGGATCAGCAGTCTGATCGGTCTGATGGTGGAACTGCTGGCCGCCATTCCTTCAGTGGTGCTGGGCCTCTGGGCGATCTTTGTGATGGAGCCGGCCATCCGACCGTTTCTGACCTGGCTCTACACCAGCTTTGGTTGGCTGCCCTTCTTTGACACCGAACCCCAGGGGCCGGGCATGGCGCCGGCGATCCTGATCCTGGTGGTGATGATCCTGCCGATCATCACAGCGATTTCCCGTGATGCCCTGCATCAGGTGCCACGGGAACTGAGGCAGGCGGCCTATGGCGTCGGGACGACACGCTGGGGGGCGATCTGCCACGTGATCCTGCCAGCAGCGATCTCCGGCATCACCGGCGGCGTGATGCTGGCGCTGGGACGGGCGATGGGAGAAACAATGGCTGTCACAATGATCATTGGAAATTCCAATAATTTCAGCCTCTCACTACTGGCCCCAGGCAACACGATTTCATCGATGCTTGCCAACCAGTTTGGAGAAGCCGATGGCAGCCAGGTGAGCTCGCTGATGTATGCCTCATTGGTGCTGATGCTGCTCACCTTGATTGTGAACATTCTGGCGCAATGGGTCGTCAAAAAACTGAGCCTTCGCTACCAGTGAAACCAATGGATAACACCCATAACAATCTGCAACCGCAAGCGGGTGCTTTTGAACGGAGAAATCTCACCTTTGATGCCAGGCTGACGCGAAATCTCTGGAACACCTTGATGACCGGGCTTGTAGCCCTGGCAGCGATCGTGGCGGTGCTGCCGCTGGTGATGGTGCTGGCCTATGTGCTGGTCAAAGGGGGGCAGCTGATCAGTGTGAAGTTGTTCACCGAACTGCCTCCGGCACCGGGCATGGGCAATGTCGGTGGTATCGGCAACGCCATTCTTGGAACCTTTCTCGTGACCACCATCGCCGCCTGCCTGGCGATTCCGGTAGGCGTTGGCGGTGGCATCTATCTGGCCGAATTCTCCCAGGGTGGGCGATTCGCCAAAGCCCTGAAACAGTTTGTGCGCTTTGGCACCAATGTGCTCTCGGGTGTTCCTTCCATCATCTGTGGCGTCTTCATCTATGCGTTGATCGTCAAGACCAGAGTGGTATTCGGTCAGAGCTACAGCGGTCTGGCGGGCGGGATGGCCCTGGCGATCCTGATGTTGCCGACGATCATCAAGACCACCGATGAAGGCCTGAAGCTCGTCCACGACGAACTCCGCTGGGGAGCGATCGGTGTCGGCGCATCGAAATTCACCACTGTGATCCGGATCACCCTGCCGGCAGCCTTCACACCGATCGCCACAGGCGTGGTTCTGGGCATCGCCCGGGCCGCCGGTGAAACGGCACCGCTCATCTTCACAGCCCTGTTTTCAAGTTACTGGCCCTGGCCTGACACGATTCTCAGTTCAGATACCAGCCTTCTGGATCGTCTGGCGATGGTCAAGGATCCCCTGCTCAATCCGATCGCCAGCCTGTCGGTGCTGATCTATAACTTCGCCACCACTCCCTATCCAGAACTGCAATCCCTTGCCTGGGCGGCATCCTTCATCCTGGTGATCATGATCCTGGGAGCCAATCTTATCGCCCGCTGGCTGGCGAGGTTCGCCGCACGATGATGGCAATCATGACAAGGCCGGCACCAGATCCGAGCCCTGCTCCTTCTTCTTCCTAACCCGGACAACGACCCGATTCTCCCCTTCTTTCAAGCCCATCTCACGCCATGACGATGACCGCTACCACCACAACAGCCCTCAGCTGTCTGTCCCTCGAAGATGTGACGATCAGCTATGGGAGTTTTGAGGCCGTCAGAAACGTCTATCTCGACATTCCTCGCGGCCAGGTCACCGCATTCATTGGTCCGTCAGGATGCGGCAAATCGACAGTTCTCCGTTCTCTGAACAGGATGAACGATCTGATCGAAGGCTGTCAACTACGTGGTCGCGTCGTTTTCAATGGGGAAGATCTCTATCATCCTAAAGTTGATCCAGTTGAAGTGAGACGACGCATTGGGATGGTGTTTCAAAAACCCAATCCTTTCCCAAAATCAATTTATGAAAACATTGCTTTCGGTGCTCGAATCAATGGATTTCGTGGCGACATGGATGAACTGGTGGAACGCTCCCTTCGAAAAGCGGCGCTCTGGGATGAAGCCAAGGACAAACTGAAAGAGAGCGGCTATGCCCTCTCGGGCGGCCAGCAGCAGAGGCTCTGCATCGCCCGCGCCATCGCCATCGAACCGGAGGTGATCCTGATGGATGAACCCTGTTCCGCCCTCGATCCGATCAGCACGCTGAAGATCGAAGAGATGATGCACGAGCTCAAAAAGAGCTACACGATCGTGATCGTCACCCACAACATGCAGCAGGCCGTTCGTGTCTCCGATCGCACTGCATTCTTCAACGCCGAAGCCCAGGAAGGAGGAACGGGAAAAGTCGGTTATCTGGTCGAATACGACGAAACCGAACAGATTTTCAACAGGCCCAGCCAGCGGGCGACCATGGATTATGTCAGCGGCCGTTTCGGCTGACTTCAGGGCACCTCGAAAAATTGAAATAGAGCTTGATTCAGTGTGTTTTCCGCTTATAATCTGATGAAGCAATTGCGAGCAAGGCGTGGGCCAGAGAGGCTTTTGGGACGAACAGCAAAGAGTCGCCAAGCTCCAGGATAAAAAGCCGGTGCTCAAACGGCTATCTGAATCGATCCCATGGGA
>JBJTBH010000131.1:0-2790 GCA_046091285.1 Cyanobacteriota bacterium | reverse complement strand
GGATCTGGTGATGATCGGATTTCCATAGTTGATAATGGGTTTGTGCGCATTGATGCGGGTTCTGGCTTTGACCAATTGCTGCTGCAGGGTCAAGCGGATCAGTCTTATGACTTCAGGCTGAATGTTGACTCCCCTCAGTTCTTTGCTGGTACCAAGCTGCGCGATATTGAGCTGATTAGCTCGATCAATTACGGTGACACCAGCATTTATCTTGATGCGGCAGCCATCAACGCGATCAATCCTGATCGCATCATCTTCCTTACCCCTGATTCCGCCGATTCCATCAACCTCAGCGCCGAGTTTACGCTTAATCCCGCCTTCGACACCACCTATGCAGGCAACCTTTGGTATGCCTATGCCGCTGGAGGGGGTGCTGGTGGCACAACCAATCCCACTCTGGCTTATGTGCGGGTTCCTGAGGGTGAGACTGCCAATAGTTGGCTGATGACGCAGGTCACCCCAAGCCCGCAAGTTGCCCTTGCCAGATACGCGATTCAATCTACTGAGGCGATTGAGCCGACCGATTCGAGCGAGCCTACAACGATTCCACTCGACTTCGGTGGACCTTTGGAAACAGCCTCGCTGCAGAACAGTGTTCTGCTTGGCAGCAGCAGTGGCGGGCGTGGTGGCAATGGTGGAAGAATAACTCCCCCTGGGGCCATTCCCCAATCCTCATCGGTCGCTGGCAGTAGTGGCTTTGGCGACGGACTGATCATCACCGCCTACCGCACCACCCCCGACTCTGGCTCAGCCCGTTTCCAGATCAGCCGCAGCGGTGATCTCAGCCGCAGCCAATTGATCAGTTATGTCTCCTCCTCTCTCAATAGTTCAGCCGAGCCTGGGCGTCACTACACCCCGATAGCGGGCCTGCTGCGTCTTGGCGTTGGCCAAGCCTCCGCAGACATTACCGTTCCGATTAATGCGGCAGCCATTTCTGCTCTTCGCAATGGCACTCTCAGTTTGCAGGTGGGTGAACTCGACGACCTTGGCCAAAAGGAGATTCACCTGTTGCTCGCTGTGGACCCAACAAGTGCTGGAGTACGTCCTGTACTGTCCGGTCTGAACCTGCAGGTCGATGCCTCTGGCAAGTTGCATTCGATTAGTTTCCGGGCTGATACCAACAAGGCGGCTCGTAACAATGGTTTAGCCAGTACCTTGAATCTCCAGGTGCTGCGCCGGCAAGCGGCCGATCGTCTTGCTAGCGATCCGAAGACCCGCAGCCAAAGTCTGGTGATTAGTGAGGGTGCCCTCACCAAGTTTGACCAAGATGGTTTGAACAATGGTCAAGTTGAGTTGCAGTTTGATCTCAATGCCACGAATGGCTCGATCGAACTGCATGCCAATACCAGTGCCGATCCCAAGGCGAATTGGCAGCCTTTGGTATTAAGCAAGCTGGATCCTGTCAGGAAGCCCGTTACGGTTGGCATTGACCTGACCACTACAACGCTGGATGCGCTGCCCCTGAAGGCGCTTCCCCAGGGCGTTGTTCTCAACAATACGGCAATTGATTTTACAGTTGCAGCCGACAGTAGTGGTCGATCAAAGCTCTTCTTGGATCTGACCCAGGTTGGCGATGATCTTGTGATCAGCGAGGGATCGGGAGCTGCCCGTAAGCGAAAGCTCAACACACAGTGGGTTTATTACGGCATCAATGACGCCGGTGATCTTTTGCCCTGGACTTACAATGCCAAGGAACGAGCTGGCGCCCGTTTCTATGATACAGACGGGGATGGTATCGCCGATTTTGTCAGCCTCACCTTTGTCGATGGTGGCATTGGAGATACGGGACCCAAAGACGGGTCTATTCATGACCCCTCTACAGCCGGTGTTGTGAATCTCGGCGATGTGGAGTTGTCAGTTGCCAATAGCAAAACCCTTCTAGCGGTGTCTAAAACGAATCAGCTCGCTCCCGCAAGTTTTGTTTTGCGTGCCGACCTCAAGGGCCGCGCCACATCTTCAAACCAGATCGGCTATGTGGTGCTAGATGCAACTGATACTTCGCCTGATGCCATCTTCGCTGACCTGACGGTTTTGCGCTCCCGCGCGCAGACCCTGTTTTCCACCTTGGAATCGTCAGACGTCACCCTTGCTTCTGATATGTCTCTGACTCGAGAGATTCTGCTGATTAACGGCCAGTCAGTCCGCTTTTTTGAAGTGGTTGATGGCAGCTTGGACCAGCTCAGCAGTGCCACTGATTCGCGCCTGCAGATCTTTACTTCAGTGGGTCAGCCGAACGGCCCGGTTGTGTTCTCCTCGCTTGATGGCGTCAGCCTTTCGCTGTCTCTGGTTACCGATCGCGATCAGGGCCTCAATGCCCTCATCGGCCAGGAGCAGGGCCTGGCTCCCGTGCTCGATTTCACCGGATTCATCGCTGGTCAACAGGTTGTTGGCTCCTACACCCTGGCCCGTGAAGCCTCCTTCGATGCTGTAACCGGCTTCTATCGCACGCTGGACATCAAGGGCACGGTGTGGATTGATCCCAATGACCACAACAAAGGCACCCTTACCCCCGGGGAGGGAGGCGCCACGGCTGCAGCCTATGGTGCTGCAGCGTTGAAGAATCGGGTTGATGGCCTCACCAACCTACGGGTGGGCAATCACCAAGTGACGGCTGCGGCAGAGATCAAACTGCAGGAATCCCACTACCTGGCGCCGATTGCCCAGGTGAACGGCAACACATTTGTCGCCTTTGACAAAGGCAACCAAGATGGCATCGCTCACTTCGTTTCGCTGGGCACGGGGTTGTTTGGCCTTGAGGATATCGTTGGCGGCGGAGATCGCGCTGTCGAT
>JBJTBH010000130.1:0-4518 GCA_046091285.1 Cyanobacteriota bacterium | reverse complement strand
CGGATGGCTGGCAGGGATCCGTTCCTCGATCGAGACGTAGGAGAACAGAAAGCCGCTGCGCTCCTGCTGACCTCGCATCACGGGATCTGCGATTGCTCCATTTTGGCAGGGATAGCCGGGTTTTTCAGCGAACTCTTAAGGCCCCAGGGCGGCCACCGCGGAGTGAGCTGGGTAATCAAGTAGCGTTTTGGACAGTTATTCCTCTCCCGGCACCACCAATGCCTTTGGGCTGAGCGGCTACTGGCAACCCGCAGCCTCTGGCTGGATTCCCTCCATCAGCGCTGGCTGGGGGATCAACAGCACCAGCTATAACGCCGATGTGAACATCCCCCAGCTGGTGAGCACCAGTCAGTCGTGGAGTGTGGGCCTGCAGTGGACCGATGCCTTTGCCAAAGGCAATGTGCTCGGGATGGCGGTTGGTCAACCGACCTTCGCGACCAACCTCATCGATGGCAGCAGTCCGCAGGATGGCAACTATGCCTGGGAGTGGTGGTACAAGGTCCAGGTCACTGACCACATCGCGATCACCCCAGCGCTTTTCTATCTCAGTCGTCCTCTTGGTCTCGCGACGCCCAGTGGGCAGAGCTTCAATCAGCTCGGCGCCCTGATCAAGACCAGCTTCCGCTTCTGAGGGGGTGCGGCGAGGCCTGATCAGCCGGTGGCAAGCACCTCCAGCAGTGCCTCGCCGTAGCGCTCCAGCTTGGCCGCGCCGATTCCTCCGATGCCGGAGAGGTCCGCCAGGCAGGTCGGTCGGCGGGCCGCCAGCTCCACCAGGGTGCGGTCGTGGAAGACGACATAGGGGGGCACGCCCTGCTGGCGTGCCATCTCGCGCCGCCAGCCCTTGAGGGCCTCCATAAGGACGGCATCAACGCTGTCCGGATCGATCAGCTCGCCTGAGCTGAGGCTGCGGCCGGCAGCGCTGCTGCCGACGCCAGCGCCCGAGCGCTGCTGCTCCTTCTGCGGCGGCGGCAGGCTGAGCTCCAGCTGGATCTCGCCCCGAAGCAGCGGCCGCACCAGCTCCTCATCTCCGAAGCAGAGTCCGCCGCGCGCCTCGGCGGGCGAGCTGAGGAAGCCGAGGCTGGTGAGCTGCCGCAGCACGGCCCTCCACTGACTGCGGTCGAGCTCGCGGCCGATGCCATACACACTCAGCTGGTCGTGGCCGAGGCTGCGGATGCGTTCGGTGTTCGCCCCCAGCAGCACATCCACCACATGGGCGGCGCCGAAGCGCTGTCCGGTGCGATACACCGCCGACAGGGCCTTGCGCGCAACCTCGGTGGCCTCGCTGCGGGGTTGGGGATCAAGGCAACCATCGCAGTTGCCGCAGTCCTCCTCGAGCTCCTCACCGAAATGGCGCAACAGGAGCCGGCGACGGCAGCCCGGTGCTTCCGTGAAGCCGATCAGGGCGTCGAGCTTGCCGTGTTCAATCCGCTTCTGCTCCTCCGCCGCACCTGAATCGTCGATGAAGCGTCGCAGCTGCGCCACATCACCGCCGCCATGCACCATCCAGGCCACCGCCGGCAGGCCATCACGGCCAGCACGGCCCGTTTCCTGGTAGTAGGCCTCCAGGCTCTTGGGCAGATCGACGTGGGCAACGAAACGGACGTCGGGTTTGTCGATCCCCATCCCGAAGGCGATCGTGGCCACCACCACCACGTCGCTGCCGAGCCGGAAGCGCTGCAACGCCTGCCGGCGCTGCTCGGCTTCAAGGCCGGCGTGATACGCGATCGCTTCAAAGCCTGCCGCCTGCAGCTCGGCGCAGAGACGATCCACCCGCGATCGGGAGCGGGCGTAGATGATGCCAGCCGCACCGCGATGACGCTCCAGAAAGGGGAGCAGCTGGCGGCGCAGGTTCTCCTGCGGCTGCACCTGGTAGCGAATGTTGGGCCGATCGAAGCTGGCAAGGAACACCGGGTCCTGCATCAGCCCGAGCCGTTCCCGGATGTCCTCGCGGGTCCGGGGATCGGCAGTCGCGGTCAGCGCCAGCCGGGGCACCTGAGGGAAGCGTCGGATCAGCTGATCGAGCTGCCGATACTCAGGCCGGAAGTCGTGACCCCATTGCGACACGCAGTGGGCTTCATCGATCGCAAACAGGCTGATCGGCCCACTGGCTGCCAGTTGCTCCAGAAGATCGCCGCTAAGCAGGCGCTCAGGCGAGACATACAGCAACCTGAGACTGCCCTGCCGCAGCTGCCGCCAAAGAGCGCTCACCTCCTCGGCCTCCAGGGCCGAATGCAGGGCAGCGGCCGCCACACCCGCCTGCTGCAACGCCTCCACCTGGTCCTGCATCAGTGCAATCAACGGCGACGCCACCACCGCCAGCCCCGGCAGACACAGGGCCGGAACCTGATAACAGAGCGACTTGCCGCCGCCGGTGGGCATCAGCACAAGCCCGGAGCCGCCATCGATCACATGGCGCACGATCGCCTGTTGCGGGCCGCGAAAGCTGCCATAGCCGAACACCTGGCGCAACACCTCGACAGGCTCTGCAGCGACAGGGACACGGGCTCCCGAAGCTGGCGGATCAGAACGGTTGGAGGAGGAGGCGATCAAGGGAGAGGCGGTGAAGCGGGGGGCCGGTGGCTTCGCCATGGTCTAGGACCACCCCCGGCGGATCGGCAGGACGGCGACTCCCAGGGCTAAGGGTGGGCTGGATAGTCCCCAGGTGATCACCCAGCAGAAGGGCGCCCTGAGCTCTCAGCTGGATCAGCTCGGGTCGGATCCGGGCCAGCTCACTGTCAGAGGACACCTCATTGCAGTCCACGCAGCCCTTCTGAGCTGGTCGTCCCCGTCCCCCTGAATCGCTGTCATCGCAGCGATTCACAGGCGTCCCCATCACCATCGCCATCGAGGTAACTGTGTCCCTGGCGCAGCAGCTCCTGGGCGCGCGCATGGGAGCCGATCTCACGACAGCGAAAACGGCGGCCATCAGAGGTGGTGCCATCGGCAAGGCGTCGACCCCGCAGGCGGCGACGGAAGTCCCACGGTCGGGTGATGCCACCATCCACCTGCCACACCCCGTGGCGATGCCGCTGGGCACGACCTTCGGCCTCCAGGTAGGCCTTTGCGTTGCATCCGCTGAGGTAGTGGCGATAGGCAAAAGCCTGGCCGTCCTCCACCATCGCCAGGTTGAGATTGATCTCACTGATCACCTCAGCCACGGTGCGGCCGTAGCGGTCGATGCTCTGAACCTCCAGCGCCACCTCACGGCCGATCGGCAGCCGCTGCTGGAGATAACGCCGTGCTTGCTGCCCCCAGGGGCTCTGGGCGGTCTCGGGAGCATCGATGCAGGCGAGCCTCACCGTCACCGTTCTGTCAGCCTCTCGGACGCGGATCGTGTCGCCGTCGCCGATCGAAAGAACGCTGCCTTTGATACGCTGGGCAGGTGCTGACATCACCGGCCCCGGCGGGAAGACCAACGCCCCGAGCCAGAGACACAGAAGCAACGATCGCCAGGCCATCGGATGAGTCTGCTCTGCTGAGTGATCCCTGAACGGGAGGTTCTCAGGTGGCCAGACCGACCAGGTTGATCGAGCCTTCAGGTGCAGATCAACAGAGCCAGGCCGCACCCCTGCGGAAGGGCATGACCGACTCAGTGCGACGGGGGGCGAGGATCCCCCAGAGTCTTCTCCTGAGAGCAAGGCCGATGGAGCGATGGCTGACGACAACGGAGCCAGTGCTGGGCCCGAGACGATGGAGCTGCCGGCCGGGATCCATCACCTATGCCGCTGCGGCCTCAGTCGAGTCGTCTGGATCTGTGATGGCGCCCATCTCGGCACCGGGATCATCTCCCGTGAACTGCGTCTGAGCAGGCCAGAAACCGTGCAGATGTGCCGTTGCAGAGACAGTCGCTGTTATCCCCTGTGCGACGGCAGCCATGGGAGGGCTCGCAGGCGTCCCTGGTGGAGGCGCTGGGGATGAAGACCTCGATCGTGCTCGCCGCCGATGATCCGCACAGCCTGGCCCACTTCTATGGCGAACTTCTTGAGGTGGACCCGCAGCCTGGGCTGAGCTCAGGTCACTGGAGGCTTCCGTGGCCTGCCGGCGGCTGGCTGGAGCTTTACGCCCCATCACGGCAGCGTCAGCAACCAAGGCAAGCCGGACGTCTGGCGCTCTGCCTGCAAAAGCAGGCCGCTTCAGACGAAGCTGAACAAGTGCTCCAGGCCTGGATCTCCACAGCCCTGAGCATGGGGGCCTCCATCCTGGAGCCACCGCGGCAGGAGTCCTTCGGCACTGAAGCCTGGCTGCTCGATCCCGAGGGCAATCGGCTGCTGCTGCTGGTGCTCTCAGCGACCTGATCACTCGATCACAGCCATCAAAAAAGAGCCTTTGCAGGCCTTGCCAGTCAACAAAAAAGGGCCCCGAGGGGCCCTTTGATGCGATTCCCCTTGTGGAGGAGTCAGGGTTGTGATCAACCTCAGCCGATGGCGGGGGCGGTCAGAGCCACGGGGGTGGCATCAGCAGCCGCCAGATCGAGCGGGAAGTTGTGAGCGTTGCGCTCGTGCATCACTTCCATGCCGA
>JBJTBH010000129.1:0-7018 GCA_046091285.1 Cyanobacteriota bacterium | reverse complement strand
GGCTCCGTGAATGCGCTGACCCGTGACCGCCTCGATCGCCTGCTGGCCGAATTGCCTGAGGCGAATGCCGGCCCGGGCCAGATCGGGTTCCGCCGCCATCAGACCGAACAGGTTGCGATCGGCCGGCTGGTGGTCCCAGCCGAGCAGCAGATCGGGAGAACTGAGATGAAAGAACGCCAGGGCATGGGACTGGATGATCTGCGCCACAGCCAGCAGGTGCCGCAGTCGACCGGCTGCAGGCGGGCAGCCCACCGCCAGGAGCTGATCGCCGGCCGCTGCAGCAGCCAGCTGATGGCTCACCGGACAGATGCCACAGATGCGGGCCGTGATCGCCGGCATCTCCGTGAACGGGCGACCGATGCAGAACTGCTCGAATCCCCGCAGTTCCAGCACCTGCAATCGCGCCTCCTGCACCAACCCCCGGCCATCGCGATGGATCGTGATCCGGGCATGGCCCTCGATCCGCGTCACGGGGTCGATCACCAGACGGCGTTCCATGCTCATCGCTCATCCAAACCGCTGGGGCCTGGAGCCGGGCGCGGTCAACGGTCGCCCTTGCCACCAGCGACGCAGCAGCGAGGCGATCGCTGAGGCCTCGGGCGGACAGCCGGGCAGAGACGCATCGACCGCGATCACAGCATCCAGCGGCAGCACCACGGCCAGGGGTGTCGGCAACGGCGGATCCAGCCGTTCCTCGCGCTTTGGGGCAGCGATGACCCGTGAGCAGACGGAGCCGTGGTCCGACCAGTGACGACAGCGATGGCGCAGTCCGGTGATGTTGGTATGGATGGCGCAATCACCCAGCGCCACCACCAGGGTCGTTCGCGAGCGGATCCACAGGGCCTGAGCTCGATGTTCCTCGGTGGCGACAGCCCCCTCAACCAGGCAGAGATCGACGCCATCGGGATAGCTCTTGATGTCGCTGAGCACCGGTGAGGCGACCAGATCCGCATGGGCGGCCAGCTCCAGCAGGTCCAGATCAAGGTCCAGGAAGGACATATGACAACCCGAACAGCCCGCCAGCCAGGCCGTGGCCAGGCGGAGGCGTCGAGGCGACACGGAGGCGGCAGGGGACGACGTCATCGGGGCTCCTCCATCGGCCCCCAGGTGGGCGGTTCCGGTGACGGCTCCAGGCATGACGGCCGCAACCGGGCGGCGAGGGCGGGATCAGGTCGCTTTTCGCCGCTGCCCAGACCCTTCTCGGCTAGGGCTCCGGTGGGGCAGAGCTGCACACACTTGCCACAACCGGTGCAGGCGTCGACATGCCCCCAGGGTTGATCGAGTCCTGCCACCAACCGGGTGCGCGCCCCCCGTTCCGCCAGTTCCCACACGTGGGCACCTTTCAGTTCCGCGCAGACGCGTACGCAACGGCTGCAGAGGATGCAGACGTTGTGATCGAGCAGAAAACGGGGGTGGGAGGCATCGACATCACGCAGGGGTCTGCGGGCGGGGTAGCGAAAGTGGTCAATCCCGAAGCGAGCGGCCAGGGATTGCAGCTCGCAATGGCCCCGGGCGATGCAGAAGGCGCAGACGTGATTGCCCTCCTGGAACAGCAGCTCCACAGCCAGCCGCCGCCAGAGCTCAAGGGTGACGCCTGTGGTGTCCACGACCATGCCCGCCTCCGCCTCGGTGGTGCAGGCGGTCACAGGACGCGCCTGACCGGCCAGGGTCACCAGGCAGAGACGGCAGGCGCCGACGGCGCTCAGCCCGTCGACAAAGCAGAGCGTGGGCAGATCGCGACCGGCGGCAGCGCAGGCCTGCAACAGGGTGAGGCCCTGCGGCACAGCAATCCGTTGGCCATCGACCTGCAGCCCGATGGTGGAAGCCCGCGCGCTGCAGGGAGTCATCGATCGGCACCGGAACCGGTTCCGGGGACGTACTCCGCCTGGAAATGGCGCAGGCTGCTGAGCAAGGGATTGGGGGCACCCTGCCCAAGCCCGCAGAGACTGCAGGCCCGCACCATCGTGGCCAGCTCCGCGAGCCGGGCCAACGGCAGAGCCTGAGCGCCGACGCCTTCGCCAGCCCGCAGCTGCTCCAGCAGCTGCACGAGCTGCACGGTTCCGGCTCGGCAGGGCACGCATTTGCCACAGCTCTCTGAAGCGCAGAAACGCAGAAAATGGGCGACCAGCTCTGGAATCGACGTGTCATCAGCGATCACCACCAACCCGCCTGAACCGATGGCCGTCCCGAGATCAGCCATGGTCTCGTAGGCGATCGGAACATCCAGCAGCCGGGCGGGCACGAAGCCACCAGCCGGCCCACCGGTCTGGACAGCCTTGATCCGACGTCCTGACGGCGCTCCACCCCCGATCTCCTCCACCAGGCAGCGCAGGCTGATCCCCATCGGCACCTCAACCACACCGCTGTGACGGATGGCACCGGAAAGCGAGAACACCTTGGTGCCACGACTTCGGTCGGTTCCGATCGCGGCATAAGCCTCAGGTCCGATCGCCAGAATCGCCGGAATCGCTGCCAGGGTCTCGACGTTGTTGATCAGGGTGGGCTTCTTCCAGAGACCACACCGGGCCGGGTAGGGCGGTCGCGGTCGCGGAAGTCCGCGTCGCCCCTCGATCGCAGCCATCAGGGCCGTTTCCTCGCCACAGACATAGGCGCCTGCCCCGACCCGTAGCGTGATCCGCAGGCCAAAGGGGCGCCCGCCGACCGTGTCACCGAGCAAGCCATGGGCCTCCGCCTCAGCGATCGCCCGCCGCAACCGGATCACCGCCTGGGGATACTCGGCACGGACGAACAGCACCCCCCGATCCGCGCCGACAGCGAAAGCGGCGATCGCCAGTCCCTCCAGCAACCGATGGGGATCGCTCTCCATGACGGTGCGATCCATGAAAGCGCCTGGATCCCCCTCATCGCCATTGGCCACCACCAGCTTCGGGGTCGTCGCTTGGGCAGCGACCCGGTCCCATTTGAGCCCGGTGGGATAACCGGCGCCCCCCCGACCCCGTAGACCGCTGCGACGGATCATCGCTCTCACCTCCGCCGGGCTGCGGCCATCCAGACACTGCAGCAGCTGGCGATAGGTGCCCACCGCCAGGGCCGCCGCGATGGACTCCGGTTCGATCCAGCCGCAGTGCTGGAGCACCAGCCGCCGCTGCTTCACCAGGAAGGGCAGGGAAGGATCCAGCCGCCGCCGCGCCAACGCCGCACTGACTCCTGGCTGCTGCTGTCCCTCGGAGGCTCCGGCTCCGATCGCCTGCGGTCCAGGCGCTTCGGCGTCAAGGATCAGACACGCCATCAGTTCCCTAATCTGCTCAGGAGAAAGGCCGCTGTAGAGGCCATGGCACCGACCGCCATCCACCGCCAGCAGAGGGCCGCTGCCACAGAGCCCGAGGCAGCCGACCGCCCGGACCGCCAAGGCAGCACCGGGGCTGGCCTCCACACGGACCCATTGGCGCTGGAGCGCGGTCCAGAGCTGATCGCTGCCCTGCAGGCGACAGCCGCTGGCGGTGCAGCAACGCACCTGCAGCCTGACCCCTGGCGGATGGGCCATCGCGATGGTCATGGCGTCGTTCCTCCGGCCCGCAGAGGCAGGCCGCGGCGTTGCAGTTCAGCGCGTACGGCGACCGGATCATGGGCCGGCAATCGCCCCACCCGGACGCCATCAAGCAGCAGCATCGGTGCCTGACCGCAGACACCCAGACACGATTCGAGGCTCAGATCCCAGTCGCCGACCGTGAGCTCATGGTCCAGCTGGCGCCTCAGCTCCCAGCCTCCCTGCACGACGCAGGCGGTGCCCTGGCAGAGACGGCAGGCATGCAGCCGGGGTGGTGTGCGCCGGAACAGGTGATAGAAGCTGGCGACACCGAACACCCGGCTGGGGCTGAGATGCAGGCGTTCCGCCACCAGCGCCAGGGTTCGAGCCTCCAGACAGCCGCGGCGCTCCTGGAGCTGGTGAAGAACCTCGATCAGCTCGTCGGGACGTTCGTTCAGACGTTGATTCGGCAGCTGATCGGCCTGGTACCGGAACCTCTCCTGCGCTGGTCCCAACAGGGCGGCCCCCTCGTTCTCACCTCCCGCCGGCACCGGCACCTCGCAGCGGCGCCCGTTGCGATCCATCGCCGCACTGTCAGTCATGCCCCCCTCCTTGCGTTCTCCTCCCTGGCTAGGGAGCGAGGCCGGCGCGGCAGCGGGGTGGCACCGATTCACGGCTCCTTCGCCGCCACGGGGCGGCGTCAGCGATGACCCGGGCCGGCTGCTCCACGGCACCGAGGCAGGCGAAGGCTTCAGAACCGGCACCTCGTCCTATGCTTGTTGCAATTGATTCGCAACAAGGGCTCGGCCGCTCCGCCGTTCCGGCCTGACGTTCGTCTCCTCCGGCCCCGTCATCCCCGGCATTCCCCTTGAGCAGCGCCCCTTCCGTCCTGGTGTCCGAGACGACGGCAACGACCGAGCGAATGAAGACGTCCAGGCGAACAGGGACGATGGGCGGGGCGGCGAGCGAGGAGGGCCCCGCCACCAGCCTTGGACAACTGCCGGCGGGCAGCCTGGCCACGATCCTTTCGCTGGCGGCCGATCACCGGCTCCTGCAGCGCTTTGATGCCCTGGGGCTCCGCCCCGGCCAGCAGGTGGAAGTGCTGCGCCGCGGCTGGATCAGCGGCATCCTCCATCTGCGGGTCGGCATGACGGAACTGATGCTCCGCCGCAGCGGCGCTCTGGCGATTCTCGTCGCTCCGATCGCGCCATGACCGTGGCCCAGGCCTCCGCCAGGATCGCCTTTCTCGGCATGCCCAACACGGGCAAGTCGACCCTCTTCAACGCCCTCACCGGCGGCCATGCCCAGATCGGCAACTGGCCTGGCCTGACGGTCGATCTGATGCTCGCTGATCTGAACGTCGAGGGTGGCACCCTCCAGTGCGTTGATCTGCCTGGCATCTACGACCTGGGAGGCCTCTCGGAGGACGAGGCGGTGGTGCGTCGCTTCCTGGCCGAGACACCCCTGCAGCAGCTGGTGGTTGTGCTCAATGCCTGCCAGCTCGATCGCCAGCTGCGGCTGGTGCTGCAGCTTCAGGGCCTCGGTGTGCCCCTGGTGCTGGCCCTGAACATGATCGATGAGGCCCGTCGGTTCGGCGTGTCGATCAACCCGTCAGCCCTCTCAGAGGCCCTCGATCTACCGGTGCTGGCGATCAGCGCCAAGTACCGCCATGGTCTCGATGCCCTCAGGGAGCAGCTGTGCGACAGCCTGCACCATCCACCGATCCAGGCCAGGCCTGAAGCCCTGGAATCGATCCGCTCGGGCTCAGCGGCGGAGCTCAATCAGACCGCGGCCTCCCTGCTGGAATCGGCGGTGGTGCTGCCGGAGCAATGGGGCGACAGACTGACGCGCCGGCTCGATCGCTGGCTGCTGCATCCCCTGCTCGGTCTGCCGATTTTCCTGGGGGTGATGTTTCTGATGTTCCAGGGCATCTATGCCCTGGGCGTGCCTCTGCAGGGCTGGCTCGGAGACCTGTTGGGCCTGATCGGAGAACAGGTGCTCCGACCGTTGCTCTCACCCCTGCCGCCCTTTGTCTCCGGCCTGCTGCTGAACGGCCTCTACGACGGCATCGGCACGGTGATGGCCTTCCTGCCGGTGATTTTCCTCTTCTTTCTGGCGATGGGCATCGTCGAAGACAGCGGTTACCTCTCCCGTTCAGCGTTCCGTCTGGATGCCCTGATGGAAAAGCTGGGGCTTGATGGTCGATCCTTTGTGCTTTCGTTGATGGGTTTTGGTTGCAATGTTCCTGCAATCCTTGGCACCCGGGTAATGCGATCGCGTGGCCTGCGACTGTTGTCGATGCTGATCATCCCCTTCTCGCTCTGTTCAGCCAGGCTCAACGTCTTTCTGTTCATGACCACCCATCTGTTTGCACCATCGCAGGCAGCTCTGGTGTTGTTCAGTCTCTATCTGATCAGTTTTCTGGCAGCGATCGCCACAGCACTGCTGTTCAAAGGGCGCTTCCCCAGCCGTGAACCCCTGCTACTGGAACTTCCTCCCTATCGCTTTCCGACCGTCGCGCAGATGCTTAAGCGCGCCTGGGCGGAGGTGCGCCATTTCTGGTTCTGGACCCGGCGCTTCATCATTTTCGGTGTCATCGCAGTCTGGTTGATGAACCATCTGCCCGTCGGGGTCGAACCCGCCTCTGCCGCTTCCCTCTCCGGCCTGCTCGGCACCACCCTGCAGCCACTGCTGGCGCCGATCGGCATCAACGCCCATCTCACCGTCGCCCTGGTCTTCGGATTCGTGGCCAAGGAAATTGTTCTCGGTGGGTTGGCGGTGATCTACGCCCAGGCTGATGCCACGGCCCTCGGCCATGCCCTGCGGCTGGACATCACCAATATCCAGGCCTATAGCTTCATGCTGTTCACCCTGCTTTATACCCCTTGTCTTTCGACAGTGGCGGTGATTCGCAGTGAATCCCGCAGTCGTCGCTTTGCTGCATTTTCGGTGATCTGGTCGTTGCTGCTGGCCTGGATCGTCTGTCTGATCTTCTATCAAAGTGCGCGTTTTCTTGGCTGGGCCTGAGACTTGTTCGGCTCGACCTGAAGACTGCTTGGTGGAGCCGGCTGACCGATGGGCAGCTGCAGACGCCTGAGGTCCCGCTGCGGTGCCGGAGCAGCACCGGTGTGCACCAGCGGCAGATGCTCCACCCGGGTGGTGGCGGAACGGGACAGCCGGGAGCGGCGCATCGCCCAGCTGGGCTGCAGGCCACAGGCTGCCCATTGCACGGTTCCCCGCCCGTAGCGGCGGTTCAGAGCATCGACCGTGACCATCAGGCGCTCCCGACGCTCCTGCTGCTCAGGCGTCAGGCGAATCAACAGGGTGTGCTGCAACCGGGCATCGGGCTGGAGGGCCTGAAGGAGCACACCGGCTTTTTTCAGAGGCTTGTGAGGTTTGAACAGACCCTGAACCAATGGCAAGGCAGCCGCGAGCAGCACGGCGGTATCAGCGCTCGGCAGCGGCAGGCTGGCCGTGGCGGCGCGGCTGTAGAAGCTGGTGCCATTGAATGGGTTGCTGCGCACGAAGACG
>JBJTBH010000128.1:0-3009 GCA_046091285.1 Cyanobacteriota bacterium | reverse complement strand
GCGATCCAAGCCAGCCCTCGGCGCCCTTCCTGCCCCTGCCCGCGCTGATGACGCAGCAGGACGCGATGGTGTTCTCGGCGCCCGGCAGCCGGGTGGCGGGAGACCTGCTTGAAAAAAACCCCCAGCCCAACCCTCCGGATGGCCCCCTCCCCGCAGGAACCTGGAGCCTGAACACCACCCAGCCGACCGTGCTGATGGCGCTGCCGATTCCGGTGAAGGGGCTGGTGCCACCGCTCCACGGCCGCAACCTGCAGCTGCGCTTTCTCAGCGACGGTCCGGTGTCGATGGCCACGCTGGCGCAGATCGGCGGCGATCAACCCCCCGAAGCCGGCAGCTGGCTGACGGTGCTGCGTGGCCCCCAGAGCCCGAAGGAGCATGCCCCCAGCCCGCGCGGTGCCACAGGCCCGCTGATCTATTCACGGGTGAGCGGCGTGCAGCAGGGCAGCCTCTGGCGGGCGGTGCTGAGCGATCCGGGCCGAAGTGATCTCGAGGCCCCGACAGCACCGATCTCCTGGCCGATCAGTGCCCTGGAGCGCGGCCGTCTGGGCAGCGGTCAGGTGCAGACCGCCGAACTGGCAGCCTTCTACCCCGGCACGGCGTGGGCGGCCCATGGCAATTACGGCGTCGAGTACGACCTGACACTGCCGCTGGTGAACAGCGGCCGTCAGCCGGCGCGCCTGGCCCTGAGCCTCGACTCCCCCCGGAAGAGCGATGCAGCGACCGGCGGTCTGCGCTTCCGCAGCCAGCCAGGCCCGCTGGTGACCTTCCGCGGCAGCGTGATCGTGCAGGGGCTCGATGGCGAGGAGGGTTCCGGCGCAGGTCCGCGCCGAGCCTTTCATCTCCAGTTGCTGCAGGGAGACGTGGGCCCGACCCTCGGCCAGGTGACTCTGGCTCCGGGTGAACGGCGCCGCCTGCGCTTCCGCCTGATCTACCCCGCCGATGCCACCCCGCCCCAGGCCCTCACCCTCACGCCCGTGAACGAACCTGCTCCTGCCGCTGCTCCGAACGCCGCTCCCAACCCCTCTCCGCCGCAGACGGGCGGGCACCTGTGAAACAATCCGCTGATTGAGGTGTGCAATCAAGGGTGCCCTCAGGTCGTCCGTACCGCCGCCAGAGCCCGTGAGTCAGAACCGGAAACGCCGGGTCTTCCCCTTCACCGCCATCGTCGGCCAGGAGGAGATGAAACTGGCCCTGCTGCGGAACGTCATCGATCCGCGCATCGGCGGCGTGATGATCATGGGCGACCGGGGCACGGGCAAGAGCACCACGATCCGCGCCCTCGCCGATCTGCTGCCGGAGATCGACGTGGTGGCCGGTGATCCCTACAACAGCTCCCCCACCGATCCCGACCTGCAGAGCGCCGAGGTGCGGCAGCGGGCCGAGCAGGGTGAAACCCTGCCCACCGAACCGCGCCAGGTGCCGATGGTGGATCTGCCCCTGGGGGCCACCGAGGATCGCCTCTGCGGCACGATCGACATCGAGAAGGCCCTGAGCGAGGGCGTACGGGCCTTTGAACCGGGCCTGCTGGCCAAAGCCAACCGCGGCCTGTTGTACGTCGATGAGGTGAACCTGCTCGACGACCACCTGGTGGATGTGCTGCTCGATTCCGCGGCCTCCGGCTGGAACACGGTGGAGCGGGAAGGGGTGAGCGTGCGTCACCCGGCCCGCTTCGTGCTGATCGGCTCCGGCAACCCCGAGGAAGGGGAACTGCGGCCCCAGCTGCTGGATCGCTTCGGCATGAGCGTCGAGGTGCGCACCGTGCGCGACCCCGAGCTGCGGGTGCAGGTGGTGGATCAGCGCACCGCCTTCGACGACGATCCCGACGGTTTCAACAACACCGTGACCAGCATCCAGGAGGCTCTGCAGCAGCGGGTGGTGGAGGCCCAGCAGCGTCTGCCCCAGGTGGAGATCGACCAGGACCTGCGCATCCGCATCTCGGCCGTCTGCGGCGAACTGGATGTCGACGGCCTGCGGGGCGACATCGTCACCAACCGGGCGGCCCGGGCGCTGGCAGCCTTCGAAGGGCGCACAGAAGTGACCGATGACGACGTGGCCCGGGTGGTGGCCTGCTGCCTGCGGCACCGCCTGCGCAAGGATCCGCTCGAGCAGATCGATTCGGGCGACCGTGTGATCAAGGTGTTCTGCAAGGTGTTCGATCGCGCCGACGACGGCGATCGCAGCGCCTTCGAACTGGCGCTGGCGGCCTGACCCCCCAGATCCGGAGCGGGGCCACGGCCCGCCTCCTGGCGGCGGAAACGATGCGGGTGCCCTGGAACGACAGATCTGCGTGAAATCCTGGCAGGCTCTGACCGATTCAACAGGGTTCTGAGCATCTCACCCGTTGAGACGATCCAGGGAGAGTCCAGGCCCTGACTGGCTCAGAACCCAGATCCCGCCTGGCTTCTGGAAACGCCCCCTGATGGATTCGAACCATCGACCGGCTGCTTAGAAGGCTCAGCGTGTGATCCCCGAGAATCACTGCTAGAGCTGGCGCCTGTGGCTCTAGTGCCTTGGGTGTGAGAAGGTTTGTGAGAAGGTTCGGGGGTTGCGAGCCCTTTGGAGCCTCTGAAGAAGGTCCTGGGATCGAGCAGCTGCTTCGGAGGCGGCTGCTCGATTGACGGTATTCGAGGGTTGGGCTCATGCAGTTCCGAAGTCGCGGCTGTGCAAAAGAGGACTTCGTGGCCAGGACCCTTATTTCAGAGGAAAGGGGCTGGCTTGAATAAGGCGCAGGCGAATTCAAGGTTCGAGCAGAAGTCCCCTGCGTCCATGCGCGGCGCTGGGGGCACCGAACCGCTCTGGTTGTTCTGCTCCACCGGGCTCGGCCATGAAGACGGCCTTGCCGCAGGGCTGAGCAATCTCCCCAAGGCTCCGGTCGTCAGCGGCCGTCCTTCAGCGTGCCACGGCTGCGCCGCGGCGTGCATCGGCCAGCCACCGCCGCCCTCCGCTCCGGGGCCGGTGAGGGGGTGGGCAGGCATGGCTGCTCTCCCGCGGCTGCGGTGCCCGGGCAGT
>JBJTBH010000127.1:0-14647 GCA_046091285.1 Cyanobacteriota bacterium | reverse complement strand
GTGCTGATCACCCTCAGCACCCTCGGTTTCAGCGATCCGCACACCCCCATCCTCCACGGCGGCGGCAGGGTGGTGACGGCCCTCCTGATCGTCGGCGGGTTGGCGGTGGTGCAGCTGACCATCCAGAGCCTGTTGGAATTGATCAATTCCGGTTATTTCCGGCGGCTCCGAGAGCGCCGTTATCGCCGTCAGCTGAACCGCATGCACAACCACGTGATTCTCTGCGGCTACGGCCGGATCGGTCGGGAGATCGCCGAGCAGCTCAGTGCTGAAGCGATCGAAACCCTGGTGGTCGAGCTCGATCAGGAGCGATCCGGGGAGGCGATCCAACGGGGCCTCAAGGTGCTTCAGGCGGATGCCACCCTCGATGAAACGCTGCAGGAGGCCGGCATCGGCCACTGCCGTGCCCTGGTGGCGGCCCTGCCGAGCAATGCCGCCAACCTTTATGTGATCCTCAGCGCCCGCGGCCTTGCTCCCAGGGTCCGGCTGATCGCCCGCGCCGACAGCGCCGAAGCGGAAGCCAAGCTGCGCCTGGCCGGTGCCGATCAGGTGGTCAGCCCCTATGTGGCGGGCGGCCGGACGATGGCCGCCACCGCCCTGCGGCCGCTGGCCGTGAATTTCATGGAGCTTCTGGCCGGTTCCGATTGCGAGATCGAGGAGTTCCAGCTCAGTGAGGATCCGAAACGGCTGGGCAGTCTCAATGCCAGCAGCCTCGCCGACCTGCAGATCGGCCGGCGCACCGGCGCCCTGGTGCTGGCCATCCGCACCCCCGCGGGTCTGATCGCCAATCCAGGCAGTGAGATCCGCCTTGCCCCCGGTCAGCTGCTGGTGGCCCTCGGCAGTCCCGAGCAGCTCAAGAGCCTGGGCCTTCTGCTCGGTCCGGCCCTGGTGAGCATCGAGGGGATGCCGTCCTGAGGTCGGTCCGGCGCGTCTGGTGCGTCTGCGGCAGCGGCCGGGGCCTCGAACGGGCATACGATCGCGGACACCGACGTCCCGTTCGTTCCCCATGCTTTCTGCTGCTCGCCTCACCGGACAGGCCGCCCTGGTGACAGGAGCCAGCCGCGGCATCGGTCGCGCGATCGCCCTGGAGCTGGCGGCGGCAGGGGCCACGGTCGTGGTCAATTACGCCAGTTCAGGGGGGGCGGCCGACGCGGTCGTGGCCGAGATCGAGGCCGGTGGCGGCAAGGCGTGGTCTTATCAGGCGAATGTCGCTGATGAGGGGGAGGTGGAAGCGATGGTGAAGGCCGTGCTCGAGCGCGAGGGGCAACTCGATGTGCTCGTGAACAACGCCGGCATCACCCGCGATGGACTGCTGATGCGCATGAAGACCGCCGACTGGCAGAGCGTTCTTGATCTGAACCTCACCGGCGTCTTCCTCTGCACCCGCAGCGTCAGCCGCAGCATGCTCAAGGCCCGCCGCGGTCGGATCATCAACATCACCTCGGTGGTGGGGCTGATGGGCAATCCCGGTCAGGCCAACTACAGCGCCGCCAAGGCCGGTGTCATCGGTTTCACCCGCAGCTGCGCCGCCGAATTCGCCGGTCGCGGCGTGACGGTCAATGCGGTGGCACCAGGGTTCATCGCCACCGACATGACCAAGGATCTGAATGTGGAGCCGATCCTGTCGGCGATTCCCCTCGGGCGCATGGGCCAGCCCGATGAGGTGGCCGGTGCGGTGCGTTTCCTGGCTGTTGATCCCGCGGCCAGCTACATGACCGGTCAGGTGCTGCAGGTGGATGGCGGCATGGTGATGCGCTGAGGAGCGCTCAGCCCCCCTGGACGATGTCCTGGGCCACCGATTGACCCAGCTCCTCGCGCAGGCGCCGGATCCGTTGCAGCAGGCGCAGCCTCCGGCTGCGGGCCGTCACGGTCAGGAACAGGCGCAGGGGGATGTAGATCAGGGCCATCGCCAGCCCCAGGCCCGCGATCAGGAGGAAGGCCATCGCCTTGGTCATCCCGAGCGATCCCGGCTCGCCGGCCAGGGCCTGGAGGGTGGTTTCGAGCATGTCATCCATGGCGGGACCCTATCGAGATCGGACCGGGTCGCCAAGCGATCATTCGGCTTTCCCCACCAAGCCAGCCCCGGACCGGCGGGGGGGGGCTGTGGGAGCCTGTAACCATCGCTCAACGACCCTTTGATGGCCAAGCTCATCCAGTTCGCTGATACCTCGCGTGCCTCCCTGGAACGTGGGGTCAACGCTCTCGCCGATGCGGTGCGGGTGACCATCGGTCCGAAGGGCCGCAATGTGGTGCTGGAGAAGTCGTTCGGTGCCCCCGACATCGTCAATGACGGTGTCACCATCGCCCGGGAGATCAGCCTTGAGGATCCTTTTGAAAACATCGGCGCCAAGCTGATCCAGCAGGTGGCCACCAGGACCAAGGACAAGGCCGGGGATGGCACCACCACCGCCACCGTCCTCGCCCAGGCCCTGGTGCGTGAAGGTCTGAAGAATGTGGCGGCCGGCGCCAACCCGGTCGGTGTGCGGCGCGGCATGGAGAAGGCCGTGGCGGCGGTCGTCGCCGGCATCGAGCAGCGCGCCCAGGCGATCGGCGATGACGGCATCCGCCAGGTGGCCACGGTCAGCTCCGGTGGCGATGAAGAGGTCGGCCGGATGATCGCCCAGGCCATGGAAACCGTCAGCGCCGATGGGGTGATCACCGTCGAGGAATCGACCTCCCTGGCCACCGAGCTGGAGATCACCGAAGGCATGGCCTTTGATCGCGGTTACAGCTCTCCGTATTTCGTCACCGACAACGACCGCCGCGAGTGTGTCTTTGAAGGGGCGCTGGTGCTGATCACCGATCGCAAGGTGAGCACGATCACCGACCTGGTGCCGATCCTGGAAGCCGTCTCCAAGGCCGGTCAACCGTTGGTGATCCTGGCGGAAGAGGTGGAAGGCGAGGCCCTGGCCACTCTGGTGGTCAACAAGAACCGCGGCGTGCTCCAGGTGGCGGCCGTGCGGGCCCCGTCCTTCGGTGAGCGCCGCAAGGCCGCTCTCCAGGACATTGCCATCCTCACCGGCGCCACCGTGATCGCCGAGGACCAGGCGATGACCCTCGACAAGGCCACTCTCGCTGATCTGGGCAGGGTGCGTCGGATCACGATCACCAAGGACAGCACCACGATCGTCGCCACCGGGGATCACCAGCAGGCCGTGCGCGACCGCATCGCTGCGATCAAGCGCGAGCTGGACGCCACCGATTCCGAGTACGACCGCGAGAAGCTCAATGAGCGCATCGCCAAGCTGGCGGGCGGCGTGGCCGTGATCAAGGTCGGTGCACCCACCGAGACCGAGCTCAGGAATCGCAAGCTGCGCATCGAGGATGCCCTCAACGCCACCCGGGCGGCGGTTGAGGAGGGGATCATCCCCGGGGGCGGGACCACGCTGGCCACGCTGGCTGCAGGTCTCGATTCCGTGGCTGCCACCCTGAAGGGCGATGAGCGCACGGGTGTGGAGATCGTGCAACGGGCCCTGAGCGCTCCTCTGCGCCAGATCGCCAGCAACGCCGGTGCTGACGGCGCCGTGGTCGCGGCTGAGGTGCTTCGGCTCGGCCAGGGCTATAACGCCCTGCATGGTCGCTATGAGGACCTCCTGGCTGCCGGCATCCTCGATCCGGCCAAGGTCGTGCGCCTGGCGCTGCAGGATGCGGTGTCGATCGCGGCTCTGCTGATCACCACGGAGGTGGTGATCGCCGACAAGCCGGAACCCGCTGCTCCGCCGGCCCCCGCCGGCGGCATGGGTGGCATGGGCATGCCCGGGATGATGTGATCGGCAGGACCTTCGCAAGGCATGGAGGGGGGGCTGGCTGGGACCCGGACGGGCCTCGGTCGACGTCCCCTCCCCCCAGCGTTCGATCAGAGCGTCGTCTCTCTTTTCAACGCTGAGATGACAGGTTGAGACTGCTCTTTAAGATCAAGATCCAAGGCTGGGATCGGGCAGGTTCATGCAGCGCTGGGAATACCAGGTGATCCGGCTCAACATCGAGCCCCCCAAGCCACCTCCCGGCGCCGCCCAGGGGCAGCAGGAGTCCAGTGCCGACAAGGCGGATGGGGGCGATGCGGGCACCCGCCGTGGGCCGGTGTTCAGCGAGGCCTATCTCAAGCAGGAATTCCCCCGTTTCTATGGTCAGTCGGAGGCTGATCCGTCTGCGCCGGCTCAGCAGGAGGATGCCGGTCAGCAGCTGCAGACCTTTCTCAATGCCCAGGGCCAGCAGGGGTGGGAGCTGGTGGGCCTGCAGCATGCCGGCCCCCATACGTTCATCATCTTCAAACGTTTGCCGGCGGCGGATCTGGAGGCGGCTGAGGCCCAGAGGCAGCAGCTGACGCTCACCCTGGAAATGGCCAACAGGGCTCTGGCGATCCTCGAGAAACAGGCCCAATGACGGCAGCGGCTGACTCCGATCCGAGGTCGGGCCCTCTCGGCGGTTCCCCTGCGATCCCCTGGGGATCCTTTCGGTTTCCAGGGTTCGGATCTTCGGCGGTTCTCCGACACCCGTCGGTCAGCGTCAGCGTGGTTCCGCCAGTGCCGAGACATAGCCGGCCACCTGCAGGTCGACGCCGGTGATCGCCGTGCCGATCACCACCGCATCCGCCCCCTCGGTCAGCGCCCGCCTGGCCTGCTCGGCGCTGGAGAGGCCTCCTTCACAGATCAGCAGGGTTTCCGCCGGCAACTGCGCCCGTAACGGTGCCAGCAGCTCCCAGGCCGGTGGTTTCAGGTCAGCCGTGGCCTCGGTGTAGCCAAAGAGGGTGGTGCCCACCCAGTCACAACCGAGCTCGGCCGCTCTCAGTCCATGGGGGATGGAATCAACATCGGCCATCAGGGGGGCCCCCATCTCCCGGGCCCGTCGCACCAGTTCCGGCAGATCCTCGTCACCGGGCCGCAGGCGATCGGTGGCATCAAGGGCGACCACATCGGCTCCCGAGGCCCAGACCGCCTGGATCTCCTGCCAGCCTGGGGTGATGTACACCGGACTGTCTGGGTATGTGCGTTTCCACAGCCCGATGATCAGCGCCTCAGGGCAACGGTGGCGCACGGCACCGATGTGCTCCGGACTTTCCAGCCGTACGCCGAGGGCACCCTGGTTGAGGCTGGCCTCGGCCATCGCCGCGATCACCTGCGGATCACGCATCGGGGATCCTTCCGGGGCCTGCACGGAGACGATCAGGCCTCCGGCCAGGGCTGCACGGTGCAGGCGTTCCGGTCGGTTCAGCGCCACCATCGGGTTGCCGAAGCAGGGCCTTTCAGTGTTTCAGATCAGCTGAGTTTGCGATCGAGCAGGGGGCGGATCAGCAGGAACAGTCCGGCCGCCAGGGCTGTGAGCACCAGCAGGCAGGTGGAGGTGGTGAGGGTGCCATAGGGCGCCTGAAGCACCACTGTGCTCAGGGAGGTCTGGCCGGCATAGGCGGCCCGGATCGGTTCGATCGCCAGGGTGAGCGGATTGATCGCGGCCAGCCAGGCCAGCCAGCCGGGCATGAAGGACAGGGGAGCCAGGGCCGTGCTGGCGAACAGCAACGGCAGGTTGGCCACGAAGATCACGGCGATCAGCTCGATATGGCCCGGCAGGGCGAAGGCCAGGCCGAGGCTCAGGCCGGTGACCGCGAACACCAGCAGCAGCAGCGTGACCAGCACCAGCACCAGGCCGACCCCACCGGGCCAGCCGTAACCGAGCACGGCGGCGGTGGCCATGATCGCGACGCACTGGATCAGGCTGATCACGGTGATGTACAGCACCGATGCGAAGACGATCGAGCTGCGGCTGCGCAGAGGTGCCACCAGCAGTCGGTTCAGAAAGCCGAATTCGCGGTCGAACATCACCGGCAGGCCGGCATTGAGGGCGCCGCTGAAGGCGGTGAAGACGATCACGCCGGCGCCGAGGAAGCGGCCATAGCTCTCACCGCCCGGGAGCAGCCCGGCCGGGGCCTTGGCGAACAGGGCACCGAACAGCACCAGCCAGATCAGCGGTTGCAGCACCCCGGCCACCAGGGTGGAGGGACGGCGCTGGAGCTGGATGAACAGCCGCCCGCAAAGGGCCAGGGTTTCCTGGGTGATCTCGGACAGTGCCGAGGATTCAGGCCGCGAGGGCGAACCGTCGTAGGAGCTGGAGGCGCTGGTCATGGCGTTGCAATCGGGCCGTTCAGAAAGGGCGGAAAGGATTGGGGCAGGGATCAGCGCATGGCCTGTTTGCGCTCGGCCTTGGGATCCCGTCGGCCGACCACGGCAAGTTCGGCGTCCATCAACGTGCGACCGGTGGCCTGCAGGTAGACATCATCGAGGCTGGGGCGGCTCTGGGCCAGCGCGAAGACCGGCAGGGAGGCCGCTTCTAGCTGTTGTCGCACCTGTTCGAGCACCTGATCGTCTTCCACCACGAGGTTGAGGGAGTAGCCCTGGGCCTGGTTGACCACCACCTGACGGACCCCAGCGCAGGCCTGAACCAGGATCTTGACGCGACCCGCCTCGTCGGCATCGCTGAATTCCCGCACCCGCAGGGTGACCCGGTCACCGCCGAGCCTCGCTTTGAGTTCGGCCGGGGTGCCTTCGGCGATCACGCGGCCGCCGTCAAGGATCGCCAGCCGATCGGCCAGGGCATCGACCTCCTCCAGGTAATGGCTGCTGAGCAGCACGGTGATGCCCTCCTGCTTGAGGCGACGGAGCACCTGCCAGATCGCGGCGCGGCTTTCAAGATCGAGCCCGACGGTCGGTTCATCGAGCACGAGCACCTCAGGCCGGTGCAGCAGACCGGTGGCCAGATCGAGGCGGCGGCGCATGCCGCCGGAATAGGTGCCGCAGCGACGATCGATCCAGTCGCCCATGCCGAGCAGCTCGATCAGCTGCCCCAGCCGTTGATCACGCTCCTGGCGGCGGAGGTGATGGAGATCCCCCTGGAGTCTGAGCAGTTCCCGTCCGGTGAGGATCTTGTCGATCGCCACCTCCTGGGCCACGTAGCCCAGTCGGGCACGGACCCGCCTCGGATCGGCCAGGGCGTCGATGCCGGCCAGGCGGACGCTGCCCTGATCGGGTGCCAGCAGTGTGGCCAGGATCCGCAGGGTGGTCGTCTTGCCGGCGCCGTTCGGACCGAGCAGTCCATAAAGACAGCCCTGGGGAACGGAGAGGGAGATCCCATCCAGCGCCACGACGCTGCCGTAGCGCTTGGCCAGGCCCTGAAGCTCAATCACCGTCGTTCACCCCCGAACAGCCAGGCATTCGTCGCAATCTAGGCAGTGCCCACCAGGGCCAGCAGCATCTGCCCCCATTGCAGGCTGAAGATCTCGCCCCTCGGCTGGCGGACGAAGATCAGCAGCAGGCTGAGGCCGAACAGATACAGGATCGACCAGCGGAACACGGCCCGGGCCCGAACCGGGCTGTCGGGGTCGTGGCGCAGATCCGATGTCAGTTGCAGCAACCGCAGATCAAAGGGAAGGACCAGCAGCGTGTAGAGCAGGCCGCCGCTGGGAAGCAGCAGGCCGCCCAGCAGGCTGGTGACCACCGTGGCCCAGGCATAGCGATCGATGGCGACGCTGGTGACCACCGGCCCATGCACGACCGGCAGCATCGGGATGCCGACGGCCCGGTAGTCCTCACGGAGGAGCAGGGCGAGGGCCCAGAAGTGCGCCGGGGTCCAGAGCACCACGAGCGTGAACAGCCACCAGGCCCCCAGGCCGAGGTGGCCGCTGGCAGCGGCCGCGCCGACCAGGGGTGGGATCGCACCGGCGACGCCGCCGATGACGATGTTCTGCGGGGTCCGGGGCTTGAGCAGAGCGGTGTAAAGCAGCACGTAGCTGCACAGTCCGAGCAGGGCCAGCGCCGCCGCCAGGGCGTTCACGCAGAGGGTGAGCACGAGCACGGCGGTGACCGTCAGTCCGATCGCCAGGGCGAGGGCCTGACGGCTGCTGAGCCTGCCGGCGGGAAGGGCGCGGCCGCTGGTGCGAGCCATGCGGCGATCGAGTTCCTCCTCCCAGAGGCAGTTGAGGATGCCGGCGGCAGCCGCCGAAAAGGTGCCACCAAGAAGGCAGGCCACCAGTCGCGGCCAGGGAAGGGGCCAGGCTTCGCTGACGGCCATGCCGCCGAGGGTGGTGGCCAGCAGCAGTGGAATCAGGCGTGGTTTGGTGATCTCCAGCCAGGCCGGCAGCCGTGAACGGCGCTGTGCCGAAGGGGCTGCTGCCGTCGCTTCAGGGGGTGCGAGTGGGGTCTTTGGCAGGGGCTGATGCGGTATAACGGCGGTTGCTGAGGCGATGACGCGGGGAAGGGCACTAACCATGACGCACCTCAGGGGTTGGAAAAGCACGTACGAACAGGGCCGCCAGCAGGGCCACCAGCAGGGCGGCGATGATCTGATGGGCGACGGTGACCAGCGGAACCGCCAGCTGCAGTCGCAGGGTCGCGATCCCGAGGGCGACCTGAGCGGCCACCAGCACGGCCAGCAGAAGCCCTTGAAGCCGTGTTGGGGTTGAGGATCCGGGCCGCACAAGGGGGACCAGCGCCGCCGCCAGCACCAGGACGGCCGCGGGGTAGGCCATCAGTCGATGGAGCAGCAGCCATTGGCAGCCATCGGCGGCGGTGAGGCATTGCCTCGCCGCCCAGCGACTGGCCATCGCGGCCCCCAGAAGGCACTGCGCGAAGACCAGCGGCAGGGCGGCGCCGTTCAGCAGCAGGGTCAGCCGCTGCCAGGCGGCCGGGGTTCGGGTGGATGCTGAGCTCAGGGGCGCCGCTGCCTGGCGATGCAGGCCCTGATGCAGCGCGCTGGCGCCGGCGACCAGCAGCAGAGCCATGCCCAGGTGGGCGGTGACGATGCCGGAGGCCAGCAGGCGGGTGACCGTGAGGGCGCCGAGCAGGCCCTGGCCGGCCACCAGCAGAAGCAGGGCTGCGCAGGCCCAGGGATACCAGCCCGGAAGTCGCTGCCGCTCCCGGAGGCTCCAGCCGCTGAGCACCAGCAGGCCGAGGCCGATCAGAAAGGCATCGAGGCGGTGGAACCACTCCAGGAAGACCTGGAGGTTCATCTGACGGCCGGGCAGAAGGCTGCCGTAACACAGGGGCCAGTCCGGGCAGGCCAGTCCGGCTTCCATGACGCGGGTGGCACCACCGATCGCCACCAGGGCGATCAGGGCGACAACGAGATGGGCGCTGATCCACTGAAGCCGTTGATCGAGCCGATGATCGGTCGGATCGCTGGTGTCAGGTTTCGGTTGTCTTTGGGCCGGGAGTACCAGCACGCTCTGACCCCATGTGTCGATCTGGTCAAAGTAGCGAGTTCTTTTTGATCTGCATTTCGATGCAACGCAATCGACAGCACACTTTCAGATCCTCTTAACAACTTCTCCGCACTGCAATCGATGAACGCCCATAGGCTTGGTTTCAATTCGATGCGGGGTTGTGAAAGCTCCAACCATCCTGAAGGTCCTGGGCCTGGCGACCGGCCTGATCGCGGCTGGGGCCTGGGTCGGAACCCATGTGTCCATGCTGCCGATCGATGCCAGCAGCAATGCCCCGGTTTATGACGAACTCGTTAGTGTGCTTTTCAGCATCGGCACGACGCTGTTTGTGGGGATCTGCGCACTTCTTGGTTACAGCCTGCTGCGTTTTCGACGCCGGGCCGGCGACCTTGGTGACGGCCTCGCTATCGAGGAGAATCTTCCTCTCGAGATCGTCTGGACCGCTATTCCCGCTGTCGTTGTGCTGTTCATCGGTATTTTCAGCTACGACATCTATGAGCGGATGGGTGGCATGACTCCTCTGGCTGATCACAGTGCCATGCATGCCTCCATGGCCAGCGATGGTGCCAGTGCCAGCCCCGGTGTCGAAGCCGAGGCCTCGGGGGACAGGATCTGGGGCGGGATCGGTGAGGCCAGTCAGCCGGGTGATGCCTTGCACGTGGATGTGACGGCGATGCAGTTCGCTTTCCTCTTCCAATACCCGGAGAACAACATCATCAGCGGTGAGCTGCATGTGCCCGTCAACAGGCCAGTGGCCCTGAGGATGAAGGCCAATGACGTGATTCATGCCTTCTGGGTCCCCCAGTTCCGTCTCAAGCAGGACGTCATTCCCGGTCAGCCCACTCTGCTGTCGTTCACGCCGACCCGCACCGGCACCTTTCCGATCATCTGCGCGGAACTCTGCGGTCCTTATCACGGCGGCATGCGCTCGTCGGTGGTGGTGCATGACACCGACGCCTTCGAACAGTGGCAACAGCAGCACACCCCCGTCTGAACCATGATCACCTCCAGTCCCGGGACCCTGCTGTCCCCCATCCCAGAACCCAGTCCCAGCCTGCAACCACAGGGTTGGTTGAAATACTTCAGTTTCAGTCTTGATCACAAAGTGATCGGAATTCAGTACCTCGTCTGCGGCTTTCTTTTCTACTTGATCGGTGGCCTGCTGGCCGGCCTGATCAGGATCGAACTGGCGACACCGATTTCCGATTTTCTGCCCCGCCAGACCTACAACGAGGTGCTGACGCTACACGGAACGATCATGATCTTTCTCTGGATCGTTCCCGTCGTCAACGGTGGTTTCGGAAATTATTTGATTCCTTTTTATGTGGGGGCTCGCGATATGGCTTTCCCCCGCCTTAATGCCGTGGCCTTTTGGTTGATTCCACCGGCCGGTCTGCTGCTGATCTGCAGCTACTTCATCGCCGGTGCCGCCCAGTCGGGCTGGACCGCTTATCCGCCCCTGAGCCTGACCACGCCAGCCGCCGGTCAGATCATCTGGATTCTCAGCGTGTTGCTTCTGGGGAGCAGCTCCATTTTCGGCGGTATCAATTTCATTGCCACCATTCTGAAGCTGCGACGTCCCGGCCTGAAGCTGATGCAGTTGCCGATGTACGCCTGGGCGATGCTCGGCACCAGTGTGCTGGTGATCCTTTCCACCCCGGTGCTGGCGGGCACATTGATCCTGCTGAGCTTTGACATCATTGCCCACACCGGTTTCTTCAATCCGACCCTCGGTGGCAATGTGGTCGTCTACCAGCACCTGTTCTGGTTTTATTCCCATCCGGCGGTTTACATCATGGTGTTGCCCGCCTTCGGGTTGGTCAGCGAGATTCTGCCGGTGCATGCACGCAAGCCCCTGTTCGGCTACACCACGATGGTGTTTTCGATCCTGGCGATTGTTTTTCTGGGCTTGATCGTCTGGGCCCACCACATGTTCACCAGTGGCACGCCGCCCTGGATGCGCCTGTTCTTCACCATTGCTACAGCTTTCATCGCCGTTCCGACAGGCATCAAGTTCTTCAACTGGCTCGCCACCCTCTGGGGCGGTCGCATCGCCCTGAACAGTGCGGTGCTCTTCTCCTGCGCCTTCATCGTCAATTTTGTGCTCGGCGGCATCACCGGCGTGGCGCTGGCCCAGGTGCCCTTTGATATCCATGTGCACGACACCTATTTTGTCGTCGCTCACTTTCATTACATCGTCTACGGCGGCACCGTCTTTGTGATTTTCGCTTCCGTTTATCACTGGTTCCCGAAGATGACGGGAAAGATGCTGAATGAACCCCTGGGGATGGTGCATTTCCTCTTCACCTTTGTCGGCTTCAATCTCTGCTTCGGACCCCAGCATTGGCTCGGCCTGAACGGGATGCCGCGCCGGGTTGCCGAATATGACCCCCAGTTCACCCTGATCAACCAGCTCAGCAGCGTCGGAGCCCTGCTGATGGCCCTGAGCACCCTGCCGTTCCTGCTCACTGTGCTGCTCAGCCTGCGCAGTGGCCGGCCGGCCGGCGATAACCCCTGGCGTGCCCTGACCCCCGAATGGCTCACCAGTTCCCCCCCACCGGTGGAGAACTGGCAGGGCGAAGCCCCTCTGGTCACCCGTCCCTATGGCTACGGCCACCCCGCGGAGGCCTCCTGATGACCGCCCCTTCCCCTGCCATGGACTCCAGCATCACCTCCAGCGATCCCTCCATGTCCTCGACGCCGTCATCCGTCGGAGTCCATGGGGCCGATCACGAGGAGCATCCCGATCTGCGGATGTTCGGCCTGGCCACCTTCCTGGTGGCCGATGGCATGACCGTCGCCGGTTTCTTCGCCGCCTACCTCACCTTCCGCGCCGTCAACCCCCTGCCCCCCGGCGCCATTTATGAGCTCGAGCTGCTGCTGCCGACGATCACCACCGCGTTGCTCGTGATCAGCAGCTTCACCTTCCATCGCGCCGGCAAGGCTCTGCTGCGTCAGGAGCGCGCCGGCTGTCGCCTCTGGCTCCTGGTCACTGCCGCCCTCGGCGCCACCTTCCTGGCCGGTCAGATGGTGGAGTATTTCTCCCTGCCCTTCGGGCTCACCTCGAATCTGTACGCCAGCACCTTCTATGCCCTGACGGGCTTTCACGGTCTGCATGTCACCCTCGGGGTGATCATGATCACGATCGTCTGGTGGCAGGCTCGTGATGGCGGCAGCCTGTCCGTGCAGCATCCCTTCGGTCTGGAAGCGGCAGAGCTGTATTGGCACTTCGTGGACGTGATCTGGCTGGTGCTCTTCGGAATCCTGTATCTTCTCTGACATTTCGTCGTTGTTCCCCTTGCGGTAACCGGCATCCGATCGGCAGAATCAATGGAATGAAGCGGTGCGCCACCGCTGGATCCCCCTCATGAATGAACCAGCCGGCAGCGTGATGCTGCAAGGGAAAGCGCTTCTTGATCGCGCCCGCTCCCTCAGCAATCGTCCTGAGGATCAGATTGCCCGGGCCTGTGGCTATGTGGGTCCCAGCGGTCGTGTTCTGAAAAAAAGCTTCTATCGGGCTCTGGTTGAAGCGCGTGGCTACACCCTCCCCTCCAGTGTCGCCCATGTTGCCGCCAAGGGGCGGCAGGCCGATTTCCGTACCCGTGTTCACGGCAATGGAAATCTGTTGATCGGTCATGCCTACACCCGGCGCATGGGACTCGAGCCCGGCCAGGAATTCCGGATTGAGCTTCATCACGAAACCGGCTCGATCTGGTTGCTGCCGATCGAGCCGGGTTCAGGACCCATCGAGGCTGACGATGGCGATTCTGATGCTGATGACGACGCGGATGACACAGACCTGGACTGACGGGGACGGGTCGGAGCTGACGGTCGCGTCAATCCTGCCGATGGCATCACGCTTGATCTGATCAGCTCATCAGCTGGATCAGCTCATCAGGCTTCGGTGCTGGTGCCGATGTCCTTCGGCTCTTCCGGATGGAAGCTCACCCCGAAGGCGAGCAGGTCGAGGCCGCTGAACAGGAAGCTGATGCCCACCAGGGTGCCCACCACCCAGGTGAGGTTCCAGAACTTCATGGTCACGATCAGCAGGCCCAGGATCAGGGTGACGAGGCCGTTGGTCAGGCCCCAGCCCCAACCGATCACATCGCGATGGCTCAGGGCGACGCCGATCGCCACCAGCCCTTCCGCCAGGAAGACGATGCCGATCGCCAGCGCCAGGGCCGCCACCTGCTCGAGGGCGCCGGCCGGCCCCTGGCGGAACTGATGCAGCATCCAGCCGCCCGTGATCACGAACAGGGTCGAGACCACCAGCCGCCAGAAGGTCAGTCCGGCGCTGAGCCTTGGCGCCCGAAGCAGTCCATGGATCCAGCCCACCAGCCCACCCACCAGAAAGGCCACGGCCACGACGGCCGTCAGTCCCACGGAGGTGATCACCGGGAACAGCAGGGCCAGGATCCCGAGCACCAGCATCAGGATCCCTTCAGCCACCGTGAAGGTGCGCAGGGAACGCTGCTCGGAGCGGCTGAGGGAGTCCGTCATGGCGGCTAGGGAGAATCTGTTTCGACCGTAGGCACCTCATTGGAAGCTGTCAGGTGTTTGTACCAATGCGTTGATGCGTGGTGATGAACGATGTCCTGTTGAAAAGCCTGCTCAAATACCTTGAGAGCAATCAAGCTTTCAAAGTGGTCTGTGATCAAGCCTTTTCCATGGCTGTTTGAAAACTTGCGACTTTACTTTGTTCAAATTGGCTGCCTTGTCATGCTGTCAATTGGTCGAAAATTATGGTCAAGAGCAAATTTTGTCAGCCTTCGTAGTGCAGGCGCGTCAAGTACGGGTGCGTTGAAGCCTGGAATGGCATAATCAGTGTTGCTTTTGTCGAATTTCGGGTCATCTCTCCAGTAGCTTTTGTAAGGTTCCATGGCCTCAAGGAACTTGTCGGCAAGGGATTGAAGGCTGATGGTTTCTAGCTCGTTGGGCATGAGTGCTTTTGGTTGATTGTTGATCATGCCTGGTAGCATTTCAGCAAACACAGTGGAAACTCTCTCAAGGGGAGTTGGTTTATCTGATGTCAAATGATAGGTCTTGCCGTGGAGACTAGTGTCGAGCATGATTCGAGAAATTGCAGCTGAAACCCAGTCAACACTGACAAAGTTTTTGTGACTGTTGCCGTCAAGGTTGAAACTATTGAGGATGTCCCTGGGATCAAGAGCAGTTTTCGCGAAAGAGGAGGCGAAGGCCTGAATGAACTTAAGTGGAACGTAAAAGCCATGAAAAGAGCTAGTGAAGCCATCAAGGAAGTCTCCTACTACGATGCTTGGTCGCAAGATAGTCGGTGGATTGGGGAGAGATGCGTTGCGGACAAGTAGTTCTGCTTCGATCTTGCTTTTTTCGTATGCATTCGATGATGCTTGGCCCGTTTCTAGTTCTGATTCGAGAATCCGTTCGGTTCGATCGCCGCACACATAGGCAGTAGAGATG
>JBJTBH010000126.1:0-2329 GCA_046091285.1 Cyanobacteriota bacterium | reverse complement strand
CAGGTGGGTGTCGGCTACGCCATCGGCAACAGCACCGATGTGCAGCGGGCGATCACCCTGCTCCGTCAGGCGCTGCAGGCGGTGCCCAACCAGCACCCGGGGCTGCCGGCTGATCTGGAGATCCTGAGCCTCAACGAGCGCGGTCCCCGTCTGGCGGTGCGCCCCTACACCCACACCGATCACTACTGGCAGGTGTATTTCGACAGCAACCGCGTGATCGCCGAGACCCTGAGCGGCCATGGCTTCCCCACGCCTCGCCTGCCGATCGCGATGGAGACGGCCCCGGCCCGCTGAGGTCGCTGCGGCGAGCGGTGGCGATCGGGCAACGCGGTGCTGGAGCCGGCCCCGAATAGGGTCGGTTCAGGTGCATCTCCCCATGACTGACGCCGCTTCACCGCTTGATCTCCGCGCCGTTGAGGGCGGGCCGATCGGGGTGATGATCTGCGGCCACGGCAGCCGCAACCGTCAGGCGGTGAGCGAGTTCGCCCGCCTGGCCGAGGGGCTGCGACCGCTGCTGCCCGGAGTGCCGGTGGAATACGGCTATCTGGAGTTCGCGCGGCCGATCCTGCGCGATGGCCTGGAGCGCCTGCGGAAGCAGGGGGTGCAGCGGGTGCTGGCGGTGCCGGGGATGCTGTTCGCCGCCGGCCATGCCAAGAACGACATCCCCTCGGTGCTCAACACCTACGCCGCCGAGACCGGGCTGCGCATCGACTACGGCCGGGAGCTGGGGGTGGATCTCAAGATGATCCAGGCCGCGGCCGCCCGCATCCGCTCCGCCATCGACGGCGCCGATGCCGACGCCCTCGCGGCCGGTCGCAGCCCCGTGCCGCTGCACGACACCCTGCTGGCGGTGGTCGGCCGCGGCTCCTCCGACCCGGATGCCAACTCCAACGTGGCCAAGGTCACCCGGATGCTGGTGGAGGGCTTCGGCTTCGGCTGGGGGGAGACTCTCTATTCCGGGGTCACCTTTCCCCTAGTGGAGCCGGGTCTGCGCCAGGCCGACAAGCTCGGCTACCGGCGCATCGTCGTCTTCCCCTATTTCCTCTTCTCCGGGGTGCTGGTGAGCCGGATCCGCCAGCACAGCGAGCGGGTGGCCGTCGACCATCCGGAACTTGAGATGGTCCAGGCCGGCTATCTGGGCGACCATCCCCTGGTGCTGGACACCTTCCGGGAGCGGGTCGCCGAGGTGCTCGGGGGCGATGTGGCCATGAACTGCTCGCTCTGCAAGTACCGGGCCCAGGTGCTCGGCTTCGAGCGGGAGGTGGGGGCGCCCCAGCACAGCCACCACCACCATGTCGAGGGGCTGGTGGAGAGCTGCACCCTCTGCGAGCGGGAATGCACCGGGGCCTGCCAGCCCGATGGCGTGCCCGTGCCATTGGGCGGGACGGCGGCTGGCCCTGGCCACGGCCATGGGCACCATCACCACCACCCCGTCTACCCCCATGCGGACCACCCGCTGGGTCCCCTGACCCTGCGGCGGCCGAGCGACTGAGCGGGCGGGGTGTGCGCGGAATGGCCTCGCCGGTCTCATCTCTGATTGCGTCCAGAGAGACTGGGTTCTGATCAATTGTTCCGATGGTTCGGGACTTTCTCCCACCGCGGCGCCGTTTTCCCCCGATTCGGGGCGCTTTTCCACAGTTCATGTCCTTCCGGCCGCCCCGGGACGTCAGGACTGGGGAAAATCATGGATGGCTTGGAACAGCCTTGACAGGGTCCGATGGTGGCGGTCCGCTGCTCACGTGTTCTGCAATACCCTGGCCAGAACCCAGCCGGGGCCGCGAGTCTCATTCCCCGCGGCTGCCGGGTCGTGGCGGAGGCGGGATTTTGACGCCGGCCATCCCCTGTGGCGTACTTGGAACGAACTCAGCCGAATCCCACCAGCATGGCCATGGATCCTGAGCAGCCGGGGTGCGGTGGCGAAGAGGCGAGTGTGAGCCTGGAAGCCGAGGTGCCCGAGGTGCTCTACGCCGGCATGCGGGAGTTCATCGACGCCCATCCGCACTGGGACCAGTACAGCGTCATCACCTCCGCCCTGGCCGGCTTCCTGTTCCAGAACGGCTGCAGCGATGGCTGTGTGTCGCAGCACTATCTCAACGGATTGTTTTACAAGGGCGCTGAGTGATCGATCACTGCGTGATCGTGGTTTTTGGGTGAACACAAAAAAGCGGGAGTGCCAACCCCCGCTTGGTGTTTCTCCCTTGCCCGACCCGTGAAGGTCGCCCGCTCAGTGTGCGGCCCATGGCTGGGTCCGGATGTGGTGGTTGACACCAAATCTGGTGTTTGGTCAGCTAAAGCTCACCCCGCTTCAGGGCCCGGGCGGCGTGGTCGC
>JBJTBH010000125.1:0-6770 GCA_046091285.1 Cyanobacteriota bacterium | reverse complement strand
CGCCCCCCAGCAGCGCAGCCACCATCCCCGTGCACTGGCCTGATGGGCAGTGCAGTGAGGTGGTGATCGGCACGGACTGGCTGCTGGCCGCCCGCAGCGCCGGTCAGGCGATCCCCACCGCCTGCCTGGGGGGCAGCTGTGGCGCCTGCGAAATCGAAGTCAATGGCCAGGTGGTGCGAGCCTGCGTCAGCCGGGTTCCGGCCTCCCGCCAGGGACGCCTGCAGGTGGAACTGGCCTCCGACCCCTACTGGTGACCCCTACTGGCGGACGGCGGCGCGAGGACCGGCCGGCTCCGGAAGCGGCAGATCAGGCAGGGGCGCCGCCCGCAGGCAACGATCGTCGAAGCTGGCCGCCCACACCGAAGGCGCCATCCCGACCGGAATCCGATCGGCGTAGAGAGGACTGGCCAGCAGGCGCTGCAGCACACCCGCCAGGCGCTCCATCGCCAGGCTGCCCGGTAACGCAAGGCGCAGCTGCTGATGAAGACGCAACCAATACCAGGCGGCGCCGTCCATCCCTGCGGGCTGCTGCGACCAGAGCGCGGCATCACGGCGACAGATCTGCCAGGTTTCCCAGGCCTCCTGGGCCAGCTGGGCGGTGATCACCCGCAGCACTGAAACCGGCTGTCCAGGCAGGGCCTGCAGTCTCGATCGACAGGCCTGCACCCAGAGCGGTCCGGGCAGGGGCTGGTCCCGGATCAGGGGCGGCGGGACAAAGGGCCGGCAGGCGATGACCAGATCGGCCACGGTCGCACCGAAGCGCTCACCGACAGCCCGGTGGGTCTGACCGCTGGCAACGATGGCTTCCAGCAGCAGGGCGGCCAGGGCCTGGTCCTCCTGCCCGCCGTCCTCCCAGACGAGCACACTGACGGCCAGGGATCGGGCCACGGGATTGAGCAGCTCCTCCGACCGCGACGGACGCGGATGGCGACGGTGCAGTTCAGCCGTCCAACCCAGGGCTTCGCTGTAATGGATCGAAGGAACCAAGATCAGGGATCAAGGGAGATCCCAGGCTGGTGAAGGAGCTCGACAGCAGCGGACGGCAGCGGCGGCGATGGCTCACGATCACGGCGACGCTGCTCCGGGGCCGGCAGCGGCAACGATCACGGCTGAATCAGACCACCACCGAGCAGCAGCGCCTCGTCGTAGAAGACGGCGGCCTGGGCCGGTGTGATCGAGAACTGCTCCGTCTCGAAGTCGATCCGGGCCCGATGGGGTCGGCCGGCCTGATGGTCGAGGTCCGTGGCGGGAAGGGGTGTCAGCCTGGCTTTCACCGGCTCGCTGCGATAACGCACCTGCACCGCCACCGTCATCGGCTCGGTCGGCGGCTCGATGGACACCCAGTTGATCGCCCCGACCACACAGGCGGATCGTCCGGCCTCCGCCCGCGGGGCCACCACGACACGATTGAAGGCGGCATCCAGACGGATCACATGCAGGGGTTCGCGCCAGGCGACCCCGAGTCCCTTGCGCTGTCCGATGGTGAAGTGCTGAATGCCGTCGTGGGACCCGAGAACGGTGCCATCAGCGAGCACGATCTCTCCGGGCCTTGGCGGCAGGTACGTCTCCAGGAACGCCTTCATCGAGCCGTGATGATCGGCAAGGCAGAGGTCCTGGCTTTCAGGCTTCTGGGCGGTGCGCAGGCCGTGACGGGCAGCCTCGGCCCGCGTATCGGCCTTGCTGAGTTCACCGAGCGGGAACACCAACCGGGCCAGCACCTCCTGGGGCAGGTCGTAGAGGAAATAGCTCTGATCCTTGCGTTGATCGAGGCCCCGCATCAGGCGAGGACGGCCGCCGGCAGCGCCATGACCATGATCGTGACGGACTCGGGCGTAATGACCGGTGGCCAGCCGTGACAGCCCCCGTTCCCGCTCGGCCCAGGCCAGCATCGGCGCGACCTTCACTTCGCGGTTGCAGCGGGAGCAGGGCAAAGGCGTGACGCCGGCGGCGTAACCATCGACCACGAACGAAACGATCTCGCGCTGGAAGTGCTGCCGATGATCGACGACATGGTGGGGCACCTGCAGCTGCTCGCAGATACCGGCCGCATCGACCAGCCCCTCAGCGCAGCAGGCACCCTTGCCGCTCATCAGCCAGAGCGTCAGCCCTTCCACCTCCCAGCCGGCCTCCACCAGCAGAGCGGCGGTGAGGGAACTGTCCACCCCACCGGAAAGACCGACGGCGATCCGATGGTCCCCTTCGAGGCCACGCAGATGTTGCAGGGCCGCAGCACCGGCGGGTGTGGCAGCCCCGGCTGGCGCAGCAGAGCTAGACGACGTGGTCTGAACAGCCGGAACCACCGGCTGCGTCGCCGAGGAGATGGGGGGAGACGCCGAAGAGGAAGGCAACCGCGACAACCGGCCCGCGGATGGACCAGGGCAAGGGAATGTTTCCATCATGGACCGCAGGGCCAGCGTGATCGGCCCCGTTCGAACGTCATGCCCTGGCCCCGCAATGATGCCGATCACCGGCTGGTGCGCACGGACGCCATGGTCGGGATTGAGGACCGCCTGTTCGCCAGCGGCCTGCCGGTGGAGGCCCTGATGGAGAAGGCGGCCCTGGCCGTGAGCCGGCGGCTGCTGGAACAGCACGACACCTGGCTGCGCCGCCACGGAGCCCTGGTGCTCGTCGGTCCGGGCCACAACGGTGGCGATGGCCTGGTGGTGGCTCGCGAGCTGCACCTGGCCGGCATCCCCACCCGGCTCTGGAGCCCGTTCGAGCGCCACAGACCGCTGACCGACGCCCACCTGCGCCATGCCCTCTGGCTTGGACTGCCGAAACTGGAGCAGCCACCGGAGGCTGATGATCCCGCTCTCTGGATCGATGCCCTGCTGGGAATCGGCCAACGGCGTCCGCCCGGCACCGCGATCGAATCGCTGCTGGCGGCGCGACAACAGCACCGCCCCCATCAGCTGGTGGCGGTGGATGTGCCCACCGGTCTCTGCTCCGACAGCGGCCAGCTCACCGGAACGACGGCCGCCACCGCCCGCTGCACCTACTGCATCGGCCTGATCAAGCAGGGCCTGCTGCAGGATGCGGCCCTGGCCTGGGTGGGGGAGCTGGAGCGGCTGGATCTGGGACTGCCGTCCTCCCTGCTGGCCGGGCTGCCGGACCCCGGCACCAGGATCCTCTGGCCCTCGGATCGGGCCACGGCACCCTGGCCGGCCCTGCCACCGGCGGCCGGGAAATATGGCCGCGGCCGCCTGCTGCTGCTGGCCGGAAGCCACCGCTACCCCGGGGCGGCAGCCCTGGCGGTGGCAGGAGCGAGCGCGAGTGGCTGCGGCAGCCTGCGGGCCGCCCTGCCGATGGAGCTGGCGCGTGGACTCTGGCAGCAGGCACCCCATGTGCTGCTTGATCCGCCCCTGCCCGTCACCGCTGATGGCAGCAGCGGGCTGGGGGGCCTGGCGACCTCGATCGACGGGCGCCTCGATGCCCTGCTGGTCGGACCGGGGCTGGGGCCAGACGCCGGTCCAGCGTCGCCGGACGACGGAGACGCGGCCGCGTGGGACTGGTTGCAGAGGTTCACCGGCCTGCTGGTGCTGGATGCCGATGGCCTCAACAGGCTGGCCACCAGGGACGGGGCCCTCTGGATGAACAACCGGCAGGGGCCGACCTGGATCACGCCCCATGGCCATGAATTTCAACGGTTGTTCCCCGATCTGAGCGATGACCTGCCGCTGGAGGCCGCCTCAGCGGCCGCCGAACGCTGCCAGGCGGCCGTCCTGCTGAAAGGGGCCCGAAGCGTCGTGGCGGATCCGGAGGGGCGGCGCTGGCAGCTGGGCCAGGCCGAGGCCCGCAGTGCCCGTACCGGCCTCGGAGATGTGCTGGCGGGCTATGCCGCGGGCTGCGGTGCCCGGGCCCTGGCCGCCCTGGGTGGCCCCGAAGGTCATCGCACCCACCCGGCGCTGGCGTCCCTGGGACCATCGCTGGCGCCATGGCTGGCGGCGGCGGCCCTCGACCACGCCTGGGCCGGCATCAAGGCCTGCCGGCGCCTGGGGCAGGGCGTGACCCCGATGGAGGTGGCCCGGGACCTCGTCGATGGGGAAATCAGAACACAACAGAATGTCGCCATGTTCTGAAGTTCGCAAGAGAAATCGGAAGGGTTGCTGAAGCAAACGGGTTCCGGACCCATTTCGTAGGACAGTCAACAAACTTCGGTGGAGGGGTCGATGATGACCTCCAATCTCAAAAGCAGTGAAAGCAGTCGCAAGCGAGGCGGTGATCCGATCAGCTGGTACCTGGCATCGATTGGAAAGGAGCCTCTGCTGACGGCCTCTGAGGAGATTGAACTGGGCAACCAGGTCCAGGCGATGATGCAACTCCTCGAATCCGGGGAAGCCGTCGACTATTCCGATCAGCAACGGAAGACGATTCGGATCGGCCGACGTTCCAAAGCCAGGATGATGAAAGCCAACCTGAGGCTTGTTGTCAGTGTGGCCAAGAAATATCAAGGCAAAGGCCTTGAACTTCTGGATTTGATTCAGGAGGGTTCCCTGGGACTTGAGCGCGCTGTTGAAAAATTTGATCCAACGCGTGGATATAAATTTTCAACCTATGCGTTCTGGTGGATTCGCCAGAGCATGACCCGGGCGATCGCCTGCCAGTCCCGCACGATCCGACTGCCGGTTCACCTGAGCGAACGTCTGACCGCCATCCGTCGGGTCAGCCTTAATCTGGCCCACAAGCTCGGGGCGATGCCCTCCCGCGGCGAGATCGCCGAAGCGATGAACATCCCGGTGTCTGAACTTGATTCCCTGCTGAGGCAGAGCCTGACCACCTCCAGCCTCGATGCCCCGATCAACGGCGAGGAGGGCCGCAGCTTCCTCGGTGATCTGATCGCCGATCTCTCGATCGAGGAGCCCCTGGATCGGGTGGAGCGGGGCATGCATCACGAACAGCTGGGCAAATGGCTCAGTCATCTCACCGATCAAGAGCGGGAGGTGCTGCACCTGCGCTTCGGGCTGGAAGGGGAAGAACGCCATACCCTGGCCGAGATCGGTAGCAAGCTGGATGTGTCCCGTGAACGGGTGCGTCAGGTGGAGCTGAAGGCCCTGCGCAAACTGCGCAACCTCACCAAACGCATCCCGCCGTCCCTCTGAGGGATCGGCAGGATCGGCGAACGTGGAGGCTTCCGAACCGACGGATGCAGGGCGTTCAGTCGTCCGCCCAGATGTAACGGGTCAGATCTTCGGCTTTCGGCTCCGGTGCCGCCAGGGCGAACTCGACGCAATCAGCGACCACGGCATCGATCTCCTTCTCGATGGTGGTGAGGTCGTCGACGCTGGCGAGGTTGTGCTTGATCAGATGGGCGGCCAGGCGTTTGATCGGATCGCGCTGGGCCCAGAACTCCTTCTCCTGCTGGGCACGCAATTCGTCGGGGTCGGCGAGGGAATGGCCGCGATAGCGATAGGTGAGGCATTCGAGCAGGGTCGGCCCCTCTCCGGCCCGGGCCCGGGCGACAGCCCGCTCGGCGGCGCCGCGCACCGCGAGCACATCCATGCCATCGACGACTTCGCCGGCCATGCCGAAGGCCCGGGCCTTGTGCCAGATCTCAGGATCACTGGTGGCCCGGTCGTGGTCCATGCCGATCGCCCAGCGGTTGTTCTCCACCACGAACAGGATCGGAAGCTTCCAGAGCGTGGCCATGTTCAGGCATTCGTAGAACTGCCCGACATTGCAGGTGCCATCGCCGAAGAAGGCAGCCGTGACGGCATCGCTGCTGGCATCCCCCAGGGCATCACGTTTATAGCGACTGGTGAAAGCCGCCCCGAGAGCGACGGGAATCCCTTCGCCGATGAAGGCGTAACCCCCGAGCAGGTGGTGCTCCCGTGAGAAGAGGTGCATCGAACCACCCCTTCCCTTGCTGCAACCGGTTTCCTTGCCGAACAGCTCACTCATCACCTCGCGGGCGGGCACGCCGCAGCTGAGGGCGTGCACGTGGTCGCGATAGGTGCTGCAGAACCAGTCGTGCTGAAGCTTCATCGCCTGGATCACCCCGGTGCTGACGGCCTCCTGGCCGTTGTAGAGGTGAACGAAGCCGAACATCTTGCCGCGGTAGTACATCTCCGCGCACTTGTCCTCGAAGCGTCGGCCGAGGGTCATGTCGCGGTAGAGCATCAGGCCCTGATCGCGAGTGAGGGTGGCCGGCACGGTGGGAGCCAGGGAGAGCAGCCGCTCGGCGTGGCTTCCGGCATCAGAGGCGCCATGGCCGTTGCCACTGCCGCTGCCGTTGGCGCTGGCACTGACGTTGCCATTGGCGGTGACGGTGGTGGACGACACCACTGCTTGTGCAGCCATCTCCTGGGTCATGACAGTCGCCGCCGTCCACAGTCCTGATCCAGACTCTACGGGGTCCATCCACCGGAACCGGCCCAGGCTGGCGGGCAGAGCGGCCAATCGTGCCTAAAGTCGCACAGCTGACAACGGTTTGGGTTGGAACTGCCGATCGACCACTTTCGCCTTCTCGGCGTCAGTCCGGCCATCGACGCCCAGAGCGTTCTCCGTACCCTCGAGCAACGCCTCGACCGAAGTCCCGACGAGGGCTTCACCGCTGAAGCCCTCGAGGCCCGGGCTCAGCTGCTTCGCGAGAGCGCCGACCTGCTCTCCGATGACAGACGACGCGAGCGCTACCCGGCGGAACTGACCGCGGTCACCGCCGATGACTCCGGGGTGATCCCGGCCCTTATGATCGCCTCCGCCCGGGAGGTCGGTGGTCTGATCCTGCTCTGGGAGGCCGGGCTGGGAGCCCACGCCTTCGAACTGGCCAGCCGC